>NZ_JAGYGN010000001.1:0-480430 GCF_019947515.1 Pseudomonas sp. A-B-19
GCTCTACCTGATGCGTCTTTCGGTGACGGTTGGATTTCGTGGCTCCCAGCACACTCATCGCCCGCATCCGGCCTCGCTGCTTGTTCGTGTTCCTGCGGTCGCGCCTTTGCTACACGCTTCTTTCAGGTTGGCCTCGCGGCTTCCCCCTTGCGTTTCACTACAGTTCTCGTCACTCATTCTGGTCACCACTTTTCAGGTGACTGGTTTTGGCCCATGCCGGGCACACTGGGAGCGAGCTTGCTCGCGATGGGGCCAGTCAGAACAGCGAAAACCTCTGCCCCTTGACGTAAACGTCAACCTGCCATTAGCTTAGAGCCATGACCTTTTGCGAGCGCTTCCATGAGCAGCCAGACCTACAGCATTTCCGATCTCGCCCGCGAGCTCGACATCACCACCCGGGCCATTCGCTTTTATGAAGAGCAAGGCCTGCTCAGCCCTGAGCGTCGTGGCCAGGAACGCATTTACTCACCCCGCGACAAGGTCAGCCTGAAGCTGATCCTGCGGGGCAAGCGCATCGGTTTCTCGCTGGCTGAATGCCGCGAACTGATCGAGCTCTACGACCCGTCCAGCGGTAACACCAAGCAGTTGCACAGCATGCTGGCGAAAATCAGCGAGCGCCGGGAGCAACTTGAACAGCAGCTGCTGGACATCGAACAGATGAAGCTTGAGCTGGACACTGCCGAAGAGCGCTGCGTGCAGGCGCTGGAGCAGACGCTCAAAAACCAGGAATCGGTTCAGTAAATCCACATTATCCACTGTGGGAGCGAGCTTGCTCGCGATAGCGGAGTGTCAGTCACCAAAAATGTTGAATGTGATGCCCTCATCGCGAGCAAGCTCGCTCCCACAGGGTTCTCAGCGCATTCAGACAATCAGCACAGGTCGAACCCCATGCCCCTCCCCACCCACGTACGCATCGTCGAAGTCGGCCCACGCGATGGTCTGCAAAATGAAGCCCGGCCCATCAGTGTTACCGACAAGGTACAACTGGTCGATGCGCTGACCGCAGCCGGGCTCGGCTATATAGAAGTCGGCAGCTTCGTTTCGCCCAAGTGGGTGCCGCAGATGGCCGGCTCCGCCGAGGTCTTCGCGCAGATCCAGCGCAAGCCGGGCGTGGTCTACGGCGCACTCGCTCCCAACCTGCGCGGTTTCGAAGATGCCCTCGCCGCCGGGGTCAAGGAAGTGGCCGTGTTCGCGGCGGCATCCGAGGCGTTTTCCCAACGCAACATCAATTGCTCGATCAGCGAAAGCCTGGAGCGTTTCGCGCCGATCATGGACGCTGCCCGACAACATGGAGTGACCGTGCGCGGGTATGTGTCCTGTGTGCTGGGCTGCCCCTATGAAGGTAACGTCGCCCCGGAGCAGGTCGCCATGGTCGCTCGCGAACTCTATGCCATGGGCTGCTATGAGGTCTCGCTGGGGGACACCATCGGCACCGGCACCGCTGGTGCAACCCGCAGGATGTTTGAAGTGGTATCGAAGGATGTGCCCCGGGAAAAACTCGCCGGACACTTCCACGACACCTACGGCCAGGCCGTGGCCAACATCTACGCCAGCCTGCTGGAAGGCATCTCTGTGTTCGACAGCTCTATCGCAGGCCTGGGCGGCTGCCCCTATGCCAAGGGCGCCAGCGGTAACGTCGCGACCGAAGACGTGGTTTACCTGCTCAACGGCCTGGGCATCGACACCGGAATCGACCTCGACGCCTTGATGGTTGCCGGTCAACAGATTTGTACCGTACTGGGTCGCCCTACCGGTTCCCGCGTGGCCAAGGCCCGCAGCGCACAGTGAGTACGTTGAGTGTGTCCGGGTGTTACCGCACAGACTAAAACGTGGGCACAAGCGAGTAACACGGAAACAAAATGCAGGGTTTTGCCTGAGGCGTAAAACCCTGAAAATCCTCAAACCATTGATTTTAAAGGCTTTTAAAAAGTTGGCATGGCTCCTGCTATATCTATCGCACAACAAGAATAAAAAAATTGCGGCAAACCTAATAAAAACAAGACGTAACGACTCTGACATAACAAAAACAACACGGCAGAGACGCAGCTAACAGATTTTTTTGGAGAAGATGTGCTTTTCAGGGTGCTTTTCGGAGTTACCCGCAACCGGACAGAGAATAATAAAACTACCTTCAGGTAGCTCCCGATTCGGTTGGATCGTTCAGCGAGAAAGCAGATCAGCGCTCAAAAAAATACGTTTGCTCTTGATCCCGAATGGGGATCGCCAAAAACAGCGGTAAAGGGCAACGGTTGCCAAAAACAACAACAGACCGACCCTCAATAATAAAAAAAGAGCACGTGCAACGAAATTAAAGGGGAGCTTCGGCTCCCCTTTGTGCTGTCTGGCGTTTGTGTTTTACACCAATCCCTGTGGGAGCGAGCTTGCTCGCGATGGCGGCGGATCAGTCAGTACAAATGTTGAATGTCACACCCTCATCGCGAGCAAGCTCGCTCCCACAGGGGATTGTGGTCAACCCTGCTTGTTACGCAACTCCTCGACGCTGATCTCGCGCATCCTGAACTTCTGGATCTTGCCGGTCACCGTCATCGGAAACTCCTCGACGAACTTGAAGTATCGCGGCGTCTTGAAGTGCGCGATGCGCTCCTTGCACCAGGCTTGCAGTTCTTGCTCGGTGGCGCTGTGGCCAGGGTGGAACTTGATCCAGGCGACGATCTCTTCGCCGTAGCGCGAGCAAGGAATGCCGATCACCTGAACGTCCGCAATGGCCGGGTGAGTGAAGAAAAACTCCTCCAGCTCCCGCGGGTAAACATTCTCACCGCCGCGGATGATCATGTCCTTGTTGCGCCCGGCAATGCACACGTAGCCTTCATCGTTCATGCTCGCCAGGTCGCCGGTGTGCATCCAGCCAGCCTGATCGATGGCTTCTGCGGTGCCTTCGGGGTTGTTCCAGTAACCGAGCATCACACTGTAACCGCGGGTGCATAGCTCACCGATGGTGCCGCGCGGTACCAGGTTGCCCGCTTCATCGATGATCTTGCTTTCGAGTTGTGGCTGGGTGCGGCCGACGGTGGTCACGCGCAGTTCCAGATCGTCTGCAGGACCGGTCTGCAACGACACCGGACTGGTTTCCGTCATGCCGTAGGCAATCTGCACTTCGCTCATGTGCATTTCGCTGATGACCCGGCGCATCACTTCGATAGGACAGGTCGCGCCGGCCATGATCCCGGTGCGCAGGCTCGACAGGTCGAACCCGGCACGCTGGGGCTGATCGAGCATGGCGATGAACATGGTCGGTACGCCGTACAGCGCCGTGGCTTTTTCTTCGGCCACAGTGCCGAGGGTCAGCAACGGATCGAATGCGTCGTTTGGATAAATCATCGTGCTGCCATGGGTGATGCAACCGAGGTTGCCCATGACCATACCGAAGCAGTGATACAACGGCACCGGGATCACCAGCCGATCGGCCGCCGTCAGGCCCAGGCTTTCGCCGACCATGTAACCGTTGTTGAGAATGTTGTAGTGACTGAGGGTCGCGCCCTTGGGAAAACCGGTGGTGCCGGAGGTGTACTGGATATTCACCGGCTGATCGAAATGCAGGCTGTCCTGGCGTTCATGCAATTGCTCGACCGTGACGCTGCCGGCCATATCGGCCAGTTGCGACCATGGCAGGAACCCCGACGGTGGCTGCGCATCCAGGCTGATGACGCCACGCAACTGCGGCAACCGCTCACTGTGCAACTTGCCGATGGATTGTTCGGCCAGCTCCGGCACCAGGCCTTGCAGCATCGCGTGATAGTTCGAGGACTTGAAGGCCCCGGCGCAAACCAGCCATTGGCAGCCGGACTGCTTCAACACGTATTCGAGTTCGGAACTGCGATAGGCGGGGTTGATGTTGACCAGGATCACGCCGATTTTCGCGGTGGCAATCTGACTGATGCACCATTGCGCGCAATTGGGCGCCCAGATGCCGAGACGATCACCCGTCTGCAGACCCAACGCCAGCAGCGCTCTGGCATGCAGGTCCGCAGCCTCGGCCAATTGCCGCCAGGTGTAACGCAGCTGTTGGTGGCGCACCACCAGCGCCTCCCCGTCCGGGTACTGCGCGACCGTGTTGTCGAACGCCTGGCCGATGGTCATCGCCAGCAAGGCTTTGTCCTGGGAACCACGGGTGTAACTGCGTTGCGGGCTTGCACTGGGTTGATCCATGACGACCCCTATTGTCTTTATTTATGGGCTGCGAATGTTCCCCTGAAGGAGCTGGCTTGCCAGCGAAGAGGCCAGCACGTTCAACATCGATGTCGACGGATCCGACGCCTTCGCGGGCAAGTCGGATCGCCGCACCGCCGCTCCTACAGGATTCATTGACTCTACTCTCGCTCAAGTTGACGTTAACGTAAAGGGCGATTGACAGCCATTCGTCACAGGTTTACGTTAACGTAAAGGTGAGAACCCATTGACAGTCTCACCAACCGACAAAAAAGCCAAAAGGTGCCCCATGAGCTATCCATCCCTGAACTTTGCCCTCGGTGAAACCATCGACATGCTGCGCGATCAGGTCCAGTCCTTCGTCGCCAAGGAGATCGCCCCGCGCGCCGCTCAGATCGACATCGACAACCTGTTCCCGGCCGACCTGTGGCGCAAATTCGGCGACATGGGCCTGCTGGGCATCACCGTGCCGGAAGAGTACGGCGGCGCCGGCCTGGGTTACCTGGCCCACGTGGTGGCCATGGAAGAAATCAGCCGTGGCTCGGCCTCAGTGGCCCTGTCCTACGGCGCGCACTCCAACCTCTGCGTCAACCAGATCAACCGCAACGGCAACCACGAACAGAAAACCAAATACCTGCCAAAGCTGATCAGCGGCGAGCACATCGGCGCCCTGGCCATGAGCGAGCCGAATGCCGGTTCCGACGTGGTCTCGATGAAACTGCGCGCCGACAAGCGCGGCGACAAATACGTGCTCAACGGCAGCAAGACCTGGATCACCAACGGTCCGGACGCCAACACCTATGTGATCTACGCCAAGACCGACCTGGAAAAAGGCCCCCACGGCATCACTGCTTTCATCGTCGAGCGCGACTGGAAAGGCTTCAGCCGCAGCAACAAATTCGACAAGCTCGGCATGCGCGGTTCGAACACCTGCGAGCTGTTTTTCGATGACGTCGAAGTGCCGGAAGAGAACATCCTCGGCGTGCTCAACGGCGGCGTGAAAGTGCTGATGAGCGGCCTCGACTACGAGCGCGTTGTGCTCTCCGGTGGCCCGACCGGGATCATGCAGGCGTGCATGGATTTGATCGTGCCATACATCCACGACCGCAAGCAGTTCGGCCAAAGCATCGGCGAATTCCAGCTGATCCAGGGCAAGGTCGCCGATATGTACACCCAACTCAACGCCAGCCGCGCCTACCTGTACGCCGTGGCCCAGGCCTGCGAGCGCGGCGAAACCACGCGCAAGGACGCCGCCGGCGTGATCCTCTACAGCGCCGAACGCGCCACGCAAATGGCCCTCGACGCGATCCAGATTCTCGGTGGTAACGGCTACATCAACGAATTCCCGGCTGGTCGTCTGTTGCGTGATGCCAAGCTGTACGAAATCGGTGCCGGCACCAGTGAGATCCGTCGCATGCTGATCGGTCGCGAACTGTTCAACGAAACCCGCTAAACGGAGCTGTCCATGGCTACCCTGCACACCCAGCTCAACCCCCGTTCAGCGGAGTTCGCCACCAACAGCGCGGCGATGCTCAAGCAGGTCGACGCGTTGCACACCCTGCTCGCCCAAGTGGCGCAAGGTGGCGGCCCGAAGGCACAGGAACGCCATACTTCGCGGGGCAAACTGCTGCCCCGCGAGCGCATCAACCGCTTGCTCGATCCGGGTTCGCCGTTTCTGGAAATCAGTCAACTGGCGGCGTACGAGGTGTATGGCGAAGACGTCCCCGCCGCTGGCGTGATTGCCGGGATCGGCCGTGTGGAGGGCGTCGAGTGCATGATCGTCGCCAACGACGCCACGGTGAAAGGTGGCTCGTATTACCCGTTGACGGTGAAAAAACACCTGCGCGCCCAGACCATCGCCCAGCAGAACCGCCTGCCGTGCATCTATCTGGTGGACTCCGGCGGCGCTAACTTGCCGCGCCAGGATGAAGTGTTCCCGGACCGCGAGCACTTCGGCCGGATCTTCTTCAACCAGGCCAACATGAGCGCCATGGGCATCCCGCAGATTGCCGTGGTCATGGGCTCCTGCACCGCTGGCGGCGCGTACGTACCGGCGATGGCCGACGAAGCGATCATGGTTCGCGAACAAGCGACGATCTTCCTCGCCGGCCCGCCGCTGGTGAAGGCCGCGACCGGTGAAGTGGTCAGCGCCGAAGACCTCGGCGGGGCCGATGTGCACTGCAAGATTTCCGGGGTGGCCGACCATTATGCCGAGAGCGATGAGCACGCACTTGCGCTCGCCCGCCGCAGCGTCGCCAACCTCAACTGGCACAAGCAAGGCGAGGTTCAGCAACGCACGCCGATCGCCCCGCTGTACAGCAGTGACGAGTTGTACGGCGTAGTCCCGGCCGACGCCAAGCAACCGTTTGACGTGCGCGAAGTGATTGCGCGACTGGTGGATGGTTCGGTGTTCGACGAGTTCAAGGCGCTGTTCGGGACAACGCTGGTGTGTGGTTTTGCTTACCTGCACGGCTACCCGATCGCGATCCTCGCCAACAACGGCATCCTCTTCGCTGAAGCGGCCCAGAAAGGCGCGCACTTCATCGAACTGGCGTGCCAGCGCGGCATTCCGTTGCTGTTTTTGCAGAACATCACCGGTTTCATGGTCGGCCAGAAGTACGAAGCCGGCGGCATCGCCAAGCACGGCGCGAAACTGGTGACGGCGGTGGCCTGCGCCAAGGTGCCGAAGTTCACTGTGATCATCGGCGGCAGCTTCGGTGCCGGCAACTACGGCATGTGCGGCCGCGCCTACGATCCGCGCTTTTTGTGGATGTGGCCGAATGCGCGGATCGGCGTGATGGGCGCCGAGCAGGCGGCCGGCGTACTGGTACAGGTCAAGCGTGAGCAGGCCGAGCGCAGCGGCCAGGGTTTCAGCGCCGAGCAGGAAGCCGAAATCAAGCAGCCGATCCTCGACCAATACGAAGAACAGGGTCATCCCTACTATTCCAGCGCGCGCCTGTGGGACGACGGTGTCATCGACCCGGCCCAGACCCGCGACGTACTGGCCCTGGCCTTGTCCGCGTCGTTGAACGCGCCAATCGAACCGAGCCGCTTCGGCGTGTTCCGGATGTGATTTTTTTGTGGGTGCGGGCTTGTGTGGCGAGGGGGCTTGCCCCCGTTCGATTGCGAAGCAATCGTAAAACCGGTTATCGCGTTCGCGAGCAAGCACGCCCCTACAAGGACCGTGGAGACGGAAGAACATGAGCGACTTCAACACCCTCGAACTGCTGAGCGACCCCCGTGGTTTTGCCACCCTGTGGCTCAGCCGTGAAGAAAAGAACAACGCCTTCAACGCCGAAATGATCCGCGAACTGATCCTCGCCCTCGACAAAGTCGCGAGCGATGCCAGCCTGCGATTTCTGATCGTGCGCGGCCGCGGCAAGCATTTCAGCGCCGGTGCCGACCTGGCCTGGATGCAGCAATCGGCCGAACTCGATTACGCCACCAACCTCGATGACGCCCGGGAACTGGCGGAGTTGATGTACAACCTGGCCAAGCTGAAAGTCCCGACCCTGGCGGTGGTACAGGGCGCGGCCTTCGGTGGCGCGCTGGGCCTGATCAGTTGCTGCGACATGGCCATCGGTACCGATGACGCGCAGTTCTGCCTGTCGGAAGTGCGCATCGGCCTGGCGCCGGCAGTGATCAGCCCGTTCGTGGTGCAAGCCATTGGCGAGCGCGCTACACGTCGCTATGCCTTGACCGCTGAACGTTTCGGCGGGCAACGGGCACGGGAAATCGGTTTGTTGTCGGAGAGTTATGCAAGTGCCGAGCTGGAACAGAAAGTCGAACAGTGGATCGACAATCTGCTGCTCAACAGTCCGGCCGCGATGCGCGCCAGCAAAGACCTGTTGCGCGAAGTCGGCGACGGCTCACTGACCCCGGCATTGCGCCGCTACACCGAAAACGCCATCGCCCGCATTCGTGTCAGCCCCGAAGGCCAGGAAGGCTTGCGTGCCTTCCTGCAAAAACGTCCGCCGAGCTGGCAGGCCGAATCCACCAAGGAGCCCCGCTGATGAGCGCACCTGTCCTCACCACCCTGCTGGTGGCCAACCGTGGCGAAATCGCTTGCCGGGTGATGCGCACCGCCAAGGCGCTGGGCCTGACCACCGTGGCCGTGCACAGCGCCACCGACCGTGACGCCCGGCACAGCCGCGAAGCCGACATTCGCGTCGACCTGGGTGGCAGCAAAGCCGCCGACAGCTATCTGCAGATCGACAAACTGATTGCCGCCGCCAAGACCAGCGGTGCCCAGGCGATTCACCCCGGCTACGGCTTCTTGTCGGAGAACGCCGGGTTCGCCCGCGCCATCGAAAAAGCCGGTCTGATTTTCCTCGGCCCGCCTGCCTCGGCCATTGATGCCATGGGCAGCAAGTCCGCGGCCAAAGCCTTGATGGAAACCGCTGGCGTACCGCTGGTGCCCGGTTATCACGGCGAAGCCCAAGACCTGGAAACCTTCCGCACCGCCTGCGAACGCATCGGCTACCCGGTGTTGCTCAAGGCTACCGCAGGCGGCGGCGGCAAAGGCATGAAAGTGGTCGAGGACGTCAGCCAATTGGCCGAAGCCCTGGCCTCGGCACAACGTGAGGCGCAATCGTCGTTCGGCGACTCGCGGATGCTGGTGGAGAAGTACCTGCTTAAACCACGTCACGTGGAAATCCAGGTGTTCGCCGACCAGCACGGCAACTGCCTGTACCTCAACGAACGCGACTGCTCGATTCAGCGCCGCCACCAGAAAGTCGTCGAAGAAGCGCCAGCACCTGGCCTGAGCCCGGAGCTGCGACGCGCCATGGGCGAAGCCGCTGTGCGCTCAGCGCAGGCCATCGGTTATGTCGGTGCCGGCACCGTTGAGTTTTTGCTGGATGCGCGGGGCGAATTCTTCTTCATGGAGATGAACACCCGCCTGCAAGTGGAACACCCGGTCACCGAAGCCATCACCAGCCTCGACCTGGTGGCCTGGCAGATTCGCGTGGCACGCGGCGAAGCGTTGCCGATGACGCAAGACCAGGTGCCGCTGGTGGGGCACGCGATCGAGGTGCGGCTGTATGCCGAAGATCCGGGCAATGACTTCCTGCCGGCGACCGGTCGCCTGGAGCTGTATCGCGAATCCGCCCAAGGGCCGGGGCGTCGAGTGGACAGCGGTGTTGAAGAAGGCGATGAAATTTCGCCTTTCTACGACCCGATGCTCGGCAAGCTGATTGCCTGGGGTGAAGATCGTGAACAGGCGCGATTGCGCCTGTTGAGCATGCTCGACGAATTCGCCATCGGCGGGCTGAAGACCAACATCAATTTCCTGCGGCGCATCATCGGTCACCCGGCATTTGCCGCTGCCGAACTCGATACCGGCTTCATTCCACGCTATCAGGAACAATTGCTGCCGACGCCAGTGCAACTGGGCGATGATTTCTGGCAAGCCGCCGCCCAGGCGTTTGCCCAGAGCCAGCCGCCTGCAACCCGCGCCGATGACCCGAGTTCGCCGTGGGCGGCGCGTAATGGCCTGCGTGCCGGATTGCCGAGAGCAATCACCCTGCACCTGAGCTGTGAAGGCCAGGACCGGGCGCTGACCCTGGGCGACATCAATGCCCACAGCGCTCGGCTCAAGGGCGAGCAGTTGCTGACCGAGCAGGCGGGTGTGCGCCGTCAACACCGCGCAATACGCCGTGGCGAACAGGTGTATTTGCAATGGGATGGCGAGTTGCGCCGCATCGAGGCTTACGACCCGATCAGCGCCGTCGAAGCCAGCCACAGCCATCATGGCGGGCTGACCGCACCCATGAACGGCAGCATCGTCCGCGTGCTGGTGGAGGCCGGGCAATCGGTCGAAGCCGGGGCGCAATTGGTGGTACTGGAAGCGATGAAGATGGAGCACAGCATTCGCGCACCCCATGCCGGGGTGATCAAGGCCTTGTATTGCCAGGAAGGCGAGATGGTCAGCGAAGGCAGTGCCCTGGTCGAACTGGAACAAGCGTGAAATGAAGATCGGTCCTGCGCATCGCGAGGACCGATCTGATCAGAACCTGGCCGTTGCCTGAACCACTACACCGATGATTCGACATTCATCGGTGTACAAGGCTTTCGGATACGTCGGATTGAGCGGAACCAGATAACGCTGCCCGCCCTCTTCGATGAGCTTGCGGAATGTGGCTTCGGCGCTGTCCGGCCACTGGGCAATGACCAGTTTGCCGGGCACCGCTTCCACCGCCGGGTCCACCAGGATCAGCATGCCTTGGGCAATACTGATGCCAGTGGGTGCGGTCATCGCATCACCTGACACTCTCAACCAGAATGCCGGTCCCTGCGCGTGATAATCGGACAATTCAAAGTGCCCTTTCCCATACACCGCGCCCTCGCCATCGCGCACTTCGGCAGGTTCGCGCCAGTCACTGACCGGGTAGCGGTAGTACGGATTGTACTTCTGTGTCAGAGGGATTTCGTCGTCCGTTGATGCCTGCGGTTCCCGGATTACCAGCGCCACTTCGAGAAACTCAAGGCCCAGCGCCCGCAGGACACGGTTCATGTCTTCGATGCCGGGTTCACGACGTTTGTTGAGCCAGTGGCCAATGCCGCCCTGGGACATCCCGAGGCGCTCGGCGAGTATCTCTTGAGTGATTTTGAGTTCACTCATCTTGGCCTTGACCAATTCTATCCATTTATCCATGTGCGGCACGATACGTGGGTGACTCCGGCCATCAAAACACAAGTTGTAGTATTTAAATACTCGTCACAAATACAGTTCGTATTATGATCGATTCACGGATCTGAAACTGCCACGGAGCTTGCCATCGCCATGAACCAACCCACCAATGAACTGCCGAACATGCAAATCGACACCACCCTCACCTCGACTCTGGACTCAGAGGCGGCACAACGCGCCCTGGACTATTACTTGAAACCCGCTATCTCGGAGGAAGTGGCAGAGCCGCGCTTTTTTGATGTGAACCGCAATATCAGTTGCGAAGAAGCGTTGGTCCATGCTTCGGACTTGTTGCGCTGTGCCGCCGCCATCGCGAACGAGTCGGCCAATCATCTGCAAGGTGTAACCCGTGATCTGGCGTTTTCGACGGTACACATGATCGACATGGCCAAGGCCATGGTCGATCGATCACTGGAGGGGTATGCAAACGGCTGAGGTGAAATCGCAAAAAAAGGAGGACTGGAAAGAATTTTCCTAGAGCGCAGGCAAAATTGCTTGACTCAATGATGAGAATGATTATTATTACATCATCTGATCGCGAGATCAGTCGATGGACCAGGTGACCTTAGGTCGGTCTCCCGGACTATCTCCTCATCAGGCTAATCACGGTTTTTGACCCGGCTTTTTGCCGGGTCTTTTTTTTGGTTTTTCACGCAATCCCGGGACACACCGATAACGCAATACCTGTAGGAGCCGGCTTGCCGGCGAAGGCATCGTTGAAACTGGCGGTGCGCTTACGGCCGCCTTCGCTGGCAAGCCAGCGCCTACAGAATCGTGCGCGCACCGTGATTAACGCCTCGCCCTCTCTCGTGTTCTTCAATACACCGCTATATGTGAGTCCGTTCGTGGCTCTGTCCCGCCGCATAACACGCCGGTTTCAGGATCGCGCAAGATGATTTGCCCACGCCCGTAACTGGTGAGATCGCACGCCACCTGAACCTCATGCCCACGACGCGCCAGTGCCGCAACCATATCCCGCGAAGCGTCCTGCTCAATACCCACCTTCATGTCGCCCAACCATTGCCAACGCGGTGCGTCCAGCGCGGCTTGAGGGTTGAGTCCGAAATCCACCAGATTCATGACCATCTGCACATGCCCTTGTGGTTGCATGTAGCCGCCCATGACACCAAAGGGACCCATCGCCTCACCGTTTTTTGTAAGAAACCCTGGAATGATGGTGTGAAAGGTCTTTTTGCCAGGCGCCAGGCAATTGCAATGCCCGGGATCGAGGCTGAACTCTTCACCGCGGTTTTGCAGGGCGATACCGCTGTCGGGCAATACCACGCCGGAGCCAAAACCGTGATAGTTGCTCTGGATGAACGAAACCATGTTGCCCTCCGCATCGGCGGTGGCCAGATAGACCGTACCACTGGCGTGGGGATCACCCGGCAGGGGCGCCACGGCCTGTTCACCAATCTGCGCCCGGCGATGAGCGCAATAGTGGTCGCTGAGCAGATCGTCCACCGCCACCCGCATGTGCTCCGGATCGGTGATGTAGTGCAAACCATCGCTGTAGGCGAGTTTCATGGCTTCAAGTTGACGATGCCAGGTCTGTTGGCTGTCGCGATGATCGAAGTCAAAGCCCTCGAGTATCTTCAATGCCATCAACGCCACGAGTCCCTGACCGCTGGGAGGAATCTCCCAGACGTCGACGCCACGATAGTTGACCTTGATCGGCTCAACCCACTGGGCGCTGTAGTCCTGCAAATCACTGGCGCGCAGATAGCCGCCCGTGGCCCGCGAATGCGCATCCAGCCTCTGCGCCAGCGCGCCACGATAAAAACTTTCACACTCCGTGGCGGCCAATTCGCTCAAGGTCCGTGCCTGGGCCGGGTTACGGAACAGCTCGCCGGCGCGGGGGGCACGGCCTTCGATCAGGAAGGTCTCGAACCAGCTCTCGAGCACGTCGCTACGGTCCGGAGTGAAATCCTCCAGCGCGGCTTGCCACTGCAAGGCGACCACTGGCGAAACGGGAAATCCGTCCCGCGCCAGACTGATCGCCGGCTGCAGCAAGTCCGCAAAGGGCAGACGACCGAAACGCCGGGACAATTGCGCCCAGGCCGACGGGCAGCCAGGCACAGTGACAGGCGTCCAGCCATGCAGCGGCATTTTTTCATGACCGGCCGCTTTCACTGCCTCAATGCTCAGGGCTTGCGGGGCGGCGCCGTTGGCAGCCAGGCCGTGCAGTTTGTCCTGGGTCCAGACCAAGGCAAAAGCGTCACCGCCGATGCCACAACCGGTGGGCTCGACCACCGTCAACGCTGCGGCCGTGGCGATCGCCGCATCGATGGCATTGCCGCCGCGACGCATGATTTCAATTCCGGCTTCGGCCGCCAGCGGTTGCGAGGCGGCGACCATGCCGCGCTTGGCGAAAACGCTTTGACGTTGTGAGGTGTAGGGATACTCGTGGGCAGAAAACTTGAACATGGCAAGACTCACACAAAAGTAATGTTCATAAAAACCTGTAGGAGCGAGCTCGCTCGCGATGGACGTTACCGATGACGCGGGCTTCCTGGATAAACGCGGTGCTCTTGAGTCCATCGTCGGAACGCCGCCCGGAGCAGGCTCGCTCCTACAACACGCGACTGAGAAAGGCGCGGGTACGGGCGTGCTTCGGCTGACTGAAGATCTGCTCGGGTGGCCCCTGCTCGATCAGTTCCCCTTGATCGAGGACCACCACCCGATCGGCCACTTCGCGGGCAAAGCCCATTTCGTGGGTGACCACGACCATGGTCATGCCCTCCTCGGCCAGTTCCTTCATGACTTGCAGCACTTCACCCACCGTCTCCGGGTCAAGGGCGCTGGTGGGTTCGTCGAACAACATCGCCTGGGGTTTCATGGCCAGCGCCCGGGCGATGGCCACCCGCTGCTGCTGCCCACCGGACAGCATCGAAGGGTAGTGATCCGCCTTCTCGGTCAGCCCGACCCGCTTGAGCAACGCCCGCGCCTGTTCCACCGCTGCCGCGCGAGACACTCCGAGCACATGGATGGGCGCCTCGATGATGTTTTCCAGGGCCGTCATGTGCGGAAACAGATTGAAGCGCTGAAACACCATGCCGATGTCCCGGCGCTGACGCGCAATGTTGCGCTCCGAATCCCGGACCAGGCTGCCATCTGTACGGGTGCGGTAACCCATGGGCTGGCCGCTGACACGGATTTGCCCGGACTGAATGTCCTCAAGCAAATTGATGCAGCGAATAAAGGTGGTTTTGCCCGAACCGGAGGCGCCGATCAGCACCACGACTTCACCCCGTTTCACTTGCAGCGAAATGCCCTTGAGAATTTCCAGATTACCAAACGACTTGTGAATATCCAGCGCTTCGATGACCAGTTCTTCACTCATGTGCGCCATCTCAACGCCCTCTCAACAGTTTCATGGTGTTGCGACCGAACATGCGGCTGGCGGCCGGAGCCGGACGATCGGACTGGCCGAAGCGCGCCTCGAGCCAGCGCTGGAAAAAGCCCCAGAGCGTGGTCAATGCCAGGAAGTAAATGGCTACCACCAGATACAACTCGAACACCCGGAAGGTCGCCGAAGTCACCATTTGCGTGCTGAGCAACAACTCCTGCACGCCGATCACGCTGACCAGCGTGGTGTTTTTCAACATCACGTTGAACTCGTTGCCCAGCGGCGGAACGATGACCCGGAAGGCCTGCGGCAGGACGATACGGCGCATCAACCTGGAGAACGTCATGCCCAACGAGCGTCCCGCTTCGTATTGGCCCTTGTCCACCGCACCGATGCCGGCCCGAATGATCTCGGCCATGTACGCGCCCTCGTTGAGGCCCAGGGCGATGATCGCAGCCTGAATGTTGCCCGGCACGATGAACCAGCCGAGGTCCAGGTCTTCGAAGCGGAAAATGCCACCAGCCGCCAACGCCGTGTACAGAAACACGATCTGCACCAGCAGCGGCGTGCCGCGCATCAGCCACACATAAAAGCGCACCGGGTATTGCAACAGCGGGTTGCTCGACAGCTTCATCAACGCCGCGATCAACCCCAGTACACAGCCGAGTAACATCGCCGACACACTGATCAGGCACGTCAGCCACAACCCCGTCAGGTAGACATCACTGGGCTGTAACAAGTATTGCCAGAACACATCCCAATTGAAGTTCATCAGGTTCGTCCTCAGTCCAGTTTGTCGCTGCCGACATGCCATTTACTGAGGAGCGCTTCGTAACTTCCGTCGGCGCGCATGCCTTGCAAGACTTCGGTCAACGCGACTGTCAATTGCGGATCACTTTTGCGCACACCGAAACCGGTCAGGATGCGGTTGAAAGCGGGCACCGCCGATTGAAACAAGTCAGGGGCCAGTTGCTGGTAATGACCGGCAGACTCGACCGTGGTGCCAAAAGCGTCCACCTGGTTGATGCGCAAGGCCTGGAACGCATCGGCGTCGACGTTGTAGACCACCAGTTTCATCGGTGCCTTGCCGGCCGCTTCGAGTTTTTCGTTCTCTTTGCCCAGCAGCACGCGGATGGTTGAACCATTACTGACCGCGACCTTGAGCCCCGATAAATCTTCCAGCGTGTTCACCGATTTCGGATTGCCTTTGGGCACCACGATGGACTGGCTGGAATACATGAAGTTGACGATGTCGATCACCTCACGACGTTCGGGCTTGTCGAACAGCTGATCGACGATCATGTCGCACTGTTGCGCCAACAGCGCCGGGATCAGCCCGGCGAATGGAGAGATCCGCCATTCGACTTTTTTGTCACCCAGACGCTGGGCAATCGCCTCGCCCATATCCACCTGAAGTCCGACCGGTTTTTGCTTCAGGTCAAACGACACCAGCGGTGGCGAATCCATACCGGAGCAATAGACGATCTTCTCGCTCTTGCTTAATCGCTCGGGTAACTCGGGGGCAGCAAACGCCCATTGGGAACACAGACTCAAGGTGAACACCGCAACTAACGCGCAAGGCTTTTGCATAGCATGACTCCAGGTGACTGCAACGAATGTCCCCTGTAGGAGCTGCCGCAGGCTGCGATCTTTTGATCTTTTCAGAAGCAACATCAAAAGATCGCAGCCTGCGCCCGCTCCTACGGGAAATGTGTTTGCTCTTCTATTGATGAGCCTCAAGAAACTGAATCAGGCGCGGAATCGTTCCTTCGATGTGCTCGCACACCACCGCCGCCGCTTTATCCGGATCGCCGGAACGCAACGCGGTCACGATCGAGGCGTGTTCGTCCCGGGCACTGCGGGGCTTGTCGGCGTGTTGCAGCCACAGGCGCATGTGCGGCTCGATCACCGAATACAGCGCCGAAATTTGCCGCATCAGGCGCGGGCGCTCACTCAGGCTGCACAGGTATTCATGGAAGGCGCGATGACGGCCGACCCACTCGGCACTGTCCTCGCGGTAGTCGTCCATCTCGTCGAGCAGACGCTCCAGATGGCTGAAATGGCGCTCGGTCATTTTGCCGACAGCCACTCGGATAGCGAGCCCCTCAAGGGCACTGCGCATCTCGAACACTTCACGCATTTCGTCGATGTTCAGGCCCCGTACGATGGCGCCGCGATTGGGCCGCAACGTCACCAGGCCGTCGGCATCCAGACGGCGGAACGCTTCGCGCACCGGCATGCGGCTCATGCCGATTTCACCGGCGATGTCCTCGGCGATCAGCCGTTCGCCGGTGCGGTAACGTCCTTTGCAAATGGCCTCCAGGAGAAAGTTGTAAGCCTCCTCCTCAGCAGTGACAGGCTGGCGCTCGGTATAGGCAGGGGCGAATTTCATCAGTGCACCTTTTGTATTTTTGTATCCAATTATCCAATTATCCATAAAGCCAAAAAAGCACATTGCGTGCCAGATCCAGCGCATCGCTTGCAGGTATTTGATTGCATTGATGTATCAGCCATTACGACGACTGGTTACACCCGAGCGTATTGATCCGGAACGAGTTGAAATGCCCCACCCTGTCACCTGAAGGCCTCAAAACGGTGCTGGTGGTAACACGGATGATCGCTACGCTTGGTTGAAGGACTTCGTGGCAAACCTCAAGTCCTAAAGTGAACAGGCGCCTGGGTGGCGAGACGGTTTTTCTGCGCTCCTAAGGCCCTGCACTTGTGTGTAAAGTAGCCGCCATAAAAATCTTGATCAGGAACCCAACCGTGGCTAAATCCTCCCTCGACATCAGCGCCAACTTCGACAGCGGCAACATCCAGGTGATTGACGTCAGCGACCCGCTCAAGCCCCTGTTGGCGATCCGCCCCGATACCAAAAGCAACCATTTCCAATGGTTCCACTTCAAGGCCAGCGGCCTGCATGTTGGCCAGGAGCACTGGTTTCGCCTGATCAATGCCAGCCAATCCTCCTATAACAAGGCCTGGACCGGTTATCAGGCGGTAGCGTCCTACGATCACGTCAACTGGTTCCGCGTACCGACCATTTTCGAAGGCGACTGCCTGCGTTTCGTTCTCGAAGCCGAGCAGACCCACGCCTGGTTCGCCTACTTCGAACCCTACAGCCGTGGCCGCCACGACTGGCTGATCGAGCAGGCACTGACCAAGGCCGGCACCGAACTGCTGGCCACCGGCAAAAGTGTCGAAGGCCGCGACATCCAGTTGCTGCGCAAAGGCACCGGGGCCGAGGGCCGACGCAAGGTGTGGATGATTGCCCAGCAACATCCGGGCGAGCACATGGCCGAGTGGTTCATGGAAGGCGTGATCGAGCGTCTGGAAAAACACGACGACCCGGTGCTGAATAAACTGCTGGCCGGCGCTGATCTGTACCTGGTACCGAACATGAACCCGGACGGTGCTTTCCACGGCAACCTGCGCACCAACGCCATGGGCCAGGACCTCAACCGAGCCTGGCAGAGCGCCAGCCAGGAATTCAGCCCGGAAGTCCTGTTCGTTCAGCAGCAGATGGAAAAGTACGGCGTCGACATGTTCCTCGACATCCATGGTGACGAGGAAATCCCTCACGTATTCACCGCCGGTTGCGAAGGCAACCCCGGTTACACGCCGCGGATCGAAAAGCTCGAGGAGCACTTCCGCAGTCATCTGAAGCACACCACCAAGGACTTCCAGACCAAGTACGGCTACACCCGCGACGAACCGGGCAAGGCCAACATGACGCTGGCCTGCAACAGCGTCGGGCAGAAGTACGACTGCCTGTCGCTGACCCTGGAAATGCCGTTCAAGGATCACGACGATCATCCGAACCCGTTGACGGGCTGGTCGGGCAAGCGGTCGAAGCAGTTGGGCAAGGATGTACTCACCACCATTGCGGACATGGTCGACACCTTGCGTTGATTGCCCTTCAAGATCAAAAGATCGCAGCCTGCGGCAGCTCCTGCATTGGAATGCATTTCCCTGTAGGAGCTGCCGCAGGCTGCGATCTTTTTTTGCCGAGCTATTATCCGCGATCCTTGCCCCGCAACATGCTGTCCAGCACCTCATCTCGCCGCACCCAGCCGTGAAACAACGCGGCCGCCAGATGCAGCAACACCGTCAGGAACAACAGATACGCCAGATACCCGTGTGCCTTGCGCAAAAACGCAAACACCTGCGCATTCGCCGGCACAATCGACGGTAGTTGCAATGAACTGCTGAGCATGACCGGCTCGCCCGACGCCGAAATCATCGCCCAGCCCAGCAGCGGCAGAACCAGCATCAATGCATACAACAAGACATGCGAGGCCTTGGCCGCGAGTACTTGCACACCCGGCATGTCCGCAGGCAGCGGTGGCTGCGTGGTGGAAAAGCGCACCACCAGCCGCACGATCACCAGCAGCAAAATCGCGATGCCCAAGGGTTTGTGCAGATGAATCAGCCATTCATGCCGCTCGGACACCGAGGCGACCATGCCGGCGCCGATAAACAGCATCGCGATGATCATCAGCGCCATCAGCCAGTGCAGCAGGCGCGCCAGCGGGGCGAAGTGGTTCGGTTGGTTGCTCATTGCTGGGCCTCCTGTTTGGCGGCGGGCAACTGGCTGACTTCGCTGGTGCGACGCAGGTAGGAATTGGCGTAAGCGGCTGAACGGGTGGCGAGCAACGGGTCGTCGGAACCTTCGATCCCGGCAGGCAACACCAGCGGATCGTAGTTGATATCACGGCATTCACCGTTGAGTTGCGGTTGAGCCTTTTCAAGCACCAGGGTGCCAGCGTTCAACACCTTGCGCCCTTCGGGCCAGGCCTTGCTGGCGTCGTTGACCGGATCGCCGGGGTTGGCCAAGGTGATGTTCAACTGCCAGCGCAACGGGCCGGCGGCGATTCGCTCAATCAGGTCTTTCTCCAGGAAATCATTACCCTCCGGTACCGTGCCCCCGGGTGCGTCCTGAACCAGTGGCACCATGTTCCAGCGCACGGCCTGGCGTTGGCCGGCCGCGTTGACCAGGTAGAACGCATTCACGCTGTTGTAGTTTTCGGTCACGTAACTGGCCGACGGCTTGGCGGTCTTGATCCAGGCCAGGAACGGTGCGGCTTGCGGGTGCGAAGCAAAAAACGCCGATACCGCCTTGGGGTCCGGTTTGCCGGTGGCCGGGTCTGGCGACTGGGCTTTTTGCAATTGATAGAACGCCTCGGGCGTGTCCACCGGGAACACCGGCATGCTGTTCATCCCGGTGCGCCACTGCTGGCCGTTAGCCTGAGTGAAACGCAAGGCCATGCTGCGGATCGGCGCGGCACTGTCCGGCGCGTTTGGGTTACCGGACCCCAAGGCGAAACGCCCCACCACCGGTGTCCGTGCTTCGTTGAACACTTGAGCGGTGGAATAGCTGCGCGCCTCAAGGCTGCTCTCGAAATGCCCGATCACGCACACGCCTTTGGAATGGTTGCGACGGAAACCCGGATGCACGCCGTTGTTGGCCTCCAGCACGTTGATCAGTTTTTTCGGGGTCAGGCGCTGTGGGTCCAGGGTGCCGTTGACGTAGGCAAAAGCCCCAGCCACTGCGGCAACGACCACGGCAATGCCAGCCAGACGCAATGTCAGGCTCGCCGCACTCAAAGGTGGCCGGGGTGGCGGTGATGATCGATCTACCATGAAAGACTCCAGGGCCATCGGCCACAAGTGAGAAGAATCAAGCAGACGAACCGCACGCAGGTTTATTCCCACATGCGGTGTTTATTTTTTCTGACGTGGAATAACCTCGAATGCCGGGCGTCTTCCTGGTCCACAGTCAAGCGTAGTGACTAGCCAGAACTTCATGAACGATATCGACGAACAACTGAGGGAAATCATTCCAAGATTGCGACGGTTTGCCGTGTCGTTGACGCGCAACACCAGCAGCGCTGACGATCTGGTGCAGGCGAGTCTGGAGCGGGCATTGTCGAGTTGGAGCGACAAACGCGCCGAGGGCGACTTGCGCGCCTGGCTGTTCTCGATTGTCTATCGGCAGTTTCTCGATGCGCACCGCCGCTCCCGGCGCTATGCACGCATGCTCGAATTCTTCATCGGGCGTGACGATGCCCAGCCCTCGGTGGAGCGCACCGTTATCGCTCAATCGACCCTCAGCGCTTTCGACCGACTGCCCACCGAGCAACGCGCGCTGCTGCTCTGGGTGTCGGTGGAAGGCCTGAGCTACAAAGAGGTCGCCGGGATTCTCGACGTCCCCATCGGCACCGTGATGTCCCGCCTGTCCCGGGCTCGCCAGGCCCTGCGCCAACTCAGCGATGGCGAGATCAACCGCCCTTCCCTGCGGAGACTCAAATGATCAGCATGCCCCCCAGCGAGCGTGACCTGCACGCCTACGTTGACCACCAACTGAGCGACACCGACCGACGCCTGGTGGAGACTTTTCTGGCCACTGACCCACAGGTGGCCGCGCAAGTGCGCGCCTGGCAGCAGGATGCCCAGAGACTGCGCGCATCCCTGAGCGGAGCCTTGCAACAACCCTCGAACCCGGACCTTGATCCGGCCGTGATACGCCAGCGCCTCAAACGCCAATCCCGTCGACACCTGGCCAGTGCCGCGGTGTTGCTCATCGCCGTCAGCGTGGGCGGTTTCAGCGGTTGGCAAGCGCGGGAGATGACACTGGCGAGCCCCCAGCTCCCGATGACCGATGCCCTGCAGGCCTATCGCCTGATTGCCCAGCAAGGCATCCTGCCGGCCGATTACAAGGTCGGCGCGGACGGCGATATGCAAGGCTGGCTGGACCGCTATTTCACTCAGGCCAATCGCCTGCCCGACCTTTCCGATGCCGGCTTCAAACCGGTCAGCGGGCGTCTGCTGAGCACCGAGCAAGGCCCTGCGGCAATGGTGGTCTACGAGAATCAGGGCGGACAGAAAATCAGTTTCTATGTGCGCCCGCCAGGGCCGAAAAACTTCCTGCTGCCCAGGGGTAGTCGCAGTGATGGCGAGTTGCAGGCCGAATACTGGTCGGGAAGTGGCTACAACTATGCGATGGTCAGCCCCGCGGATACAGCGGCGGCGCAGATGCTCAAGCAGACCACTCAGTTCTGACAGAAGTCAGCGAACCGGCCTGATCGGCGTTTGCCAGCTGCACGGCCTGACAGATCAGCCCTCTTTGCCGCTATCATGTCGCGCATTTGCGGGGCCCTGCGCCCTCCCCTTGGTTAATGGCGAATCTGTTCATGCATACCCTTGCTCAATTGCGTGCCGGCGAGTTGTCAGGCATCACGCGGCTGGATCTGGTCGACGGCCTGACCGAATTCCCTCGGGAGATCTTCGATCTGGCGGACTCGCTGGAAGTGCTCAATCTCAGCGGCAATGCCTTGAGCGCCCTGCCGGAGGACTTGCATCGCCTGACCCGTTTGCGCGTGCTGTTCTGTTCCGATAACCGCTTTACCGAGTTGCCGGCCTGCCTGGGCCAATGCACCGCACTGACGATGATCGGCTTCAAGGCCAACCGCATCGCCCACGTGCCCGCAGCGGCGCTCCCACCGCTGCTGCGCTGGTTGATCCTGACCGACAACTGCATCGAAACCTTGCCGACCGAACTGGGACAGCGCCCGTTCCTGCAAAAGCTCATGCTCGCCGGCAATCGATTGCAAGCGCTGCCGGAGTCATTGCGTCAGTGTCATCGGCTGGAACTGATCCGCATCGCCGCCAACCGGTTGACCAGGTTGCCGCAATGGCTGCTGGAGCTGCCGAGCCTGACCTGGCTGGCCTATGCCGGTAACCCGCTGGAAACCGAAGCCGATGCCGCGGCCCTCGACGCCACTTCGCGCATTGACTGGTCGGCGCTGCGTCTGGAGAAGAAACTCGGCGAAGGGGCGTCCGGGGTGATTCATCAGGCCGCCTGGCAACCCGCCGGGCAGCCACCCATGGCCGTTGCGGTGAAGCTCTACAAAGGCGAAATGACCAGCGACGGTTCGCCATTGCACGAGATGAACGCCTGCATCACCGCTGGTGTGCACCCGAATCTGATCCGCGTCGAAGGGCGGATTGTCGATCACCCGCAGCAAACCGCCGGGCTGGTGATGCAACTGATCGCACCGAGCTTTCGCAACCTCGCCGCGCTGCCGAGTCTGGCGTCGTGCAGCCGCGACATTTACCCCGACGATTTGCGTTTCAGTGCCGCGGTGGCGCTGCGCATTGCCTCGGGCATTGCCTCGGTGGCCGAGCACCTGCACGGTCATGGCATCACCCACGGCGACCTTTACGGGCACAATATTCTGTGGAATGAGCAGGGTGATTGCTTGCTGGGAGACTTTGGCGCGGCGTCGTTCCACGGGATTTCCGACAGCCTTGAAAGCCGTGCCTTGCAGCGGATCGAGGTGCGGGCGTTCGGGGTATTGCTGGGGGAGTTGCTGGCGCGGGTTGATTCGGGGTTGAGCGATGAACTGCGTGGGGTGCTGGAGGATCTGGAGCGGCGCTGCTGTCAGCCGCAGGTGCTGGAGCGGCCGGGGTTTGATGAAGTTGTTCAGACGTTAGCTGCGTTTAATTCAATAAACTAGCAGCCAGTACAAAACCCTGTGGCGAGGGAGCTTGCTCCCGCTGGGTCGCGAAGCTGCCCCAAGGAACTGCGTCTGCTTCGCAGCCGAGCGGGAGCAAGCTCCCTCGCCACAGGCAAGCCCCCTCGCCACAGGTCAGATCAAGGCCAGTTCGATCAACCCGCCAACCCGACAAACATATCCTGCACGTCATCATGGTTATCGAGGCCTTCGAGGAACGCTTCGACTTCCGCCATCTGCTCATCGCTCAGGCCGCTGACCGGGTTTTTCGGCTGGTAGCCCAGTTTGGCCGATAGCACGGTGAAGCCTTGTTCCGGCAGGGCTTTCTGTACTGCGTCGAGGTCGGTCGGTTCGGTAATGAACAGGGTTGCACCCTCTTCACCCGGCTCGAAATCCTGTGCACCGGCTTCGATGGCGGCCATTTCCGGATCGGCGTCCGGGGTGTCCGGCGACGCTTCGATCATGCCGACATGGTTGAAGTCCCAGGCCACGGAGCCGGAAGCGCCCAACTGGCCCTTGCGGAACGCCACGCGGATCTCGGCCACGGTGCGGTTGATGTTGTCGGTCACGCATTCAACGATCAACGGCACCTGATGCGGGGCGAACCCTTCATAAGTCACGCGATGGTATTGCACGGTCTCGCCCAACAAGCCCGCGCCCTTCTTGATGGCGCGATCCAGTGTTTCCTTGGGCATCGAAGCTTTCTTGGCCTGTTCAACCACCAGGCGCAAGTGCGCGTTGGTAGCAACATCAGCGCCGTTACGCGCAGCAATGGTGATTTCTTTCACCAGTTTGCCGAAGATCTTGCCCTTGGCATTGGCTGCTGCTTCTTTGTGTTTAACCTTCCACTGTGCGCCCATTTCTCACTCTCTTATCTGTGGCATCTGTGGCGCCGAGACATCTATTGGCCGACGCTTTGCGCAAGTTTATACGGCCTAAAGTTGGCAATCGACCAAAAAATCCCGACTTGCATCGACATATTCACCAGCGGTTGTAGGGCGATTCGGAAATGTCGCTTTAACGTGCCCGCAATGCGCTGAGGTTTCGTAGGCTTTGCACCCTATTCCACAGCAGCAGCGTGTTCGATGCACAACGACAAGGAAAGCCCCCCCACCCTGACGCTTCTGGACGATGACCTGCGTTTCCAGGTGATCCGGTTCAGCGGTCATGAAGCACTCAATCAACCCTATCGATTCGATATCGAGGTTATCGGGCTGGCACCGGCCCTGAGCCTCGAACGATTGCTGCAGCAACCGGCGTTCCTCGAACTTGGCCACGACCAGGGCATTCATGGTGTGCTGCACAGCGCCAGTTGTGAACATCGAAGCGGGCACCGGGTCGCTTACAGGCTGGTGCTGGTGTCCCGCGTCCAAGTGCTGGAGCAGCAACGACGCCGACGGGTTTTCCAGCGTGCCAGTGTGCCCATGATCCTGCGCCAATTGCTCGAGGAACATGGGCTGCCCGCCGGCAGCTATCGCTTTGAACTGGCAACCGGGCACTATCCCCTGCGACCTTTTTGCATTCAGTACGATGAAACCGACCTGGCGTTGCTGCAACGACTGTGCGAGGAAGAAGGCATCCACTACCACTTCGAGCATCAACGCGACGGCCATGTGCTGGTGCTGGCCGATGACAGTCTGAGTTTCCCCCAGGAGCCGCTGCTCATGCGGATGCGCCGTGACGCCCTCGACGAACATCGGGAACCGGTGATCAGCGAACTGTTCCAGCGCCATGACACCACGCTCTCCCCCGTACGCCCGGGTGCCGGCAACCCTGGTACAGCGGACACCAGCGACGGCGCAGCCAATCACCCGTTCGCCACGACGAGACACTTTCCTGCCCGCGAACAACAACAACATCGCGATCAGCTCAGCCGTCGACAACTGGAACGCCTGCGATGCCGCCACGTGCAGATCCACGGCCAAAGTAACCAGGGTGCATTACGCAGCGGCCGGATCGTTCAGGTGGCCGAGCATCCGCTGGCGAATTTCAATGATCAATGGCTGGTCACCGAGATCCGCCATCAGGGGCGTCATTCATCGATTCTGTTCGACGACTCACCGGACATCGCCCCGGGCTACTGCAATCAATTCAGTGCCATCCCCTGGTCGACGGTGTTCAGGCCAGCGCTCAAACAACCCAGGCCGAGCATCCCCGGGTATCAACCCGGCCAGGTGTGCGGCCCGATCGGGCAACCGGCGACAGTGGACGAAGATGGCCGGGTTCAGGTGAAACTCTGGCCCGTCACCCAATCAGTCGCAGAGGCGTCCGATGGCCTGTGGCTGCCACTGGCGCTGACCACCGCCGAGGACTGGATCGATCCGTCCCGCCTGCCCCTGGCCGGCAGCGAGGTACTGGTGATTTTCCTCGACAGTGACCCGGATCGCCCGGTGCTCTGTACGGCCATGGGCCCTCGGCCACAACCTCGCGGTCCTCGCCCGCGTGAACCCCGTGGCGATACCCGCCTGCTGTTCGACTGGCTGCTCAGCCGCTCGGACCTTGCGCCCTGACACTCAGCCCTTGTCAGCCTTGCCGGCCGCTGCGGCGAACTTCGCCAGACGCACGTCCAGATGCCGCGGCCGACGCCCGTGATCCTCCGCGCGCTCCTTGCGGCGGATGGCGTTGCGCACCATCAGTGAGCCGATGTAGCGAATCGGCTCCGGCGGGAAAAAACCCAGCGGTCCGTTGACCAGTGGCGAACGGGTCCAGGGGTTGTCCAGGCCCAGGACCATCGACGCCAGAATCTGCCCGCCCATATGGCAGGGCCCGACACCGCTGCCGGAGTAGCCAAAACCGTAGAACACATTGCCACTGGCACTCATCTGCCCGAAAAACGGCAGCCCGGTCACCGAACGGTCCGACGGACCATTCCAGGTCGCTTCGACCTTGACGTCGGCAAACGCCGGGAAAAAATCCGCCAGGCTGTTCTGCAACAAACCGGCGTAAGGCGAAGGTTGATCGAACACCGGCAGCATGCGCCCGCCATAAGCGAAGGTATTGCCACCCTTGCCAAGCATGATCCGGCCGTCCGGGGTGTTGTGGTAGTAGTGCACGAAAATCCGTGAATCGAGCACTGTGACGCCGCTGGTCAAGCCGATTTCGTCGAGCAAATCCGGGCGTGGCTCGGTGATCAGCATGTCGCTGGAAACGATCGCCACGCTGCGTTCGAACTGCGGAAATGCCCGGGCCATCCAGGCGTTCATCGCCAGTACCACGCGATCGGCGCGAATGGTGCCGTCAGGCGTTTGAATGCCCACCGGCTTGCCCTCTTCCAGCCCGGTCATCGCAGTGTTTTCATGAATTCTCACCCCCAATTGCAGAGCGACCCGGCGCAAGCCACGCACCAGTTTACCTGGCTGCACACTGGCCGCGGCCGGGGAAAACCAACCCTCCAGGTGCTTGCTGGAACCGGCCATGCGCTGCACATCGGCTACCGGCCGCTGGGTGAACGAGTTGATGCCCTGGCGCTCCAATGCGGCGATGACCGCATCGGTCGAGCCGCATTGGGCACGGTTGGTGGCGGTGTAGAGCGTACCGTCGAGGCGGTAATCGGCGTCCACCGCATACTGTTGGCAGAAGGCGCCAATGGCATGGATGCTGCGCTCGGACTCCTTGACCAGTCGCACCGCCTCTTCGACGCCAAACAAACGCTCAAGGGTGAAATATTTGGCCGACCACGACAGTGCACAGCCACCGTTACGCCCACTGGCACCGGCACCGCAGATATCCGCTTCGATCAGCAACACGTCCAGCTCGGGGTTCTGTTCCTTGAGCATGATCGCGGTCCACAACCCGGTATAACCGCCGCCGACGATGCACACGTCGGCTCGGCTGTCGCCTTGCAGTGGCGGACAGGTTTCGGATGCATCAGCCTTCAAGGCCTGGTCCAGCCAAAAGGGTCTCATGGGCAATCTCCAGTCAATGGCCCACACGCCAGCCTGCCGCAGACGCAGCAGGCGACGAGGGACAGGATTCAGGTGCGCAGGGGTTTGATGTTCATCGCCCGATTGGGCACGAACGGGTAGTTGGTTTTCAGGCCGCCCGGGCGGCTGTTCCAGTGCGGGATCAGCACCAGCGCCGAAAACATGGCGCAGCCGGCGAAGACAATGAACACGGTAACGGTGTCGAAGTAGCCTGGCAGCAGGCCACCGAGAATCGCCCCGACCGAGCCACAGCCGTTGACGAAACCGGCGGCGGTGGCGCCGGCCTTGGCGGTGCCGAAGTCGATGGCCGCCGCGCCGCTGATCATCGAGTCCGGCCCATAGAGGGTCAGGCCCATGACGAACAGCAGCGCCACCACCAGCAGCACGCTACCGGTATGCAGGGCGCCCATGAAAAACGCCAGGGACACCGTTAGCGCCAACAGACTGATCACGCAGGCCGGCATGCGTCGGGCACCGAACAGTTTGTCCGAGGCCAGGCCAATCAGAATCGGCCCGAGCAATCCGGCCAGCTCGAACGAGGTCGGAATGATTGCTGCGCCGACCTTACCCACCGAAGGCATCTGTTCGAAGACGATCACCGGTCCCCACAGCAGAATCGCGTAGCGCGCCGGCTTGAGCATGAAGTACGCCAGCCCGAGCACCAGCACCGTGCGGTTGCGCAAGATTTCCTTCAACGGCTCCCACATGCTGATTTTGCTTTGCGCCTCGGCTTGTTCGGCGCTCAGCTCAGGTTCCGGCTCTACCGCCGGCAAGCCGACGTCTTCCGGTTTGTTGCGTTGGAAAATAAAAAACAGCACGGCGACCAGCCCAACCACCGCCGCACTGGAAACAAACGCCGCATGCCAGGTGCCGATGAGCGTATACGCCCACCAACCGGCAAACGGCGACGCCACGAGACCGCCAAAGGCGTAGCAGGAACTCCACAGGCCCAGTACCCGCCCGCGTTGCTCCGAGGGAAAGAAGCTGCCGAGGTTCTTGCACAACCCCGACCAACCGGTGGACTGCGCCAGGCCCTGGATCAGCATGCAGGTAGCGAAAATCGGTAAGGTTGCAAAGTTGCCCATCACCAGCGCCGCACAGGCGGAAATCAGCAACCCGCCCAGCACCACCACTCGCGGCCCGAAGCGGTCTGCGAGGATGCCCCAGGTGAACTGACCGACGGCGTAGGCCGTCAGGTAGATGGCGTCGAGGTTGGCCATGGCCATTTTGTCGAGCATGAAGGTCGGGTCTTCGGCGATGCCGAGCTTGGCCACCGAGAAGGCTTTGCGGGTGAAGTAGAACGCGGCGTAGGCCAGCCAGGTGATCGCGAAGATCTGCATGCGCCAACGCTTGATGGTGCCGATATGCTTGTTCATTGTGGTTCTGACCTCAGGGTGTGAGTGTGCCGGCAGAATTGGAAGAAAACGCCTGTTTTTTTATTGTTGAGCACTGCGATATCGCCCTGTCCCTACGGCGGATACCGGTCAGATGAGTCCTGTTTTTTTTGCACGCCCAGGCTCATGGCACCCGCTGCTGTTCGACCGACCCGTCAGCGGGGCTGAGCTGGATAAAAACAATTACTGATTAATAAGTGAAATCGATTTATCGTATTTCACAAATAAGCTCAGCTTGTTACTGGAGATTTCCATGTCGGTGTCCCACGCCCAGCTCAAAGCCTTCCATGCCGTGGCGCTCCATGGAAGCTTTACCAAGGCCGCCGAGCGGCTTTTTCTGACGCAGCCGGCGATTTCCGACCAGGTGCGCAAACTCGAGGAGCGCTACGGCGTCTTGCTGTTTCACCGCAACAAACGCTCAGTGCGCCTGACCGATCTGGGCGAGCGCCTGCTGAGCGTTACCCAGCGGCTTTTTGTGATTGAGGCCGAAGCCCAGGAGCTGTTGCAGGAGTCCCAGGCCTTGCAGACCGGCAGCCTGATTCTGGCGGTGGATGCACCGGTGCATGTGCTGCCGCAGATTGCCCGCTTCTGCGAACGCTACCCCGGGATCAGCGTAAAGATCGAAACCGGTAACACCGATGAGTCGCTGTTTCGACTGTTCAACTATCAGGCCGACCTGGCGTTGCTGGGCCGTGACGTCAGCGATGAACGCCTGATCTGCCTGGCCCTGCGTAACGACCCGATGGTCGCGTTTGTGTCGCGCAATCACCCTTGGGCCGATCGCGAATCCATCACCCTCGCGGATCTCGACGACACGCCACTGGTGTTGCGGGAAATCGGTTCGGTGACCCGGCAGACCCTGGAAGAAGAAATGCAACGCGCCGGCTTGCGCATTCGCCCGGCGATTCAGGTCGAAGGTCGGGAGGCAGCGCGCGAAGCGGTAGTGGTCGGGATCGGGGTGGGCGTGGTATCGGCCGCCGAGTTTGGCGCGGACTCCAGGGTTTGTGCACTGCCGATTACCGATTGCAAACGACGGTTGACTGAAACGCTGGTTTGCCTGCGCGAGCAGAGTTCACGGCGGGTGGTGGCGACGTTTCTTGAGATGGTTCGCGAAAGTCTTGTGTAGGCAGGTCCGACGCCATCGTCGGATCGCCGCCCGGAGCAAGCTCGCTCCCACAGAGATCAAGGGTGGACACACGTTTTGTGCACGACGCAAAACACTGTGGGAGCGAGCTTGCTCGCGATGCAGGCGACTCGGTCTACCTGCCTGGCGCCAAACCGAAAAACGCCTGTATCAACCGCAAATCCCGGCGCCGCTCCATGCACCCGATCATGTGCCGATTCACCAACCCCTCGCCAATGATCGGCACCGCCGCCACTCGCGGGTCGTGGCTGACTTCCACCGACGACACCACCCCCACCCCCAGTTCGGCGGCCACCGCCTCGGTTACCGCTTCGCGGCTGTCCAGTTCCAGCAACACCCGCGGACTGACCCTGGCCTGGGCGCAAGCCTCGTCGAAGGTGCGCCGGGTAATCGAATCCGGTTCGCGCAGCACCATGATCACCTGATCCAGCTCCCTGAGCTGCACGCCTTTGGTCTTCTGCGCCCAAGGATGCCCGGCGGGCACCAGCGCGCAAATCCGTGATTCGTTCAGCGCCTGCAGATGCAAGCCCTTGCGCGGCTCGACTTCGGTCAACACCGCCACGTCGGCATGTTCGGACAGCAGCGCCGCCAGGGTTTCCTGGGCGTTGCCCAGGCGCAGGTTCACGGTGATCCCCGGATAGCGCGCGCGCAGGCTGGCAAGCATCGGCATGACCATGTGCGGGCCGTCCGCCGCCACCTCCAGACGCCCGGTCAACAGTTGCCGGTTGGCTTCGAGCATCACCTGCGCCTCTTCGGCCAGGCCGAACATCGCCCGGGTGATGGCCGCCAGTTTGGTGCCCTCCTCCGTCAGCTCCACTCGCCGGGCGGTGCGGCGCAACAGGGTGATCTGGTAGTGCTCCTCCAGGGCCTTGATGTGCCCGGTAACCGCCGGCTGGCTGATGAACAGCCGCGCCGCCGCCCGGGTAAAGCTGCCTTCACGCGCTACGGCATCGAAGGCGCGCAGCTGAAACAGGTTCATGAATAACTCTCACTGATGGCTGGCATAACAACAAACAATTTGATTGATAACACGGCAAATTGCAATTTAGGCACCGAGGCTTCATCCCATCGATTGCGAGGACACGAGAATGAGTACTGCCGAACCCATCCTGCTCACCCCCGGCCCGTTGACCACGTCGCCCCGCACCCGTCAGGCGATGATGATCGACTGGGGTTCATGGGATGACCGCTTCAATCAACTGACCGCCAGCCTCTGCGAGCAACTGTTGGCCATCATCAACGGCGCCGCCACCCACCACTGCGTGCCTTTGCAAGGCAGCGGCACTTTCGCGGTCGAAGCGGCGATCGGCACGCTGGTGCCTCGGGATGGCAAGGTGCTGGTGCTGATCAATGGTGCCTACGGCAAACGCCTGGCGAAAATCTGCGAAGTGCTGGGCCGCTCCTTCAGCACCTTCGAAACCGCCGAAGACGAGCCGACCACTGCCGCCGATGTCGACCGCTTGCTGCGCGCCGACAGCGGCATCACCCACGTCGCCCTGATTCACTGCGAAACCAGCACCGGCATCCTCAATCCGCTGCCGCAGATCGCCCAGGTCGTCGCAGAACACGGCAAGCGCCTGATCGTCGACGCCATGAGCTCCTTCGGTGCCCTGCCGGTGGATGCGCAGCAAGTGCCGTTCGACGCACTGATCGCTGCCTCGGGCAAATGCCTGGAAGGTGTTCCGGGCATGGGTTTTGTCTTCGCTCGCAAAGAGTCCCTGGCCAACGCCACCGGTCATTCGCATTCGCTGGCCATGGACCTGCAGGACCAGCACGCCTACATGGCCAAGACCGGCCAGTGGCGCTTCACCCCGCCGACCCATGTAGTCGCGGCGCTGCACGAAGCCCTGCTGCAATACAACGAGGAAGGTGGCTTGCCGGCTCGACACGAACGCTACGCCGCCAACTGCCAGGCGTTGATGGAAGAGATGGGCAAACTGGGGCTGCGCAGCTTCCTGCCGGCGGCCATTCAGGCGCCGATCATCGCCACCTTTCATGCCCCGAAAGATCCTCGCTACCAGTTCAAAGAGTTCTACGAACGGGTCAAGGCCAAGGGTTACATCCTCTACCCCGGCAAACTGACCCAGGTCGAAACCTTCCGCGTCGGCTGCATTGGCCATGTCAACCCGGCGCAAATGCGCGAAGCGGTGGCCGCGATTGGCGAAGTGCTGCGCGAGATGGAAGTGCTGGAAATCTAAACAACACCACCTTCCCCTGTGGGAGCGAGCTTGCTCGCGATGGGGCCCGGTCAGTCAGCACATAGGTTGAATAGAAGACCGTCATCGCGAGCAAGCTCGCTCCCACAGTAAAAGCTGCTCTCCAATAGCCAGTTATTACAGGACTCAGATCACCATGAACTACACCAATCCAACCAAACTACAAGCCGCCATCCTCGACTGGGCCGGCACCGTGGTCGACTTCGGCTCCTTCGCCCCGACGCAGATTTTCGTCGAGGCGTTCGCCGAATTCGACGTCCAGGTGTCCATCGAAGAAGCCCGTGGTCCGATGGGCATGGGCAAGTGGGACCACATCCGCACCCTGTGCAATCTGCCGGAAGTTGCCGAGCGTTATCGCAAAGTGTTCGGCCGCACGCCGAGCGACGATGACGTCACTGCGATTTACCAACGCTTCATGCCGCTGCAAATCGAAAAAATCGCCGAACACTCGGCGCTGATTCCGGGGGCGCTGGAGACCATTGCCAACCTGCGCCAGCAAGGGATCAGGATCGGCTCCTGCTCCGGCTACCCGAAACAGGTCATGGACAAAGTGGTCGAACTGGCCGCCACCAACGGCTACGTCGCCGATCACGTGGTCGCCACCGACGAAGTCCCGAACGGCCGCCCATGGCCCGCCCAGGCACTGGCCAACGTCATCGCCCTGGGCATTGACGATGTCGCCGCGTGCGTAAAGATCGATGACACAGTGCCGGGCATTCTCGAAGGCCGCCGCGCCGGCATGTGGACCGTGGCGCTGATCTGCTCGGGCAACGCCCTGGGTCTGGACTACGAAGGTTATCGCGCGCTGGGCAGCGACCATCTGGACAGCGAGCGCAAGCGCATCCACGCCATGTTCGAAGGTTCGCGCCCGCACTACATGATCGACACCATCACCGATCTGCCGGAGGTGATCGCCGACATCAACCAGCGCCTGGCCAACGGCGAAATGCCGCAGTCGAGCTAAAAAACGCAACTCCCCCCCCTGTAGGAGCGAGCTTGCTCGCGATGGTCGCCAACGATGACGCATACCCACTGGGTAACCGCGGCATTCTTGAGACCATCGTCGGAACGCCGCCCGGAGCAAGCTCGCTCCTACAGGGGAATGTGTTTTTCTGTCTGTTACCCGAACCAGAGCGTCCCGCGACTGATCGCCACAGACAAATCCGGTGAAACAGGATTACAGTTAACGCTCACCGTCGGACATGAACGGTGGCTTTAAACCGGACCTCTGAGGAACACCGTATGCCGTGGAAAAACTCCGAATCGCGCTACAGCACCGTATCGATCGCGCTGCATTGGTTGATGCTGGTCCTGCTGGCGCTGGTTTACGCCTGTATCGAGTTTCGCGGGATCTTTCCCAAGGGCAGTGGCGGGCGCACGCTGATGGTTGAATTACACTTCATGCTCGGCCTGACCGTTTTCGTTCTGGTCTGGGTGCGATTGTTGGCGCGCAGTCTCGGCCGGGCCCCGGAGATCTTCCCGGCCTCGCCACACTGGCAAACGACACTGGCCAGGCTGATGCACTGGGCGTTGTACATTTTCATGATCTTCACACCGATTCTCGGGTGGCTGGTCACCAGCGCCAAAGGCAATCAGGTGATGTTCTACGGTGTCGATCTGCCGATGCCGATAGCGGAAAACAAGGACCTGGCCAAACAACTCCAGGGCTGGCACGAGCTCGGCGCTACGATCGGCTATTGGCTGATTGGCCTGCATGCCGTGGCGGCGCTGTATCACCATTATGTGGTGGGCGATAACACCTTGTTGCGGATGATGCCCAAAGGCGTGAACCGCGACACCTGAACTTGACGGCAACCCCCAATGTGGGAGCGAGCTTGCTCCCGCATTGGTTTTCGGTGACTTTCAGGTTTGTGAATTGAACCCCCTTTGTCCCTGCAAGCCGCCGGTATGGACGAAGATCAGCCGCGATCCTCGAGCGAACTTGCCCGCTTCGACTTGCTGCTTGAGCGCCAGCAATGCCTTACCGGTGTACAACGGCTCAAGGGGAATGCCGCTGGCCCGTTCAGTCTTTTCGATGAAGTCGATCAGCAGCGGATCGACCCTGGCAAAGCCACCGCGGCTGGCATCGATCAGTTCATACACGGCATCGATCAGACCCGCTTGCTGCACGATCCGCTCGACCTGCTGCGCCACCCCATGATCGCCTGGTACCGCCAGCGCACCGTAGACCGGGTGCTCCCCCGCTTCGGCCAGTACCAGGCCAGCCAGGGTCGTGCCGGTCCCGCAGGCCAGCCACCAGGCGTCGTAGTCGCTCCAGCCCAAGGCATTCAGCTGTTGGCAGGCCAGTGCTTTCAACTGCATGCAGCCCTTTGCCCCCTGCAAACCACCGCCGCCCTCCGGCACCGGAAACAAATCGGGATACTGCGCCTGCCATGGCTCCCAAAAGCCCGCTTCATACCGCGCCCGATAACCGCCATAACCGAGCCAGTGCAGTTGCATGCCAAACGCCTGCAAGTCTTTCACCGTAGGCGTTTGCTGAGGGTGCCCGCGCAGTAAGCCGACCGTTGCGAAACCGAAACGCTTGCCCGCAGCGGCCAACGCGTGGAGGTGATTGGAGTGCGCGCCACCCAGGCTGATGATGCCTTCGGCGCCAACGCGGTCGGCGGTCTTCAGGTGTTCGATGAGCTTGAACCATTTGTTGCCGCTGATCAGCGGGTCGATCTGGTCCAGACGCAGGATTGCCACTTCGATACCGGAGTGGGCGAGCCAGTCGAGGTGGAGGAGTTCGAGGGGGGCTTTAGCAAGCCAGTTGTCTGGAAGAGAAAGCATGATGCCGGATCTTTGGAAAGACCCGGCATCTTAGCAGCTGACTAGTGGTGAGGAGGCAAGCAGCTCAGCACAGATTTTGTGAACAGCCTGATTACCCGGATTACAACTGCGCCGCCAATCGCGAACCCTGATTGATCGCCCGCTTGGCATCCAGCTCTGCCGCGACATCCGCGCCGCCGATCAGGTGCACGCTCTGCCCCGCCGACACCAGACCGTCATGCAATTCGCGCAGCGGATCCTGCCCGGCGCAAATCACGATGTTGTCCACTGGCAGCACCTGCGGCTCTGCGGTTTCACCGACGCGGATGTGCAGGCCTTCGTCGTCGATCTTCAGGTATTCAACACTGTTGAGCATTTGCACCTTTTTGTTCTTAAGGCCCGTGCGATGAATCCAGCCGGTGGTCTTGCCCAGGCCGTCACCGACCTTGGATTTCTTGCGTTGCAGCAGGAACACCTCGCGGGCCGGCGCATGGGGCGCGGCCTTGATACCGGCAACACCACCGCGTGCCTCCAGGTGCGTATCGATGCCCCATTCCTTCCAGAACGCGGCACGATCCTGACTGGTCGCGACGCCTTCATGCACCAGGAACTCGCAGACGTCGAAACCGATACCACCGGCACCTATTACCGCGACACGCTTGCCGACCGGTTTACGCTCCAGGATCACGTCCAGATAGCTCAGTACCTTGGCGTTTTCCACCCCCGCAATCGCCGGCACGCGCGGCGCAATGCCGGTGGCCAGAATGATCTCGTCGTAGCCGCCTTCGACCAGTCTGGCCACATCGACGCGGGTGTTCAGGCATACCTCGACGTTGGTGGTCTGCAGTTTGCGATTGAAGTAGCGAATGGTCTCAAAGAACTCTTCCTTGCCCGGAACGCGCTTGGCGATGTTGAACTGACCGCCGATTTCGCTGGCCGAATCGAACAGCGTTACCTGATGACCACGCTCGGCGGCCACGGTCGCGGCGGACAAACCGGCCGGTCCGGCACCGACCACGGCAATTTTTTTCAGTTGCTGCACCGGCAGATAGTTGAGTTCGGTTTCGTGGCAGGCACGCGGGTTGACCAGGCAACTGGTCAGCTTGCCGCCGAAGGTGTGATCGAGGCAGGCCTGGTTGCAACCGATGCAGGTGTTGATTTCATCGGCGCGACCTGCAGCGGCCTTGTTGACGAAATCCGGGTCGGCGAGGAATGGTCGCGCCATGGACACCATGTCGGCATCGCCGTCAGCCAGAATCTGTTCGGCCACTTGCGGCGTGTTGATGCGGTTGGTGGTGATCAGCGGAATATTGACCGAACCCCGCAGTTTGGCCGTGACCTTGCTGAAGGCCGCGCGCGGCACTTTGGTGGCGATGGTTGGAATCCGCGCTTCGTGCCAGCCGATACCGGTGTTGATGATGGTCGCACCGGCCTGCTCGATGGCCTTGGCCAGTTGAACGATCTCCTCCCAGGTGCTGCCGCCTTCGACCAGGTCGAGCATCGACAGACGGAAAATAATGATGAAGTTCGGGCCGACCGCTTCACGCACGCGACGGACGATTTCCACCGGCAGGCGCATGCGGTTTTCATAGCTGCCGCCCCAGCGATCGGTACGGTGGTTGGTGTGGGCGGCGAGGAACTGGTTGATGAAGTAGCCTTCCGATCCCATGATTTCCACGCCGTCGTACTCGGCGGTTTGTGCCAGTACCGAACAGGTGACGAAATCGCCGATTTGCTTCTCGATGCCCTCCTCGTCCAGCTCCCTGGGCTTGAACGGGTTGATCGGCGCCTGGATCGCGCTCGGCGCAACCTGTTTCGGGCTGTAGGCATAACGACCGGCGTGGAGGATCTGCATGCAGATCTTGCCGCCTGCGTCGTGCACGGCACGGGTAACGATACGGTGCTTGAGCGCCTCTTCTTCGGTGGTCAGCCTGGCCGCGCCGGAATACACGCCACCCTCTTCGTTCGGGCCGATACCGCCGGTGACCATCAGGCCGACACCGCCACGGGCACGTTCGGCAAAATATGCCGCCATGCGCTCAAAACCACCCGGTTTTTCTTCAAGGCCAGTGTGCATCGACCCCATCAGGGTGCGATTGCGCAGTGTGGTGAAACCCAGGTCCAGCGGAGCCAACAGGTGCGGGTATTGAGCGGCGGTCATCGGTAACTCCACATCGAGCGATCACGGAAAGTGCAGGAGCTCTATGGCCCCCATCAGTCATGTTCGACAGACTAAGAGTCGCGCCGCCGGTGCTCAATGACCGTAACTGACAACTTATTGATCGAAATGAGCAGGAGTATTGGGCAAACGGGAATGACTCAACACAAAAACGACCTTGCGGTGCCATGCGTAACGGCACAGCGTCTGGCAGCGTGCACCCATCTCATCGGAAGTTCGTGTGGATACTCACAATCAATAACGCTTGGGGGCACTGTGCATGGCACAGCCCCCCAGAGCCTGGTTTTCGGTCAGTTGGCTTCTTTCACTGCACTGAGAAACGCACACGTTCGCTCCTGTTGCGGGTGTTCAAAGATCTGGGCAGGCGTGCCCTGTTCGTGAATCTGCCCCTTGTAGAAGAAGCACACACGATCGGCGAATTCCCGGGCGAACCCCATCTGGTGGGTGACCATCAGCATCGTCAGGTTGTGCTCGGCGCCGAGTTTGCGGATCACGTTGAGTACTTCGCCGCACAGTTCCGGGTCGAGTGCCGAGGTCACTTCGTCAAACAACATGACTTTGGGCCGCATGGCCAGAGCCCGGGCGATCGCCACCCGCTGTTGCTGGCCGCCGGACAGCTGCGAAGGGTAATGGCCAAGCTTGCTGCCCAGCCCTACCAGCTCCAGCAAATCCGCCGCCCGTTCGCATGCTTCGGCGCGTTTCATGCCAAGGACTTGCACCGGCGCTTCGATGACGTTTTGCAACGCAGTCATGTGCGGGAACAGGTTGAAGCTCTGGAATACCATGCCGATCTTGCCGCGCACCCGGCGGATATGCCGATCATTGGCTGGCACCAGCACGCCGTTGCGATTGGGCATGTGGGTCAGCAAGTCATCCTCGACGCGGATCAGCCCGTCATCGATGCCTTCGAGGGTCATCAGTACCCGCAGCAGCGTGGATTTTCCCGAGCCGCTGGGGCCGATGATCGCGACTTTCTCACCCGGTGCAACATCCAGGTTCAAGTGGTCGAGCACTGTGAAATTGCCATAGCTTTTGGTGACGTCCTGAAAGCTGACAATCGGCTTGACCGGTTTCGATTCATGCATGGCGGTGGCCTCTTGCGGCAGCAGCGGTGTCAGGTTACCGCGCCGGGAAAGGTCGTTGGATGTCGAGAGTGGAGAAGTCATTAGCGTAGCTCCAGGCGCAGTTCGAGGCGCCGTACCAGATAAGCCAGGGCGATGCTCAGGGCGAGGAAAAACAGGCCGACCATGGTGATCGGTTCCAGGTAGCGAAAGTTCTCGGAGCCAATGTTCTTGGCCTGCTGCATGATCTCGACCACGGTAATGGCCGACAGCACCGGTGTATCCTTGAGCATCGCCACCAGGTAGTTGCCCAAAGGCGGCAGGATCGGCCGCAGGGCCTGGGGCAGGATAATGTTGCGGTAAGCGCTGTACGGGGCGATGTTCAGTGCTGTGACGGCTTCCCATTGCGCCCGTGGTACCGCGTCCAGACCGCCGCGATAAACCTCGGCGATGTAGCAGGCATAGTGTACGCCGATACCAATAATCCCCACTTGCATGGCGGTCATGCTCACCCCGAAGTTGGGCAGCACGTAGTAGAGGAAATACACCTGGATCAGCAGTGGCGTGCTGCGGATGAATTCGATCACCCCGGCGATCGGCCACGACAGCCAGCTCCGGCGGCTGCGTCGGCCGATGGCCAGAAACAACCCCAGCACAATGGCGATCAGGAAACCGATCAGAGTAATGCCCATGGTGTTGAGCGAAGCGCGCAGCAAATCAGGGAGAATTTGCCAGGCGTAAGTCCAGTCGAACAGGGTCATGACAGACCTCCACGCATTCTGCCGCGCGCCAGACGACGCTCAACGCTGCGCATGCCCAGGTTGATCGCTTGCGCCAGAACGAAATACATCACCAGCGCAAGGCTGAAAATTTCCAGGGTCTGGAACGTGGCCTGATCCAGTTGCCGAGCCCGGAAGCTCAGGTCGGACAAGGTGATCAGCGATACCAGTGAGGTGTTTTTCAGCAACTCGATCAGCAGGTTGGTGCCCGGCGCAATGGCCGCCAGCAGCGCCTGGGGCAGAATGATTCTCCGAAAACGCTTGTAGCCGCTGAAGTTCAGTGCCGTAGCCGCTTCGTACTGACCCTTGGCCACGGAGCTGATCGCTCCGCGCATCACTTCCGCGCCATAAGCGCCGATGTGCAACCCAAGGCCGACGATGGCCACGCTGTAGGGGCTTAGCTCCAGATTGAACGGTGGCAGCGGCAGAACGAAAAACAGCCAGAACAGTTGCACCAGCAACGATGTGCCGCGAAACACTTCAATGTAAGCGATGGAGAACCAGCTCAGCGCTCGCCAGGGCGACATGCGCCCCAACGCCGCCGGAATGGCTACGACAATCGCCAGCAGCGAGCCGAAAAATGTCACCTGGAGCGTGACCCAGGCGCCTTGTATCAATAGCGGTAGTAATTCACCCATGGTTAAAACCTGACCATCCGGATTAAGCAGGGAAATCGGCATCGCGCCTTCGCGCCATGCCTGTTTCGACTATTGAGCGCAGAGCTCGGCAGCCGTTTTGCTTGTAACGTTGGATTGGTCGAAACCGAACGGGGCGACCGTCTTGAGGTGCTCTGGGGAACCCAGCCACTTTTTCAGTTCGGCGTTGACCGCATCCCGCAGGTCCTTGTCTTCCGGGCGGAAGGCAAGCGCGCCGTAACCGGTATGCGACGGATCATCCTTGAACTCGGTGACCGCCTGGACCTTTTCACCGCCCTTGGCGGCCAGGCCTTTCATGGTCAATTGGGTGCCCACGGCCGCATCGGCACGACCGGCGCGTACGGCTTGCAACTGGGCGGTGGTGTCCGGCACCTGGAGGATTTGCGCATCCTTCACGCCGGTATCCCGTGCATATTTCAGGTTTACCGTACCGGCCATAATCGCCAGTTTCACATCCGGATTCCTGGCAATGTCTTCATAGCTGTGCAGGTTCTTCGGGTTGCCCTTGGCGGTTAGCAAAGCATCCGGCAACTGGTATTGCGGATCGGTAAACAACACCTGTTTGCAGCGCTCCGGGGTGATGTACATGCCAGCGGCAATCACATCGAAGCGACCGGCGCGCAGGCCAGGGATCAGCGAGCCCCACTCGGTCAGGACGCCATCGACTTCTTTGATGCCCATCTTGGCAAAGATGGCTTTGGCGATTTCCGGCGATTCACCGGTGACCCGGCCATCGGTTTCGGTAAAGGCAAACGGTGTTTCGTTGGCATAACCAATACGGATACTGCTGTTCTTTGTGATGGTTTCCAGCGTCGTAGCGGCATGGGCGCTGGCGGCCAGGCCGAACATCGCGCAAGCCACTAACAGGTGGCGCAAACCATGGGTAGTGCCGGGAAGGGAATTGCTCATCGATAAAATCTCCTGTTTCTTGTGGACCCGTCGTTGACGGCTCTGTGGTAGGAGGCAGTGTGACAAGAGCAAAGCGTACAAAAACCGTTTTCCTGTTGAGCCGAAGCTCAGGGGCACAGTTGCGGTACAGATCGATTGGTTGTTGTTGGCAGCTGGTTGAGTAGCCTGTGCATCGACCTTGGACCAAGCATACAAAAGCCCTGCACAACATTGCATTGCACTAGGACAATTGCTTTGCATGGATTCTCGCGGGATGCTGTCGACACTGGCAAGCACGTGGGTTCAGCGCCGATGGACAAGTGGAAGGCAGCATTGGAAATCGCCCGCAGCGGCGAGTCGAAATACAAGATCCTGGTACAAGCGATTGCCGACGATATCGAACAGGGTGTGTTGGCCAACGATCAGCGCCTGCCACCACAACGTCAGGTCGCGGATGCCATGGGCATAAGCGTGCAGACGGTCACCAACGCCTATAAGGAGCTGGAACGTCAGGGGCTGGTGCGTTGCGAAGTGGGGCGCGGCAGCTTTGTCTCGCGGCGCATGAGCGATCGAGTCGCCACTTATATTCTCGACAGCCCTGAACGGGCGCTGGTGGATTTTTCCATTGCGCGGATCCTGCACACCCGCGAACACGACCAGTTCTGGCGTGACACTTGCCGCGAGTTGAGCACCGAAGAGGATCAGCCGTGGATTCACGCCTTTCGTCCGATCGCCGGTTTCGAATCGCACCGCGAAGCGGCCATGCACTGGATCGGACGCCAGGGGCTGCGGGTCGAGCGCGACGACATCCTGATCACCAACGGCGCAGCCCACGGCATTTTCCTCGCCCTCGCCTCTCTGGCCGGCCCAGATGATGTGGTGCTCTGCGAGGGGATCACCGATCACGGCGTCATCGGCAATTCCCAGGTACTGGGGTTTACCCTCAAAGGCCTGGAGATGGATCGATACGGGATTGACCCGGAGCACTTCGAAGACATGTGCAGCAACGAGCGCATTACGGCGTTGGTGTGCACACCGAACCTGAACAATCCCACGACCAGCCTGATGCCGGACAGTCGCCGCCGCGAAATCGCCGAGATCGCCCGGCGCTTTGGTGTGCACATCATCGAGGACGATGTGTACGGGCCATTGCTGGACGAGCGCCGCGCCCCTCCGATCAGCCATTACCTGCCGGAGTTGTCGTTCTATTGCACCAGCATGACCAAGTCGGTGCTGACCGGCCTGCGCATCGGTTATCTGGTCGTGCCCAAGCGCCTGGCGTTGCGCACCGAAAGCATTTTGCGGGTCAACAGCTGGATGGCCACGCCGATGGTGGCGGAGATTGCAACACGCTGGATTCGCGACAACCGCGCCGACACGCTGGTGCAGTTGCAACGCGGGTTATTGGCCGGGCGTCAGGCGATGGTCAGTGAATATCTGGGCGAGTACTTGCTCGGCCAGCATCCGAATGCTCTGAATGCCTGGGTAGGCATTCCCGAACATTGGGAGGTCGATAGCCTGGTGCGAGCACTGCGCCATCGGCATATTGCGGTCACGTCCCCAGACCCTTTCACGGTGCGCGGCACACCGCGGGCACGGGCGGTGCGGATGTGTGTCGGCGCCGAATGCGGCGATGACGAAATGCGCGATGCGTTGATCGGGATGCGCGAAATCTTCGGCCAGTACCCGCAGATCCATGATTTTTGACCGGGAAATCCGTGCAATTAAGTTTGTCGACTAAATTGCCCTAGTACATTCATCGTGACAATCCTGCCCTCTTAGACTGTGCCCAATACTTCATTCGGGACGCGGTCATGTCAGTGCTGCAGTTAAACGATGTTTTCCTCGCCCGCCAGCGTATCGAATCACTGGTGCGGCGCACGCCCATGGAACATTCGCCCAGCCTGTCCCGGCTGTCGGGCGTGCCGGTCTACCTCAAGCTTGAATCCCAGCAGATCACCGGCAGCTTCAAGCTGCGCGGCGCGAGCAATGCGGTGGCACAGCTAAGCGCCGAGCAAAAGGCTCGTGGTGTGGTAGCCGCGTCCACCGGCAATCACGGCCGCGCTTTAGCGTATGCCGCGTCCCGGCAGGGAGTGAAGGCCACCATTTGTCTGTCACACCTGGTGCCGGGGAACAAGGTGCAGGCCATTCGTGATCTGGGTGCCGATGTTTGCATCGTCGGCCGCTCGCAAGACGATGCTCAACGCGAAGCCGAACGCATTGCCCGCGAGCACGGCGCGACACTGCTGCCGCCGTTCGACCACCCGGCGATCATCGCCGGGCAGGGCACGCTGGGGTTGGAAATACTCGAACAGCAGCCGGATGTCGCCCAGGTGCTGGTGCCATTGTCCGGCGGCGGGCTGTTTGCCGGTGTGGCGCTGGCGCTCAAACGTGCCAATCCACAGATCGTCACCCACGGCATCAGCATGCAGCGTGGTGCGGCGATGCACGCCAGCCTCGCAGCCGGGCACCCGGTGGAAGTCGAAGAGCTGCCGACCCTGGCCGACTCTCTTGGCGGCGGCATCGGCCTGGACAATTGCTACACCTTCAACATGACCCGCGACACCTGTGATCACCTGCACCTGCTCAGCGAAGCCTCCATTGCCAATGCCATTCGCCATGCCTATCGCGAAGAACGCCTGGTGGTGGAAGGCGCGGCAGCGGTAGGTATTGCCGCGCTGCTCGATGGCTTGATCGAGCAGCGCGGGCCGATCGTGGTGGTGGTTAGCGGGTGCAATGTCGATATCGATCAGCATTTGCGTGTGCTTGCCGGCGCGGATGCGTGAACCAAAACAATAAAATCAAACTGGAGCGCCACGTTGATGAGTGAAGTCACCTTGTTGAGCGAAGCCGATCTGCGCACCTGTGTCGCGCTGGACCTGCCAAGCATCGAAGCCATCCAGCAAGCCTTTGTGTTGCTGGCTACCGCCGCTGTAGCGATGCCGCCGATCCTGCGTCTGGACATCCCTGAGCACAACGGCGAAGTGGACGTGAAGACCGCGTATCTTCCGGGCCTGGAACGCTTTGCGATCAAAGTCAGCCCAGGCTTTTTCGACAACCCGAAACTCGGCCTGCCAAGCCTCAACGGCATGATGATGCTGTTGTCGGCGCGCACCGGTCTGCTGGATGCTTTGCTGCTGGATAACGGTTACCTGACTGCCGTGCGTACGGCGGCAGCGGGAGCAGTGGCGGCGCGTGCACTGTCGCGAGAGGACAGCCGCAGTGTGGCGCTGATCGGTGCCGGCGAGCAGGCCGCGTTGCAGCTACAGGCATTGCGTCTGGTGCGACCGATCGACAGCGTGCGGGTCTGGGCTCGCGACCGCGCCAAGGCCGAAGCCTTCAGCGTCGAACTGGCGCGTGACAGCGGCCTGGCGGTCAAACCGTGCGCGAGCATCGACGAGGCCATGGCCGACGTCGACATCGCAATCACCTGCACGCCGAGTCGGGAGCCGCTCATCGAAGCACGTCACTTGCATCCTGGCCTGCACATCACGGCCATGGGCTCGGACGCCGAGCACAAAAACGAAATTGCCCCTCAGGCACTGGTGCAGGTCGACCGCTACGTGGCCGATCGCTTGAGCCAGACCCGTATCCTGGGCGAGCTGCATCACGCCCTCGCGGCCGGCTTCGTCAGCGACGAATCGGGCTTCGCCGAATTGGGTCAGGTTCTGGCGGGCCAGCGCCCCGGTCGCACCGATGCGGCGCAGATCACCTTGTGCGACCTGACCGGTACCGGCGCCCAGGACACCGCCATGGCCAATCTGGCCTTCGAGCGCGCGCGTTCGGCCGGTAAGGGTTTTCAGTTCGGCAGCTAATCCACTTTTTTCATCCGTGTGTCATTTATCAGAGGGCATGTGTATGTCTCAGATAGTCGTTAATCTCCCCTTCCAACGGGAGGAATACGCCCAGCGTCTGACCAAGGTGCGAACGGCCATGCAGGCGCAGGGCATCGAGCTGTTGCTGGTCACCGATCCGTCGAACATGGCCTGGCTGACCGGCTATGACGGTTGGTCGTTTTATGTTCACCAATGCGTGCTGTTGGCCCTCGATGGCGAGCCGGTGTGGTTCGGTCGCGGGCAGGACGCCAACGGTGCCAGGCGCACGGTGTTCATGCAGCAGGAAAACATCGTCGGTTACCCGGACATCTACGTGCAGTCCCGGGAGCGTCATCCCATGGATTACCTGTCCCGGGAAGTCATCAGCGCCCGCGGCTGGGATGCGCTGACCATCGGAGTGGAAATGGATAACTATTACTTCAGCGCCGCGGCCTATCTGTCGTTGCAGAAAAACCTGCCGAAGGCCAGGTTGATTGACGCGGTCGGGTTGGTGAACTGGCAGCGTGCGGTCAAGTCGCCGCAGGAAATTGCCTATATGCGCATTGCTGCGCGCATCGTGGAAAACATGCATGGGAGGATCCTCGAACGGATCGAGCCGGGCATGCGTAAAAACGAACTGGTGGCCGAGATCTACAGCAGCGGCATCCTCGGTGCCGACGGCCATGGCGGTGATTACCCGGCCATCGTGCCGCTATTGCCGACCGGTGCCGACGCCAGCGCGCCGCACCTGACCTGGGACGATTCGCCATTCGAAAAAGGCGCCGGCACCTTCTTTGAAATCGCCGGTTGCTACAAGCGTTACCACTGTCCATTGTCGCGAACCATCTACCTGGGCAAGCCGCCACAACATTTCCTCGACGGCGAAAAAGCCGTGGTCGAAGGCATCGCCGCCGGCCTGGAAGCCGCCAAACCGGGCAACACCACCGGTGACATCGCTGTCGCCTTTTTCAAGGTGCTGGAGAAGTTCGGCATTCACAAGGACAGCCGTTGCGGCTACCCGATCGGGATCAGTTACCCGCCGGATTGGGGCGAGCGCACCATGAGCCTGCGTCCCGGCGACACCAGCGTGTTGCAACCGGGCATGACGTTCCACTTCATGCCGGGTCTGTGGATGGACGACTGGGGGCTGGAAATCACCGAAAGCATTTTGATCACCGAAACCGGCGTCGAAACCTTGTGCAATGTGCCACGCCAACTGTTCGTGAAGGATTGAGTCATGAGCCAATTGCCTGCCAACCCAATCAGCGCCACAGTGGATTTCAGCCGTGAAGGCGTGCAGCACGGTTTTCTCAAGCTGCCATATTCCCGGGACGATTCGGCCTGGGGCGCGGTGATGATTCCGGTCACGGTGATTCAGCGCGGTCAGGGCCCGACCGCGCTGCTCACCGGCGGTAACCACGGTGACGAATACGAAGGCCCGGTAGCACTGAGCAAATTGGCACAGCGGCTGACGGCTGCCGAAGTGACTGGCCGGGTGATTATCGTGCCGTTCATGAACACTCCGGCTTTCCATGCCGGACGGCGCACCTCGCCAATCGACAAGGGCAATCTCAATCGCAGTTTTCCCGGTAAGCCGGACGGCACGCCGACCGAGAAAATAGCCGATTACTTCACCCGCACCTTACTGCCCCTGGCCGACATCGTGCTGGACATTCACTCTGGCGGCCGCACCCTGGATTTCCTGCCGTTTGCAGCGTGTCATGTGTTGCCGGACAAACAGCAGCAGGCGCAATGCGAGGCGGGAATGCGCGCCTTCAATGCGCCGTACAGCATGCGCATGCTGGAACTCGATGCCGGGGCAATGTACGACACCGCCGCCGAGTCTCAGGGTAAAGTCTTCGTCACCACCGAACTGGGCGGTGGCGGTTCGTCCACGGCGCGTAGTGTGGCGATCGCCGAGCGCGGCGTGCGCAATCTGCTGGTGCATGCCGGGATTCTCCAAGGCGAAGTGCAGACGTCATCGTCGATCATGCTCGACATGCCCGACGGGGATTGCTTCATCGCCAGCGAGCACGATGGCTTGCTGGAAATGTGTCGTGACCTGGGGGACAACGTTACGCAAGGTGAAGTGATTGCCCGTGTCTACGATGTCACCCGCAGTGGTGTGGCGCCGAAGGAATACCGTGCGGCCCGCAGCGGCCTGCTGGCGGCGCGGCATTTTCCCGGGCTGGTGCGTGGTGGTGACACTGTGGCAGTGATCGCCGATGTGTTGAACTGACCCCCCCTGTGGGAGCGAGCTTGCTCGCGATTGCGATGTATCAGTCACATCAGGGTTGGATGTGCCGCCGTCATCGCGAGCAAGCTCGCTCCCACAGGGTCTCCTAGATATTCACGAGATCGTCACCCATGCACAAACTCGATCGCTACGACCTGAAAATCCTGCGAATCCTCGCCGAAGACGGGCGTATCACCAAGTCGAGCCTGGCCGAGGCGATCAACCTGTCGGTGACCCCGGCGTGGGAGCGGGTACGCAAGCTCGAAAGCCTGGGCTTGATCAAGGGCTACCGGGCGCAGATCGATTGGAACGCGGTGTTCAAAAGCCAGCAGGTGCTGGTGGAAATCACCTTGGCCCGACACACCGCCCAGGACATGCGGCGTTTCGAACAGCGCATGAACGAGGCTGCCGAAGTGGCGTTCTGTTACGCCACCGGTGGCGGCGTCGATTACATGGCGATGATCCAGGCGCCGGATATCGACCATTACCAGCGCTTTATCGATCAACTGTTGCTCGAAGATCTGGGCATCGAACGCTACTTCACCTACATCGTCACCAAGACCATCAAGACCGGCGGTGCCCTGCCCGCTGAGCTGTCGCAAGAATCCTGAAACCACCGCAACCCTGTGGGAGCGAGCTTGCTCGCTCCCACAATGGATTTGCTTCGATTCGAGGCCCGTATTCACACCGCAAAAACCTGCTATTCACCCCCGCTCGATCAGAAAAAACCACCTGCCGAACCCCGTTCAAACGCCAAATCCCCGAGGTCGTGTTGCCCTAGCATGGTTCCACGCACACGGATTGGAGTGAACGCCATGACCTACAAACATCCACTGCTGTTCAAGGCACTTTGCTACGTTGATGGCCATTGGGTCCACAGCGACAGCGGCCACAGTATCGCCGTACATAACCCGGCCGATCAAAAACTGATCGGCCATGTGCCGATGCTCGACCAACCGCAAATTGTCGCGGCCATCGACGCCGCGCACCGCGCGTTTGCCGACTGGCGCGAACAAAGCCTGGAGGTTCGCGGCGCGATCCTGCGGCGCTGGGCGGCGCTGATCCTGGAGCACCAGGAAGACCTGGCGCGGATTCTCAGCCTGGAGCAGGGCAAGTCCCTGGCCGAGTCCCGCGGCGAAATCGCCTACGCCGCCAGCTTCATTCCCTGGTTCGCCGAAGAGGCCCGGCGCCTCTATGGGCAAAACATTCCCAGCCATATCCCCGGCGCACACCTGGGTACGGTCAAGGAACCGGTCGGCGTCTGCGCGCTGCTGACCCCGTGGAATTTCCCCTCGGCCATGATTACTCGCAAAGCCGCGGCCGCCCTGGCCGCCGGTTGCACCGTGGTGATCAAGCCGGCCCATGAGACGCCATACTCGGCGTTCGCTTTGGCGCAACTGGCCGAAGAAGCGGGTTTCCCGGCTGGCGTGTTCAATGTGGTGCTGGGCGAACCGCAGATGGCCATGCAAACCCTGGTGCAGGATAGTCGCGTGCGCTCGGTGAGCTTCACCGGCTCGACCCGCGTCGGTAAGTTGGTCCTGCAAGCGGCGGCTCAGGATGTGAAAAAGGTTTCGCTGGAGTTGGGCGGCAACGCGCCGTTCATTGTCTGCGCCGACGCCGATCTGGAGCTGGCGGTCAAAGTCGCGGTCGCCGCCAAGTTCCAGACCTCCGGTCAGGATTGCTGCGCCGCCAACCGCATCATGGTCGATCGCGCCATTTACCCGGCGTTCCTTAGCCGCTTTGCCACGGCTGTGCGCCAATTGCAGGTTGGTCCGGCCATGGTCGGTGACAAAGAGCAGAACGTCGATATCGGCCCGTTGATGCATCAGGCCGCCTTCGATGTCACCGCCGAGCGCGTGGCCGATGCCCTGCAAAAAGGGGCGCAACGGTTGGTGGGCGGCGAGGCCCATGCCCTCGGCGGCCTGTTCTATCAGCCGACTGTGCTGGCCGACGTCACCCCGCAAATGCGCATCTACCGTGAAGAAAACTTCGCACCGATTGCCGGGGTGATGCCGTTCGACACCCTCGACCAGGCCGTCGAGATGGCCAACGACACCGAATACGGTCTGGCCGCCTACATTAGTTCCAATCGTCTGGACCTGATTTACCCGCTGATTCGTCGTCTCGACCACGCCATGGTTGCGGTCAACGGCGTCAAGTTCACCGGCCATCCGATCCCGTTCGGTGGCATGAAAGCCTCGGGGCTGGGCCGTGAAGGCGGCACCGAGGGCTTCGAAGCCTTTGTCGAAACCAAATACTTCTGCCTGCACCATCAAGGCCAGTTCTGAGGAGATCTACCATGAGCCAAGAATTCGATACGCTGTTCGAACAAGACCGTGCGCACTTCATGCACCCTTCGACCCACGCCCATGACCACGCCAGCGGCGCGCTCAAGGGGCGCATTATCAAGGGCGCCTCGGGTATCCGCATCCGCGACCACGAAGGCCGCGAACTGATCGACGCCTTTGCCGGCCTGTACTGCGTGAACATCGGCTACGGCCGTACCGAAGTCGCCGACGCGATCTACAAGCAGGCCAAGGAGCTGGCCTATTACCACACCTATGTCGGGCACTCGACCGAAGCGATCATCGAGCTGTCGAGCCGCATCATCGACTGGGCGCCTGAAGGCATGAAGAAGGTCTATTACGGCCTCTCCGGATCCGATGCCAACGAAACCCAGATCAAACTGGTGCGCTACTACAACAACGTACTGGGTCGCCCGCAGAAGAAGAAAATCATCTCCCGCGACCGTGGCTATCACGGCTCGGGGATCATGACCGGCAGCCTGACCGGCCTGCCGAGCTTCCATCAGCACTTCGACCTGCCGGCCGAAGGTATCAAGCACACCGTGTGTCCGCACTGGTATCGCAAGGCGCCGACCGGCATGGATGAGGCTGCGTTCGTGCGTTACTGCGCCGACGAGCTGGAGAAGATGATCCTGGCCGAAGGCCCGGACACCGTCGCCGCGTTCATCGGCGAACCGCTGATGGGCACCGGCGGCATCATCGTTCCGCCGGCCGGTTACTGGGCGGCGATCCAGGCGGTACTGAACAAATACGACGTGCTGCTGATCGCCGACGAAGTGGTCTGCGCCTTCGGTCGCCTGGGCTCGAAGATGGGCAGCCAGCGTTATGGCATGCGCCCGGACCTGATCACCACCGCCAAGGGCCTGACCAGCGCCTATGCGCCATTGTCGGCGGTGATTGTCGGTGAAAAGGTCTGGGACGTGATTGAGAAAGCCTCAGAATCCCAAGGTGCCATGGGCCATGGCTGGACCTATTCCGGGCATCCGCTTTGTGCGGCGGCGGCCTTGGCCAACCTCGACATCCTGGAACGGGAAAACCTCACGGCCAACGCCGAGAAGGTCGGCGCTTATCTCAACCGGCGGATGCGCGAAACCCTCGAAGGTCATCCGCTGGTGGGTGAAGTGCGTGGTGATGGCATGCTCGCCGCCGTCGAATTCATGGCTGATCGTGAACAGCGCACACCCTTTGATGCCGCCTTGAAGGTCGGCCCGAAAGTGTCGGCGGCGTGCCTGGAGCGCGGCATGATTGCCCGGGCAATGCCTCACGGCGACATTCTTGGCTTTGCCCCTCCGTTGATCTTGACTGTGGAAGAGGCCGACCTGATCGTCGAGATCACCAAAAGCGCGGTCGACCAAGTGGCCAATGAGGTGCTGGGCTGATTCCATCAGGCCTGAGCATTAGACCAGCATCGAGCAGGAGGCGGCTTCACAGCCGCCGTCCTCTCACGCTACCGTACGTACGGTTGCGCATACGGCGACTCAGCGTACTCCAACAGCACTTCCAGCGGATGACGCAGTTGCCTGTCGGCTAAGCGCTTCACCTGGCTGCGGCAGGAATAACCCGTCGCCAGCGCTTCGCCCTTTTTATCCAGGTTGCCAGCCCATGACTGCTCGAAAATGCTCCGTGAGTTGCCCTGGTTACGTGCTTCATGGCCGAAGGTTCCAGACATGCCGCAGCAGCCGGTCGCCTCAGTCGTCAGCTTGAGCCCGAGCCGGGCAAAAACGGCTTCCCATTGCGAAGTGCTGGCCGGAACATTGGTTTTCTCGGTGCAGTGCGCCAACAAACGGAAGGTCCCGGTCGCGGGATGCGGGTTTTCCGGCAACGCATTGAACAGCCATTCCTGAGGCAGCAAGACCTTCGGGCAATCGTTGAGCCCTGGTACTTTTTGATATTCCTGGCGGTAGACCAGCGTCATCGCCGGGTCCAGCCCCACCAGCGGTACGCCGCAGTCGGCGAGCGCCTTGAGCTGATTGCCGTTGCGGATCGCTGCCTTGGCGAAGGCGCCGAGAAAACCCTGCACATGCAAAGGTTTGCCGTTGGCGCTATAGGGCGCCAGAAACACCCGATATCCCAACTGGTGCGCCAACTGGATAAAGCTCGCCAGCAATGGCGTTTCGAAGTAACGGGTGAAGGCGTCCTGCACCAACACCACGCTGCGCTCACGTTGTGCCGCCGTCAGTTCGCGCAGGGCTGGCACACTGGCGACCGCGACCTTGCAACGGGTCAACGTGGCCTGCAAGTCATGGCGGTGGATCAGCGGGCTGTCGAGCATGCCGACCTGCCGCTCAAGCAGGCGGCTCACCCATTTCGAGCCCATCACTGCGTTGTACAGGCCCGGCGCATAAGCCATGTAGGGAATGGTGAACTCCAGCGAGCCGATCAGGTAGTCACGCAACGGTCGTTGATAGCGACCGTGGTACAGCTCCAGAAAACGCGAACGGAACTCCGGGACATTGACCTTGACCGGACATTGTCCCGCGCAGGATTTACAAGCCAGGCAGCCCGCCATCGCGTCATAGACTTCATGGGAGAAGTCCGCCTCGCCACGCGAACGCGCCAGGTTATTGCGTAACCGCGCCGGCAACCCGCTCAACCACGACAACTTGCCGCGGGCTGCCTGCAATACATCAATGTTGGCCGCGCCTTGCAGACGCAACCATTCGCGAATCAACGACGCCCTGCCCTTCGGCGAATGCTGGCGCTCACGGGTGGCTTTCCACGACGGACACATTGCATCATTGGGGTCGTAGTTGTAGCAGGCGCCATTACCGTTGCAGTGCATGGCGGTGCCGAAGCTTTGCCAGACGCGCTCGTCGATCTGCCGATCCAGATCACCGCGCAGCGTCACTTCGTCGACCTTGAGCAAGCCTTGGGCAGCCTCCGGTGGCGTGCAGATTTTCCCGGGGTTGAGCTGATTGTGTGGGTCGAACGCCCCCTTGAGCGATTGCAAAGCCGGGTACAACTCGCCAAAAAACTCAGGGACGTATTGCGAACGCAAACCCTTGCCGTGCTCGCCCCATAGCAACCCGCCGTAACGCCGGGTCAGTTCGGCCACGGCGTCGGAAATGGGCTTGACCAGCGCGGCCTGGGCCGGGTCTTTCATGTCCAGTGCCGGGCGCACGTGCAACACACCGGCATCGACGTGACCGAACATGCCGTAGCTCAGGCCATAACCATCGAGCAATGCACGAAACTCGGCGATGTAGTCGGCCAGCTTCTCCGGCGGCACGGCGGTGTCCTCAACGAAAGGCTGCGGACGAACCTCGCCTTCGACATTGCCCAGCAGGCCGACCGAGCGTTTGCGCATGGCGTAGACACGGCTCACGGCTTCGGCACCTTCGGCGAGGGTGTGGCCCAGGCGCTCGATAGACGTATCGGTCTGCAGATGTTGCACAAACGACGTCACGCGAGCGCTCACTTGCGCCATGTCTTCGCCGCTGAACTCCATCAGATTGATGCCCAGCGTCGGACGTTCGGCGTCCGTCGGGAAATACTCGGCGACGCTGTGCCAGACGATGTCTTTCATCGCCAGCAGCAACACCCTGGAGTCCACGGTTTCGATGGACAACGGCTTGTGCGCCAGTAACGCATTGGCGTCACGCAGCGCATCCATGAAGCTGCCGTAACGCACGTTCACCAGCACCGAATATTTGGGAATCGGCAGCACGTTGAGCTTGGCTTCGACAACGTAGCCCAATGACCCTTCCGCACCACACAGCACGCTGTTGAGATTGAAACGCCCCTGCTCGTCGCGCAGGTGTGCCAGGTCGTAACCGGTCAGGCAACGGTTGAGTTTGGGGAATACCGACTCGATCAGCTCGGCCTGGGTCTCCTGGATATTGCGCGCCACCCGGTACACTTCGCCGATACGGCCGGGCTGCGCGCAAGCCGCCTCCAGCGCCGCATCGGACAGCGCAAGGCTGTGCAGGCGCTCACCGCCGAGCAGCACACTGTGCAATTCCAGAACGTGATCACGGGTCTTGCCATAGGTGCAACTGCCCTGGCCGCTGGCGTCGGTATTGATCATGCCGCCGACGGTGGCACGGTTGGACGTCGACAGCTCCGGCGCGAAGAACAGCCCGTGAGGTTTGAGCGCGGCATTGAGCTGGTCCTTGACCACGCCCGCCTGCACCCGCACCCAACGCTCGGCGACGTTGATCTCGAGGATAGTGTTCATGTGCCGCGACAGGTCGACCACGATGCCATCGGTCAATGACTGCCCGTTGGTGCCGGTGCCACCACCGCGCGGGGTCAGCTTGATCTGGCGAAAGCGTGGCTCGGCCATCAAGGTCGCGATACGGGCGATGTCGTCCGCGTCCAAGGGGAACACCGCCGCTTGCGGCAGGCGCTGGTAAATCGAGTTGTCCGTCGCCAGCACCGTGCGGGTCGCGTAGTCGGTGCTGAGCTGACCGCGAAAGCCGCTGGCGCGCAGGGCTTGCAGAAACTCCGGGTACTGGGCCGCGGGTGCAACGGTGGGCAACTGGGCGATCATCGCAGACTGTTCTCTTGTCGGTGTATTCACGGAAAAACTCAAAACACTTGTCGCCTGAGCATTAATGGGTCAGCCTCAGGTCGTCGGCTGCACCAATGATCCCGCAGGCCCTGGCACCGGACAAACGGATAATCCTGCCGCTATCGATGACTTTTACGAATGAATTACCGTCACCTCACCCCTTCGATGTCGTTGCTGCTGGCCTTTGAAGCCGCCGCCCGCCATGAAAGCTATACCCGCGCCGCGATGGAACTGTCACTGACCCAGAGCGCCGTGAGCCGGCAGGTCCAGGCGCTGGAACAGCAACTGGGCCTGACGCTGTTCCGCCGTGAAGGCCGGCAAGTGCAGTTGACCGATGTCGGTCGTCTTTATCAGCGGGAAATGAGCGAAGCGCTCGGACGCATCCGCAGCGCCACGTTGCAGGCCATGGCTTATCAATCGGGCAGCGGCACGTTGCGCCTGGCCACCTTGCCGACCTTCGGCTCGAAGTGGTTATTGCCGCGCCTGCATGACTTCTACAAAACCCATCCCGGCATGCTGGTGCACATCAATTCCCGGATCGATGCCATTGACTTTGAAACCAGCGGGATCGATGCCGCGATCATGGTCGGCAGCGCCAACCTGCCGGGCCTGATCAGCCATCGCCTGCACACCGAAGAACTGATGGTGATCATTTCGCCAGAAGCGGCCGAAATCCATGACGCCTGGACCCCTGACCGAATTGCTGGCCAGACGCTGCTCAACGTCGCGAGCAACGCCAACGTCTGGGGCGAGTGGTTCAGCCACCACGGCCTGCCCCATCGGATGATGCGGCTGGGACCGAGTTTCGAACTCACCTCGCACTTGATCCAGGCCGTCAGGGCCGGCATCGGCATCGGTCTGGTGCCACGTATCCTGGTGACCGACGAGTTGGCCAACAACGAACTGGTCAGTCTCGATCAGCCCTTTGCCAGCCAGCGCAGTTACTACCTGGCCTATCCGCCGCGCAACGAAATGCTACCTTCACTCGTCGCGTTTCGTACCTGGTTGCTGGAACAGATCTGACGGTTACCGCCCAAGGAACGCGTAGCCGAAACCCACCACCTTGGCGTCTTCGCCGTAGCCGCCCAGGAACGAAACACCCACCGGCAGGTTGCCCTCGATGATGCCTGCCGGAACGGTGATCTCGGGAAATCCTGTGGCCGAGGCAATGTACGACGACGCGTAGGGCAGCGAACCGGCCACTCAGCGCCGGTCTTGCGACGTATAAAAATGAACGTGACTGTCTATTCTTTTGATCAACGGCAGCACCGCCGCCGAATTGACCCGGCTGCCGGGATGTCACTGACTCAGTCTGTCTCCTTGCGAACCAGGTTAAGCGAAAATTCATGGGTGCAGGTCCGGGTTGAAACCTGCACCATGAAGGTCGCCATCTTTCGGACTCGGGACGAGCCCGCAGGATTTACGCAAATAACCGGCTCAGCATGCGCTTGCAACTGTCCGCTGAGGCGCAACGTAGTCGTCCTGTTTTTTCGCTCGCTGAGTCAGCACCAGCATCGTCAGGAACCCGAGCACAATCAGTACCGGATAAGCCATCAACAGTTCGGAAAGGGAAAACTTCCAGGCCAAAGGGCGCCCGACTCCCAGCATGGCGGCATACATCCAGGACACTGCCGACAACGAGCCGCAGGCCAACGCCAGCATCCGTGCACTGAATCCGAGGTTGAGCAAGGAGCCTGCCTTTTGCAGGGCCGGCAGTACCAGGCGATGCAACAAGACGCCGTTGTAACTCAGCAACGCCACAATAATGACTTTGGCTTGAAGCTTTGGATTCATGAAGTAATCGAGACCTTTGTCCAGGTAATCAATACCGACGACAGCGATACCCGTTACCCACAGTGCTATCAGTGCAACGACGACAGACTTTTGTAGACTTTCCATGTGAGCATTATCATGTTCAGTGACCACGTTGCGCCTTAAAAGGTCTTTGACCATAGCGACATCACTGGTCAACACCAAACCAATGGCTACACAACACGCCACTAAATGAACGTAAATAACACCCAGACGTAAAAACTCCAGGAATTCTTTATTTTCCATAAGACTTATAATTGTATTTATAGCCACGGTATTTTCTCCACCTTATTCGACAGTACAGGTCGACTGCTTGACAGGTTTTTTAATTATTAAAAATCCTGTGCGACCTTACTTCTAAAAGATAAGCCAAATCATGGACTCGGCACTGTTAACCTCATTGACTCGCTCGGCAAATCAATGACCGGCTGGTTTATTACTCCCCTGAGTTTCAGATAAAAATCCCCCAGTTTGCATTCACTGCATTTGAGATAAACTTCCACTTCTTTTTTGCGATTGCAGGGGCAGGTCATGACTGACGTGCTTAGGAGTCAGAGGGCACAGACGCTCCAATGTTCATTTCTCGAGCAACCCACCGACAAACGGTGCGTAGCGCAAGTGCGCCTGAAGCGATAGTAACAAGACAACTTTCACGCTATGCCCCACCACAACTGGTCTGCCTGACTGGATGCACTTCGACAGCCGCTTATTGGATCCACTAGTTGTTATACATCCCATAACATGCGCAATAGCGAGCAACTCTCATTCAGCGCAAACTCCGACTACGAATTCCACGGTGATTCAGCCACCCTTTCAGGCACATGGCGACGCAGGATTAACTTAAACAATAAGGGTGTAAATCAAGTCTCTGCACTCATGCTCAAAACCCGAAGTAAACAAATGCCGTAGCTGCCGCTATACCCCATGCGGCCAACGCCATGACTGTTGAATTGTACGGTAATCGGGATTCGCTCAATCGCTGCAAGCCTGGCTTCGAAAACCCGGTTTGGTCATAACGGCAATCCATGATTGCGCGGTAGGTATATCGCAAGCCGACTAACAGAAACAGGGTGATCAGGCCGAGGACAAGTCCACGCCTGACAGGTGGTTTAACCAATGGAGCAAGGTGATCCCGTTCGCAGGCAATGCTATCGACTTGCGCAACGGAAACGAGTTGATAATCCGTCGAAGAGCGCTTTTGGCCAATCTGGGTCGCCGCCTCTAGATCCAACACCTGATACTTCCAGAGCGTTGACGAGCCATTGCGGCAGAAGGTAAACGCTGCAGGACTTGAGACGGCGATAATAAAAGCGTCGTTGATGTCCAGTTTTTTCAGCGTTTCTGTGGCTGACCTGGTGAAGCCCAGGTCGAAGATCGAAGTGATCCCGGTAGCAGAAGCCGCGACCGCAACCAATAGGCTGCTCAAGAGGCAGATGACTGAAATGTTCAAGGCCGGGTTTCCTTTTTCCATTATTTCTTTGATTTCGCAGTTCGGTTCCAACCTGCCTTGATGAGCTCCAGTACGCTGCTGGCACTCCGATAGCTGATGGGCAATTGAATCGAAGGAGAAAGGGAGGGCATCCATTGCCCTCCCCTCTACTGTTCCGCCCTCCTGCGACGGTACTGACCTGGGCCTCAAGTGGCCAGAATGAAGTCCGTCTGATCAACGGTCGCGCTGTTGACACCCACCAGGTGAATGGTGTCCGCCCCGATCCCTACCACCGTGTCCGCCCCGTTAGCCGTTATGCTCACGTTGGCCGCGAACGTCGCGCTGTTGATCCCCAGCGCCGTGATATTGAGCAAGTCCTGCCCGGCCGGATTGGCTCCGAAGTTCAGGATCGTATCGTTGCCGAAACCGGCGGCTGCAAACACGAACGTATCGTTGCCGGCCACGCCGCCACTCATCACGTCGTTACCGCCACCACCGGCGAGAACGTCGTTACCTGCACCACCCACGAGCGTGTTGCCGAGCGCGTTGCCGGTGCCCGCGAAGTTGCCGCTGCCGCCGAAAAACAGATTCTCGGTGTCAGCACCCAGGGTGTAACTCGCGAGCGAGGTCCAGACCGTGTCGTTGCCGCCACCGGCGTTCTCGCCTACCACGTCCCCAAGGTCGGTGACTTCGTAGACATCGTTGCCAGCACCGCCGACCATCGTGTCGGCACCTGCGCCACCGATGAGGACGTCGTTACCCGCACCACCCACGAGCGTGTTGGCCAGCTCGTTGCCGGAGCCCGCAAAGTTGCCGCTGCCGCCGAAAAACAGATTCTCGACGTTGGCACCCAGGCTGTAGCTCGCGAGCGAGGTCCAGACCGTGTCGCTGCCGGCACCGGCGAGCTCGATCACCACGTCCCCAAGGTCAGTGGCTTCGTAGACATCGCTGCCAGCACCGCCGGCCATCGTGTCGGCACCTCCGGCACCGATGAGGATGTCGTTACCCGCACCGCCCGCGATCGTATTGCCGAGCACGTTACCGGTGCCCGCGAAGTTGCCGCTGCCGCCGAAAAACAGGTTTTCGACGTTGGCACCCAGGGTGTAGCTTGCGAGCGAGGTCCAGACCGTGTCGCTGCCGGCACCGGCGAGCTCGCTTACCACGTCCCCAAGGTCGGTGACTTCGTAGACATCGCTGCCGCCACCGCCAGCCATCGTGTCGGCACCTGCGCCACCGATCAGGACGTCGTTACCCGCACCGCCCACGAGCGTGTTGCCGAGCGCGTTGCCGGTGCCCGCAAAGTCGCCGCTGCCGCCGAAAAACAGATTCTCGACGTTGGCACTCAGCGTGTAGCTCGCGAGCGAGGTCCACACCGTGTCGCTGCCGGCACCGCCGAGCTCGGTCACCACGTCCCCGAGGTCGGTGACTTCGTAGATATCGTCGCCCACACCGCCGGCCATGGTATCGGCACCCGCCCCCCCGATGAGCATGTCATTGCCCGCGTCACCATTGAGGATGTCGTTGCCGCCCATGCCGCTCAGGATGTCGTTGCCAGCACCTCCGCTGGCCACGTCGTCGCCTGCCGTGCCGGTCCATATGTCGGCATCGGCGGTACCGACAAACACATCACCGGCGGCCACCGGGGCCGTGGCGTCGGACGCAACACTTTCGGCCGTACCTAAGTCATCCACGTAACTGACTACCACGCGCACCTGATCGCCAACCTGAGCCTGGCCAAGCGCGAACGTGCTGGCGGTGGCTCCGGCGATGTCGACGAAAGTGACCCCATTGGTTTCCTGCCACTGGAAGGTGAACTGCGGATTGCTGAGGCCATCGACGTCGACGATGGTCGACGGGTCGGCGGTCAACACCTCGTTCAGAAACGCAAGCCCGAGGACGGTCGGCCCTGCGGTCGCTACGCTGTTCCCCGCCGAATCGACGATCTCCAGCGTACCATTGCCATCCTGATACACCGCCCGAACGCGGATGTTCAGACCGGCGACATCGTCCGCTACCAGATAGGTGGCACCGATCGCCCGCGATACCTCGCCAGCGGCGACAAAGGAGATGTCTTCAAAGATGCCCGAACCCGGAACGTTTTCGACCTGCCAGTAGTAAGCCACGGGACCGGTTACCGCGCCGGTCGGATTGGCCGCACTCACGTTGTCCGCGTCGCGGACCGACTGGTCGCTGACGCGCAACAGTTGGCCGGCGACAGACGCATCGGTACGCGCACCGGTGGCAGCATCGAAGATTGCCAGACGCCCCACAGGTGCGCTGTTCAAGGCGGTGCCAACGCCGGACGCCTGCGCCTGGTCAGAGAACTGCAGACGCTCGATGCCCGTCAGGCGATCGACGCCATCACGCCCGGCCACCAGGTCGGTCACGATGACGGCATTGCCGTCGACAGCGACTGTGTACTCCGACGCATTACCGGTGAACACCGCGGTGTCGAAGCTGTCAGTGCCGGTCAGAATCTCCCGCACGATGACCAGTTGGCCCGGGTTGTAAGTACCGTTGAGCATCGCCTGAACCATCGGCGCCATGCTGTCGAACGTAGCGATTTCCGCGCCAGTGCCATCGGCGTTCGCCCGTACGCTGATGCGTACGTTCAGCCACTTGTCACCGTCGATGATGTCGTCACCACCGCGACCTTCGATGAGGTCGCTGCCGCTGCCACCGAGGATGATGTTGCCGCCGTCGAAGAACGTCGCTCCGACTGGCAGCAGGCCCGCCAGACCGTCGATCAGGCTGATGTTGGTCAGTACACTGCCGGTTGCACCCGCAACGGGTAGCGTTGCGGCAGTTTCGCTGTCACCGCGCAGGAAGTCACCGTGGGACGAACCCGACAGCCCTTCCATGATGTCGAAACGCACCAGCGCCGAGGCGCCCGAACCTGGCACCGGTGGCACATCGAAGAAGCGGTCGCTGTAATCGATGGTCACGCCCTGGGCGAGATCCTTGAAGGTTGCCCAGTCATAGCCGGAGCCGCCGATATAGCGGTCACCGAAGCCGAGACTGCCGACCATGATGTCGTCACCGCCTTCGCCATTGAACTTGTCGTTCTCGTTACCGCCGATGAATACATCGTTGCCGATGACCGGGTCGTTGCCGAGCGGGTCGAAGTTGTCGCCAGGCGCACCGTCCGAGGTGCCCTTCTCGATCCAGTCGTCGCCTTCGTTACCCATGTCCTGTTCGTTGGCCTTGCTGCCCAGGATGAAGTCATTACCCTGACCACCAATGGCCTCGGAGGCATCCTCACCGGTCACGATGAAGTCGCTGCCGAACCCGCCAATGATCAGGTTGATGCCGTTGCCTCCGTGCAGCACGTCGTTGCCGTCGCCACCCTGGATGTTATCGTCGCCGCCGGTGTCGGTGATGATGTCGTCGCCGGCACCACCGCGCAACTGGTCGTTGCCGTCACCGCCGTCGATGCGATCGTTGCCGCCATCCCCCCAGACCGTGTCATCGCCTTCACTGGAGATGAGGATGTCTGCGTCGTCTGTGCCACCCAGCACGATGTGCTCGGCACCGTTGTACCGGATGTAGTTGGTGTCCGGCCCCACGGTCAGCGGGTTGTCGCGGAACACTACCTGCTCGCCGTTCGGGCCGAGCGGGTCGGCGGTGAGCAGGCCTTCGTTGAATTGCCTGCCCTGATCCACTTCCAGATAGAACCCAGGGTCCGAGAACACCAGGCCCGGCAAGTGCGTGGCCGAGGTGTTGGCCATGATCAGCTTGGCGAACGAGTTGCTTTCAAGCTCGGCATTCATCGACAGGCCAGAGGTACGCTCCAGGTAGTAGAAGCGGTCGCCGTCCTGCAGTTTTTCCAGCTGGTTCTCGAACACGAAGTTGAAGGTCGAGCCGAGCATGCCGCCGAACGGGGTTTTCTGTTCGGCCAGGCCGCCGATCCACAGGTCAATGGCATCGACACCGGTGACCGTCACACCCTTCAGGTCGTCGGCAGTGCCCGGCACGCCATCCGTGCCGGCCAGCGTAACGTTGGCATAGGCACCCGTGCTGTTGAGGAAGTCCAGACGGTCAGCCGGCGCCCCCACACCACCAAAGACCAGCGCCAGGGCTGCCGCGCGCTTGCCTTCCAGTGTGAGCGCCGCCGTGATCGTGTCATGCGTGCCATAGGCCGCGATGAAGTTGATCAACGACTCCGGATGTTTGAGGTACTGCACCAGATCGACCCAGCTGGTGTACGGCTTGAGTTGGCTATCACCGGTCTGGCTGTAGATGTCGCGGCGGATCGCGTTGAGTGAGGGAATCCCCACGTCGCGGCCGCGGGCGATGTTGAGCGCAGGCAGGTCGAGCGGCAGGCCAAGCAGGTTGTTGCGCAGCGCCTCGGTGACGAACTCGTCGATTTCGTTACCGGCTTGCCGCGTTACCCCGCGTACGATCGCACTAGTCGCGTCCTCTGGCGATACGCCACTGGCGGCGTACGCCAACGGGTTGAGGAACGCCGCGATCAAGCCCATTTGCTGATCGGGATTAGCGCTGGCCGGATCGCCTATCACATTGAAGTCGATGTCGTAGCGATCGACGGTCTCGGTCAGCATCGAGTGGCCAAACCGATACACGGTGTGGGCGAACTCGGCGACGATCGAGGCATCGAGATCGACGTCGTAGACCTGGGTCGGTGCGAAGAACAGGTCGACTCTAGGCTGGATGGTCCGCGCAAACTCCTCGAACACCAGGTGCTGATACTGCATTTCGGTGCCGAACTTGGCCGCCTGGAACAAGCGCTCGCCATTCCACACAAGCGCATCGAACTCGGCCTGGGTGGCTGGCAACGCGGCCACCGGATTGAGCAGCCACTCGTTGAGGAAGGCCACGTCACCCGAGTCGAGCACGGTGTCCTTGGTCTGCTGGACCAGACGGTTGTGTTCGGAGTGGAAGATCGCATGCACCGCGGTCAGGCCGATGTTCTCGTTGACCCGGCCGTCGCCAGCGATGTAGTGAGCGTCGAGCAGTTCGTTGTCATAGGTCAGGTTGTTGCCGGCCGCGTCAATGGGCTGCGCATTACCGACAGCGGTGTCGGCATCCGCCTGCAGAACCCCACCGACGATTACCGGCGCGGCATTGTGGTTAATGTCGACGAGGAACTGGTGACCGGTGCGCACAGCATTGGTCAGGTCAAGGGGAGCAGTCGGATCGCCTTCGACAAGGAGGTCATCCGGCGTGCCGCCAAGACCGTCAGCCCCCTTCATCACCACCATCGGGAAGCCGTTCGGCCCCTTGATGAAATTGCCATAGGCGTCAGTCGCCAACAGCGGGGCGTTGTCGACGTCGGCATCGGTCAGGTTGATGCCGAGAATGTCACGGGCTTGCGCCTTGACCACCTTCCAGGTCGCCATGCCACCGATTTCGACGTCGTCCGCGGTACCAAACCGGCCATCCGCGCCCAGATCACGGTTGGTGATCAGCCTGCCGGTCGCTATAGGGCCAGTGTCGGTCAGTTGATAAGCGCGCAGGAACACCTGGTGCGACGGGTGCGAGCTATAGGTCTGGTTCTGGTCCACGAATGGCGTGGTGGTGTTGCTTTGTTCATGGATGTCGTCGGCCGTACCGAGAACGCCATCCGGCCCCGGCAGGTTGGTCGCGCGGGTCAGGACCATGAAGTTGGTCGGGCTACCGGGCACGAACAGTGGATCATCCGGTTGCAGCGGGATGAAGACGGTGCCCGAACCACCTTTGGTGACCAGGTCCAGACCATGATCGAAGAACTGCCCGAAGAAGGTCATCCAGGCGTTGAACGGCGCGGACAACCCCGCGTCCGCCGCGACGTTCTCGAAAAAGTACACATCGTGATCATCGGCAGTACCGAACTGACCATCCATCCCTGGGCTGGCGACAATCTGTACGCCTTCCTTGAGCACGTCGTCGTTACCCACCGCGCCGAAGTTCAGCACGCCGTCCAGGCCCGGGTTGAATGCCGTGGCATAGGCTGCCGGGTTGTTCGCTGTCTGATCGACGATCAGGTTACTGATGGTGCGTGGCTGCGAGTCAATCACAAGGCCACTGTTCTGCGCATACGACGTCCCCCCTTCCGCCGGATTGAAGACCGGATCGGTCAAGCGCGGAAAGACATTATCGGCGGCACCAAACTCGGTATTGTTGTTGCCATTGAGGTTCATCAGGTTGTTGTTCGACCCGTCGACCGCACGCAGGCCCAACGGCGCGCGGATATTCGGGATCAGCGAGAGGATGTCCTGACCGGACGCTTCGGCCTCCGCAATCTTGATCTGGTCAAGAATGAAATTGAGGTCGGAGCGGACCATGTGCAGGCCCGCGCCACCCGCAGTGGCATCGACTACAGGTACCAGCGCCGTTGGCGTGACCGGTGCACCGGCAACGATGGCAGCCGTCGGCGTGGAGAACAGGATCTCCGTGGTGCCATGACCGTCCTGATAGATCGCCTTGACCCGCAACGACAACCCGGCGAGATCAGGAGAGACCTTGAACGCGGTGCCGTCGGCGCTTTGGAACGCCAGGTCGCCAGCCGGCAACAGGATGATGTCCTCGAATACGCCGCTGCCTGGAGTTGCCTCGAATTGCCAGATGTAGGACACCGAGGAGTTGGTGATCAAGCCCTGCGGATTACCCGCCGCGACGTTGTCGGCATCGCGCACCCCGGCCACACTGACCGTCAGCGTGTCACCCACTGTTATTGCCCCGCCGTTGCCATCCGAGACAGTCGGACTGCCAACCGGTTGGGCATTGAGCCCATCCACCAGCACCAACTGGTCATCGGCGAATTGCAGGCGTTCGATATGCAGCAGGGTATCGGTGCCGTCGCGACCCGCGACGCTATCTATCACTGTATAGACATCGTCCGCCAGATCGTCCGTGCCACGGTCGTCAACGGTAACCGTATACTCGGCCTGAAGCCCGGAGTAGATGGCCGTGTCGAAGGCAGCCCCGCCCGTCGAGGTGCCGGGCATGATTTCCCGCACGGCCTTGAGCTGGCCAGGGTTAAAGGTGCCGTCCAGCATGAACGGGATCATATCGACCATGCTGTCGAAGGTGGCGATCTCAGGACCGGTATGGTTGACATCGCCAGCGGCATAAACGGCAATCCGCACATTGATCCATTTGTCGCCATCGATCAGATCATCGCCACCGCGGCCCTCGATCAGGTCGCTGCCATTGCCGCCGAGGATGATGTTGCCAGTGGCAAAGCCCGTGACCGGCAATCCGGCATCGGCCAGGAACTGGTCCAGTCCGCGGATCAGCGCGACATTGGTCAGCGCACTGCCCGTGGCACCACCGTGGTTGACGATAGTGACGGCATCGACATCATCGCCTTTGAGCACATCGCCAAAAGCCGAACCAGACAAGCCTTCGACCTCGGCAAAACGGTCGAGAATCGAGGCTGGCGAGGCACCGACCGGATTGAATATGCCGGCATTCTGGTTTGGTGCGTTACCGTGGGGCTGCGCCAGCGCCGCCAGGCTCAGGTCAACGGTCACGCCGACCTTGTCATTCTTGTAGGAGACCCAGTCGAAACCGGACATGCCGTCCATCTTGTCCTGGGCATCGCTGCCGATGAAGATGTCGTCGCCACCCTCGCCGATCATTTCGTCGAAGCCGCCACCACCGACAAAGATGTCGTTGCCGATCACGTCGTCATTGAGCAATGGCGAGAAGTTATCGCCAGGCGCACCGTCCTGGGCACCCTTCTCGATCCAGTCATCACCTTCGTTGCCGGTCGGTGGCAGGTTGGTCTTGGCACCGAGGATGAAGTCGTCACCCTGGCCGCCGAAGGTAGTGCTGATGTCTTCGGTGGTGATGATGAAGTCCTGGCCATCGCCACCCAGGATCAGGTTGCCCGCAGCAAGCATGCTGCCGACCACGATCACATCGTTACCGGCATTGCCTTCCAGACGGTTGTCGCCGAACGAGTCGGAGATGATGTCATCACCCGCGCCGCCCAGTACCGCATCGTTCCCGGCACCGCCTTCGAGGCGGTCGTTGCCGGCGTCGCCGTAAAGGGTGTCATCGCCGTCACCGGAAATGATGATGTCATTGCCGGCGGTGCCACCCATGACGATATGGTCTTCACCGGTGTAATGCAGATAATTGGTGTCCGGCCCCACGGTGTCGGGGTTATCGCGAATCACCAGCGGCACGACTTCCACGCCGTTGATCATGATGCCGCCCGTCGGATCGGCACGGCTGTCCACACCCAGGCCGGTGAACTGGGCGGCCTGATTCACTTCGAGAGTGAACGTCGGCGTCAGGAACACGGTGTTCGCCAGGTGGGTGACATCGGTGTTGAGCATGATCAGCTTGGCAAAGGAGTTGTTCTCAAGTTCAGTGCCGAAGTTCAGGCCCGCGGTACGCGACAGGTAGTAGAAGCGGTCGCCGTTCTGCAACGCCTCCATCTGGGTTTCAAACACGAAGTTGAACGTCGAGCCGAGCATGCCGCCGAACGGCATCTTCTGTTCGGCGAGGCCACCGACCCAGAAGTCGATGTCGTCGACGCCCGTGATCGTCACACCTGCCAGGTCATCTGCAGTACCCAGTACCCCATCCCTGCCTGCCGTCGTTACGTTGGCCCAGGCACCGGTGCTGTTGAGGAAGTCCAGGCGGTCAGCCGGCGAACCGGCAACATTGAAGACCAGCGCAAAGGCTGCAGCGCGTTTGTCTGCCAACGTGGTCGCCGCCGTGATCGAAGAATGCGTACCAAAGGCCGCAATGAAGTTCACCAGCGACTCGGGGTGCTTGAGGCTGTCCGCCAGGTCAGCCCAACTGATGTACGGCTTGAGTTGGCTGTCGCCTGTGGATGCGTAGAACTCACGGCGCGCCTCGTTCAAGGTGGGGATGCCGGTGTCGCGACCACGCGCCAGGTTCAGGCTCGGCAAATCGAGCGGTAGACCGAGCAGGTTGTTGCGCAACGCTTCGGTGACGAACTCATCGATCTCGTTGCCGACCTGACGAGTCACACCACGCACGATCGCCCCTGCCGCCTGGTCCGCAGTTACCCCGCTACCGGCGAACGCCAACGGGTTGAGGAAGGCTGCGATCAGACCCAGTTGCGAGTCCGGGTTGGCCGGGTCAGTGAGGAGCGGATTGAACGCGGGGTCGAAGCGATCGACGGTCTCGGTCAACATCGAGTGACCGAAGCGGTACACCACGTGGGCGAACTCGGCGAAGATTGCCGGGTTGATCGAGGTGTCATACCCGCTAGGCGCAAGGAATCCGTCGACCTGCGGCTGAATGGTCCGTGCGAACTCCTCGAACACCAGGTGCTGGTACTGCATTTCAGTGCCGAACTTGGCGGCCTGGAACAGGCGTTCGCCGTCCCACACCAACGCTGCGATCTCGGCGGGTGTAGTCGGAATCGCGGCCACGTCGACTGCCAGCCACTCATTCAGGAAAGCCAGGTCGCCGGCGGCTATGAGGGTGTCCTTGGTTTGCTGGACCAGACGGTTGTGCTCGGAGTGGAACACATGGTGCACGGTAGTCAGGCCGATGTTTTCGTTGACCCGACCGTCGCCGGCAATGTAGTGGGCGTCGAGCAGTTCGTTGTCATAGGTCAGGTTGTTGCCGCCCGCGTCAACGGGCTGCGCATTGCCGACAGCGATGTCGGCATCCGCCTGCAGAACCCCGCCAACGACGACCGGCGCGGCATTGTGGGCGATGTCGTCGAGGAAGCCATGCCCGGTACTCACCGCGTTGGCCAGACTGATCGGAGCTGCCCGGTTGCCTTCGACCAGTTGAGTGACGTCATCCGCTGTCCCGGCGATGCCGTCAGCACCGTTGCTGATGCGAATCACCACCTGCGGCATGCCGTTCGGCCCGCGGATGAAGTTGCCGTACGCATCGGTTGCCAGCAATGGCACGTTGTGTACATCGGCGTCAGTCAGGTCGATGCCCAGAATGTCACGGGCCTGGGCCTTGACCACCTTCCAGGTCGCCATGCCGCCATTTTCGCCGCTGCCATCGTCGGCAGTGCCGAACAGGCCATCGGCGCCGAGATCGCGGTTGGTAATCAAGCGCCCCGTGGCAACAGGATCGCCGGCCGCATTGAGCATGTACTCGCGCAGGAACACCTGATGCGAAGGGTGCGAGCTGTAGGTCTGGCTCTGGTCGACGAACGGCGAGGTGGTGTTGGTCTGGCCGTCATCGGCAGTGCCGACGACTCCGTCCGCGCCGGCGGTACGCACCGCGCGTGGCAGCACCATGAAGTTGGTCGGGCTGCCCGCTACGAACAACGGATCGTCCGGTTGCAGCGGAATAAACACGAAGTCGGTAGCGCTCTTGGTGACCAGGTCCAGGCCGTGGTCGAAGAACTGGCCGAAGAAGGTCATCCACGAGTTGAAGCTGGCGGTCAGGCCGACGTCCGGCGACACGTTGGGCATGAAGAACACATCCTTGTCATCGGCCGTGCCGAACACACCATCCAGCCCGGGGCTGGTGACGATCTGTACACCGTCCTTGAGCACATCGTCGTTGCCCACCGTACCGAAGTTGAGCACACCGTCCAGGCCCGGGTCGAACGCTGCGGCATAAGCCGCCGGGTTATTGGCGGTCTGGTCGACGATCAGGTTACTGATAATCCGTGGTTGCGGATCGGTCACCGACCCTGTCCCGGCGTATGCATCCAGAAACGAGGGATCAAGCAGGCGCGGGAACGCATCGTCCGCGGCGCCAAACTCGCTCTGGCTGGTGACCAGGTTGTTGAAGGTGCCATCGACGGTACGCAGGCCGAATGGCACCTGAGTGTTGGGAAGCAAATCAATGAGGCTGGTGCCGTCGGCATTCGCTTCTGCGATAAAGATTTGCTTGAGGATGAACTCCAGGTCCGACTTGCTGAAATTGGCCATTTTGGATTGCCCTCGATCTGTCTGGGTAAAGGCACGGGACGAGGAAATCCTCCCGCGCCAAGTCAAGTGCTGGCTTGCGCAGTTTGTTGGGTATGTTTTTTTTGCGAGAGATCTGGCGCTACCCGGGACTCGGGATACGCGCCTGGAGTTCGCGAAATGAATTGCTCGCCGGGCGATCAGGCAGAGCGGATTCGAGCCCTGGGCGGGCCATGGAATCTGGAAGTGAAGGCGAACGTCCTGGACACCACCTTCCCTCTGCAAAGAAACGAAATGATCGACATGATTCGGCTCCTCTCGGGAAAGTCACCGCGCCTTGCATTGCCAAAGCGATGGCAAGCTACAGGCGGGTGGGCTCCACCGATAACTAAGACTAAAGTTCCATAGCAAATTTTTGTCAATTTTACGTCGATAAAACAGACGACTGGTGTTAGTGCTTTTAACTATCTGTTTTTAAAAGATATATATGAAATTTAGTGTAGGTATAGAGCGAAATGTTATTTCTTACTGCCGGGAGCGCATAAAACAAATGAATAACATCGCAGCGCGTAACTACCCAAGTTCCTTTCATGTCCTTCATCCAGGACAACACTGTGCCCTTCCAGCCTTGGGTGGAGAGAATGCGCGCGTCGAACCGGAGGTACGGATGGCCGTCGAAAAAGGCCTGAAGCAAATACAGAAAGCCTGGGCAGATCGTCTCGGTAGCCCTGATGCGGCATGGCCGTCATCGCTCAATGTGTGGGAACGCCAGTCCTGTCCCGAGCAGTCGGGATAGAACGAACTCGCAAGGAAATCATGGTCTTGACCCGTAAAGCTATTTCACGCCGGAAAAATGGAAGAACGTCTCCGATTATGCGAAGGCAGCTCGCAACGCCATGATCAAAGAGAAAGGGAGGGCATCCATTACCCTCCCCTCTACTGTTCCGCCCTCCTGCGACGGTACTGACCAGGACCTCAGACGACCAGAATGAAGTCCGTCTGATCAACGGCCGCGCTGCTGACACCCACCAGGCGGATAGAGTCCGTTCCAATCCCTACCACCGTGTCCGCCCCGTCAGCCGTTATGCTCACGTTGGTCGCGAACACCGCGCTGGTGACTCCCATCCCCCTGATATCGAGCAAGTCCTGCCCGGCGGCCGGGTTAGCTCCGAAGTTCAGGATCGTATCGTTGCCGAAGCTTGGGGCAAACGCGAAGATATCGTTGCCGGCGACGCCGCCACTCATCACGTCGTTACCTGCGCCACCGACGAGGACGTCATTACCCGCCCCCCCCGCGATCGTGTTGTCGAGCGCGTTGCCGGTGCCCGCAAAGTCGCCGCTGCCGCCGAAAAACAGGTTGTCGACGTTGGCACCCAGGACGTAGCTCCCGAGCGAGGTCCAGGCCGTGTCAGTACCCTCACCGCCAAGCTCGGTCACCACGTCCCCAAGGTCGGTGACTTCGTAGACATCGTTGCCGACACCGCCGGTCATCGTGTCGGCACCTGTGCCACCGATGATGAGGTCGTTACCTGCGGCACTGACGAGGATGTCATTACCCGCGCCTCCCGCGATCACGTTGTCGAGCGCGTTGCCGGTGCCCGCGAAGTCGCCGCTGCCGCCGAAAAACAGGTTTTCGAGGTTGGCACCCAGGACGTAGCTCCCGAGGGAGGTCCAGACCGTGTCGTTGCCCTCACCGGTGAGCTCGGTCACCACGTCCCCGAGGTTGTCGACTGCGTAGACATCGTTGTCGACGCCACCGACCATCGTGTCGGTACCTGAACCACCGATGAGGATGTCGTTACCTGCGGCACTGACGAGGATGTCATTACCCGCCCCTCCCACGATCGTGTTGTCGAGCGCGTTGCCGGTGCCCGCAAAGTCGCCGCTGCCGCCGAAAAACAGGTTGTCGACGTTGGCACCCAGGACGTAGCTGCCGAGCGAGGTCCAGACCGTGTCGCTGCCGGCACCGCCGAGCTCGCTCACCACGTCCCCAAGGTCGGTGACTTCGTAGACATCGCTGCCGACGCCACCGACCATCGTGTCGGTACCTGCGCCACCGATCAGGACGTCGTTACCCGCACCGCCCACGAGCGTGTTGTCGAGCGCGTTGCCGGTGCCCGCGAAGTTGCCGCTGCCGCCGAAAAACAGATTGTCGACGTTGGCAGTCAGCGTGTAGCCCGAGAGCGAGGTCCAGACCGTGTCGGTGCCCTCACCGCCAAGCTCGGTGACCACGTCCCCGAGGTCGGCGACTTCGTAGACATCGTCGCCCACACCGCCGGCCATGGTATCGGCACCCGTCCCCCCGATGAGCATGTCATTGCCTGCGTCACCATTGAGGATGTCGTTGCCGCCCAAGCCGTTCAGGATGTCGTTGCCAGCACCTCCGCTGGCTATGTCGTCGCCTGCCGTGCCGGTGAATATGTCGTCACCGGCGGTACCGACAAACAGATTACCGACCACTGTCGTTGCGGCCGAGGTGACCCGCTCGAGTGTGCCGAGGTCATCGGTGTAACTCGCGACGACACGCAGTTGCTGACCGACCTGCGCCGGACTGAGCGTGAAGGTCGTGCCCGTCGCACCGGCGATGTCGGCAAAGATCCCACCGCTCCCCACCTGCCACTGATGGGTAATCACCGAGGTCGTGATCCCGTCGGCGTCGGTGAACGCATCCGTGGCGGTCAAGTCCGAGCCTAACGTAGGGGTCGTATCGCTGATCAGCACCGTGCCGACCGGCAGGAGGTTGACGGGGCTGCCGCCGAGCGGCGCAGTTAGCGCGGTCGGCGCCGAGAACACGCTTTCCAGCACGCCGTGGCCGTCCTGATAGATGGCCCTGACGCGCAGCGCCAGTCCAAGCTCAGCGGCAGTCACCGTGAAGGTCGGACCGGTCGCGGTTCCTAGTCCGCCTCCGAGCACAATACCAATGTCGTCGAAGACACCGGTGCCGGGGTTCGTTTCGACCTGCCATACGAAGGCGATGGGACCGGTGATCGCACCGCCCGTAGTGACATTGTCCGCATCCCTGACGGTGTCGGCCAACACCGTCAACACTTGGCCAACGGCCGGCGTGCCATCGCTGATCCTCAACAAGCCCACCGGCTCGGCGTTCAAGCCAGCGACGAGAACCTGCGACTGATCGGCGAACTGCAGCCGCTCGATATTGCTGAGGGTGTCGATCCCGTCCCTGCCAACGACACTGTCGGTGACTGTCACGGTGCCGTCGACGTTCTCGATGACGGTGTAGTCGGCCAGAAGGCCGGTGTACAGGGCCGTGTCGAAGGAATGGCCAGGGTTAAGGGGGTCAGGTGCATCCGTCAGGATCTCACGGACGGCGACGAGTTGGCCGGGGTTGTAAGTGCCGTTGAGCATGAGCGGCACCAACGGGACCATGCTGTCGAACGTTGCGATCTCCGGACCTGTGCCGTCGATGTTCTGCCGCACGCTGATACGCACGTTGAGCCACTTGTCACCGTCGACCAGGTCATCGCCACCACCACCTTCGATGATGTCGCTGCCGCCGCCGCCGAGGACGATGTTGCCGGCGCCGAACTGATCGTCGGCCGTACCCAGAATGCCATCCACGCCGGCTGCAGCGGTGCCGACGAACGAGCGCAGGCCGCTGACCAGGTCGAAGTTGGTAAGCACGCTGCCCAAGGCTCCAGAGGCCGCGATCACGGCCGCATCGGCATCATTGCCGCGCAGGATGTCGCTGAAGTGCGATCCTGACAGACCTTCCACCTGGCGGAACCGAGCCACGGTTGCGGCCAACTCCGGCAGTGGCGCGCCGAGAACGATGTCGGCGAGGCCCAGATCGACGCTCACGCCGAACGAGTCGTCCTTGAAACCGGCCCAGTCGTAACCGGAACCACCCAGGTAGCGGTCGCCCGCGCCGCCGTTGCCGTACATGATATCGTCGCCGCCTTCGGCCATGAATCTGTCGGGCCCGCCGGTGCCGATGAAGATGTCGTTGCCGCGTATCGGGTCGAGCCCGTTCGGATCGAAATTGTCACCGGGAGCGCCATCGGCGGTTCCTCTCTCGATCCAGTCGTCGCCTTCGTTGCCCATCAGTTGTTCGTCGATGGTACTGCCCTGGATGAAGTCGTCACCCGCGCCGCCGAAGACCTCCGAGGAGTCCGTGCCGCTGACGATGAAGTCCTTGCCGAAGCCGCCGAGGCTCAGATTGAGGCCGTTGCCGCCGTGGATGACGTCGTTGCCGTCGCCACCGTGGATGGTGTCGTCGCCGCCTATGTCGCTGATGATGTCGTCACCATCGCCGCCGATGATGAAGTCGTTGCCGTAGCCACCCTCCAGGCGATCATTGCCGCCGTCGCCATAGAGCGTGTCGTCGCCTTCGCTAGAGATGAGAGTTTCATTGCCGGCTGCGCCACCGAGCACCACATGGTCTTCGCCGGTGTACTGCAGGTAGTTGGTATCGAGACCGACCGTGCTGGGGTTGTCCCGAATCACCAGCGGAACCAGGGCGCTGCCGCCGACAGGATCGGTATTACCGGGCAGGTCGTCGACGGTGCCTACTATGCCGTCCGGACCTGCAATCACGCTCTCATTGAACTGCCTGGTCGGATCGACCTCGAGGGTAAAGGCCGGAGTCAAGAACATGACGGCCGGGAGGTGGGTCGCATCGGTGTTGGCCATCACCAGCCTCGCGAACGAGTTGTTCTCCAACTCGGTGACGAAGTTTTGCCCCGCGTTGCGATCCAGGTAGTAGAAGCGGTCGGCGTTCTGCAGCTTCTCCATCTGGTTCTCGAACACGAAGTTGAAGGTCGAGCCGAGCATGCCGCCAAACGGCACTTTTTCCTCGGCGAGGCCGCCGATCCAGAGGTCGATGTTGTCCAGACCGGTGATGGTGACGCCGGTCGGGCCACTCGCCCAGGCGCCGGTGCTATTGAGGAAGTCCAGCCGGTCCGCCGGCTCGCCGGCGCCGCCCAACACCAGGAGAGAGGCCGCGGCGCGCTTCCCGTCGAGCGTGGTGGCGCTGGTAATGGAGGCGTGCGTGCCATAGGCGGCAATGAAGTTGATCAGCGATTCCGGGTGCTTCAGGTGTTGCACCAAATCGGCCCAGCTGATGTAAGGCTTCAGGTTGCTGTCGCCCGTCGAGGTGTAGAACTCGCGACGCGCCTCGTTCAGGGTCGGAAGCCCGGTATCACGACCGCGCGCGATGTTGAGGGCGGGCAGGTCGAGCGGCAGTCCCAACAAGTTGTTGCGCACCGCTTCGGTGACGAACTCATCGATCTCGTTGCCGACCTGGCGCGTCACGCCGCGGACAATGGCACCGGCCGCCTGCGCAGGCGTCGGGCCGCTGGCGGCAAACGCCAGCGGATTGAGGAAGGCCTGAATCAGGCCGACATCGCTGGAGACGAAGTTGGGGTCCAGCCGGTCGATGGTCTCGGTCAGCATCGAGTGGCCGAGGCGGTAGACCGCGTGCGCGAACTCGGCGACGATCGCCGGGTCGATCTCGGTTTGATAGTTCTGGTGTTCAGGAATGAAGGGATCGATGTTCGGCTGAATGGTACGCGCGAACTCTTCGAACACCAGGTGCTGGTACTGCATCTCGGTACCGAATTTCGCCGCCTGGAACAGGCGCTCTCCGTTCCAGTGCAAGGCAGCGATCTCAGCCGCGGTTGTTGGCAACACCAACAATTGGGCATCGGGCATCAGCCACTGGTTCAGGAAGTTGACATCGTTGGAGGCGATGGCCACATCCTTGGTGTGCTGGACCAGACGGTTGTGCTCCGAGTGGAAGATGGAGTGGACGGTGGTCAGGCCGATGTTCTCGTTGACCCGACCGTCGCCGGCGATGTAGTGCGCGTCGAGCAGCTCGTTGTCGTAGAAGCCTGCGGCCACCGGGCCGCCGGCAACGTTATCCACATCGGCCAAGAGCGGAGCACCGGTCTGGCTGTCCACCGGAACGGCGGTGTGGGCGATATCGATGAGGAACTGATGGCCGGTGCGCACGGCATTGACCAGGCTGATCGGCGCAGCAGGATCTCCCTCGACGAGCACATCATCGGCGGTATCGGGAATACCATCCGGGCCCGTCATCATGACCATCGGGAAGCCGTTCGGGCCCTTGATGAAATTGCCGTAGGCATCGGTGGCGAGCAGCGGCACGTTGTCGAAGTCGGCATCGGTGAGGTTGATCCCGAGCAAGTCATGAGCTTGCGCCTTGACCACTTTCCAGGTGGCCATCCCGCCGATTTCGACGTCGTCGGCCGTGCCGAACACGCCATCGGCGCCCAGGTCACGATTGGTGATCAGCTTGCCGGTCGCCACCGGCGCGCCGGCGGCATCGAACTCGTAGGCGCGCAGGAACACCTGGTGCGAAGGGTGCGAGGTATAGGTCTGGTTCTGGTCAACGAACGGCGTGGTGGTGTTTGCAGCCTCGTGGATGTCATCGGCGGTGCCGAGGATGCCATCGGGCCCGGGCTGGTTGGTGGCCCGCGTCAACACCATGAAGTTGGTCGGGCTGCCCGGAACGAACAGCGGATCGTCCGGCTGCAGCGGGATGAACACCGTGCCGCTGCCGCCCTTGGTCACCAGGTCCAGGCCGTGGTCGAAGAACTGACCGAAGAAGGTCATCCAGGTATTGAACGGTGCGGACAGACCTGCGTCCGGCGCCACGTTAGGCATGAAAAAGGTCTGGAACGTCGTGCCGTCGGTACGGGTTCCGGTAATCACCTGTGCACCGTCCTTCAAGACATCGTCAACCGTGCCGAGGATGCCATCCAGACCGGGATCGAACGTGGCCGCGACCGCCGCCGGGTTGGTGGCGGTGTTGTCGGCGACCAAATTGCTGATGGTGCGCGGCTGCGAGTCGGTCACCAGGCCGCTGGTCTGGGCGTAAGTGGTGCCCGCCTCCGCCGTATCGAACTGCGCCGGAACCAGTCGCGGGAAGATCGTGTCGGCTGCACCGAACTCGTTCTGAGCCGTCACCAGGTTGTTGAACGACCCGTCGACCGTGCGCAGGCCCATACCCACCCGTGCATTTGGCAGCATGCTCAGGAGATCCTCACCGGCCGCATTCCTTTCCGCGATCTGAATCTGATCGAGAATGAACTGCAGATCGGCCCGGATATAGTGCACACCAGTGCTGGCAACCGGAGTCTCGGCCGGCAGCGGGGCTGCCGGTGGCGGAGCGACGCCGGCTACGACCGCTGCGGTTGGAGCAGAGAACGCCGTTTCGAGCACGCCATTTTCATCCTTGAAGACGGCCCTGACGCGCAATTCCAGCCCGGCGAGATCCGGGGTCACCGTGAAGGTCGGCCCGGACATACGCTGCGAGGCTGCTCCACCGTCGACAAGACGGATAATGTCTTGAAAGACGCCCGAGCCCGGAATCGCTTCGAACTGCCAGAAGAAGGCGATCGGTCCGGCGATCGCACCGCCGGTAGCGACGTTGTCCGCATCAGTCACGTCGGCAGCCGATACCCTCAGCAGTTGACCCGTGGTCGGCGTAGTGTCCGGGGTGTTGCTGGCAGCATCGAGTATGGTCAGCAAGCCCACCGGGTCGTTGTTGAGCCCGACCCCGCCTGGCAGGGTGAGCGACTGATCGTTGAACTGCAGCCGCTCGACATTGGTGAGGCGGTCGGTGCCGTCGCGACCGACGACGTTGTCGGCCACGGTGGTCACACCGCCCACAGTGGTGACGGTATAGTCGAGCAGGTTACCGGTGAACAAGGCCGTGTCAAAGGCGGGGGCCGCCGTCAGGACCTCGCGGACGATGACGAGCTGACCGGGGTTGAAGGTACCATCGAGCATGAACGGGATCATCGGCTTCATGCTGTCGAAGGTGGCGATCTCCGGCCCGGTTCCGTCGAGGTTCTGGCGCACGCTGATGCGCACATTCAGCCACATGTCGCCGTCGATCAGGTCGTCACCGCCGCGGCCTTCGATGATGTCGCTGCTATCACCGCCGAGGAGGATGTTGCCCGCGCCGAACTGATCGTCTACCGTGCCCACGATACCGTCCGGGCCGGCTGCAGCCGCGCCAAGAAACGCCCGCAGACCGGCGACGAGGTCAATATTGGTAAGCACGCTGCCTTGGACACCGGCAGCGGCGATCGTGAGCGCGTCGGCATCATCGCCGGTCAGCATGTCGCTGAACGCCGACCCCGACAGACCTTCCACCTGGGCGAAATTGGTATGCACGCCTGCAACAGAAGGCGACAGGGCCGATTGTTCGAAGACGATGCGGTTCATGTCCACAGTCACGCCGAAACGATCATCCTTGTAGGTGGCCCAGTCGAAACCGGACATGCCCAACATCTTGTCCGGGCCCTCACTGCCGATGAAGAGGTCATCGCCGCCTTCACCGATCATTTCATCGAAGCCGCCGTCACCGCTGAAGACGTCGTTGCCGCCGACCACCTCTGCCAGCAGAGCCAGTGGCAGGTTACCGGCGAAATTGTCGCCGGGGGAGCCGTCCTGGTTCCCGACCTCGATCCAGTCGTCGCCATCGCCGCCCGTCATTGGCAAGTTCACCCGGCTGCCGAGCATGAAGTCATTGCCGGCGCCGGCGAAGACCTCCGAAAAGTCCTCGCCGGTCACGATGAAGTCGTTGCCGTCACCGGCGAGGATCAGGTTTACGCCCTTACCACCGTGAATGACGTCGTTGCCGGCCTCACCGTGGATGACGTCGTCGCCGCCCGCGTCGGTGATGATGTCGTCGCCAGCGCCACCCTCGATCTCGTCGTTGCCGTAGCCGCCTTCGAGGCGATCATTGCCGGCGTCGCCCCAGAGCGTGTCGTCGCCGTCACCAGCGACGAGAATGTCATTGCCGACCGTGCCGCCGAGCACCACATGGTCTTCGCCGGTGTACTGCAGGTAGTTGGTATCGGGACCGACCGTGTTGGGGTTGTCGCGGATGACCAGCGGCGTGATCACGACGCCGTTGATGATGATGCCGCCAGTGGGATCGGCATTGCCGGGCAGGTCGTCGACGGTGCCCAGTATGCCGTCCGGACCGGCAATCACGCTCCGGTTGAACTGTCTGGTCGGGTCGACCTCAAGGGTAAAGGTCGGGGTCGAGAAGGCGAGCGCCGGGAGATGGGTCGCGTCGGTGTTGAGCATCACCATCTTGGCGAACGAGTTGTTCTCGAGCTCGCTCAGGAAGTTGAGTCCCTGGGTGCGGTGCAGGTAGTAGAGCCGGTCGCCGTTCTGCAGGTTCTCAAGCTGCTCCTCGAAGACGAAGTTGAAGGTCGAGCCAAGCATGCCGCCGAACGGCATTTTTTCCTCGGCCAGGCCACCGACCCAGAAGTCGATGTCATCAACGCCGGAGATGGTAACGTCGTCTGCGGTGTTCGCAATACCGTCCGCCCCGGCGTTGTTCGCCCAGACACCGGTGCTGTGGAGGAAGTCCAGGCGATCCACCGGCTCACCGACGCCGCCCAACACCAGGAGAGAGGCCGCTACGCGTTTCGCGTCGAGCGTGGTGGCGCTGGTAATGGAGGCGTGCGTGCCATAGGCGGCGATGAAGTTGATCAGCGATTCCGGGTGCTTCAGGTGTTGCACCAAATCGGCCCAACTGGTGTAGGGCTTCAGCTGGTTGTCGCCGGTGCCGGCGTAGAATTCACGGCGCGCCTCGTTCAAGGACGGGATGCCGGTATCGCGGCCGCGCGCGATGTTGAGGGCGGGCAGGTCGAGCGGCAGGCCCAGCAAGTTGTTGCGCACCGCTTCGGTGACGAACTCATCGATCTCGTTGCCGGCCTGGCGCGTCAAGCCGCGGACGATGGCGCCGGCCGCCTGCGCAGGCGTCGGGCCGCTGGTCGCAAACGCCAGCGGGTTGAGGAAGGCCTGAATCAGGCCGATCTCGCTGGAGACGAAGTTGGGGTCCAGCCGGTCGATGGTCTCGGTCAGCATCGAGTGGCCGAGGCGAAAGACCGTGTGCGCGAACTCGGCGACGATCGACGGATTGATCGTGTCATCGAAGTCCAGGAAGGCGTCGACTTGCGGCTGAACGGTACGCGCGAACTCTTCGAACACCAGATGCTGATACTGCATCTCGGTGCCGAATTTCGCCGCCTGGAACAGGCGCTCACCGTTCCAGTTCAAGGTCGTCAGATCAGCAGGAACAGCCGTGACGGGCGTCAGCAGCCACTGGTTCAGGAACGTCAGGTCGCCGGCGGCCGTAGAGGCGAGGACTGTGTCCTTGGTCTGCTGGACCAGCCGGTTGTGCTCCGAGTGGAAGATGGAGTGGACGGTGGTCAGGCCGATGTTCTCGTTGACCCGGCCATCGCCGGCGATGTAGTGCGCGTCGAGCAGCTCGTTGTCGTAGAAGCCAGCAGCCACCGGGCCACCGGCAACGAGGTCGGCATCGGCCGTCAGTGGCGCACCGGTCTGGCTGTCCACCGGAACGGCGGTGTGGGCGATATCGATGAGGAACTGGTGGCCGGTGCGCACGGCATTGACCAGGCTGATCGGCGCAGCAGGATTACCCTCGACGAGAATATCATCGGCGGTATCGGCAATACCATCCGCGCCCCTCATCATGACCACCGGGAAGCCGTTCGGGCCCCTGAGGAAATTGCCGTAGGCATCGGTGGCGAGCAGCGGCACGTTATCGAAGTCGGCATCGGTAAGATTAATGCCAAGCAGGTCGCGCGCCTGCGCTTTTACCACTTTCCAGGTGGCCATCCCGCCGATTGCGACGTCGTCGGCCGTGCCGAACAGGCCATCGGCGCCCAGGTCACGATTGGTGATCAGTTCGCCGGTCGCCATCGGCTTGCCGGCGGCATCGAGTTCATAGGCGCGCAGGAATACCTGGTGCGAGGGATGCGAGCTATAGGTCTGGTTCTGGTCGACGAACGGCGTGGTGGTGTTTGAAGCCTCGTGGATATCGTCGGCGGTGCCGAGGATGCCATCGGGTCCGGGCAGGTTGGTGGCCCGCGTCAACACCATGAAGTTGGTCGGGCTACCCGGAACGAACAACGGATCGTCCGGCTGCAGCGGGATGAACACCGTGCCGCTGCCGCCCTTGGTGACAAGGTCCAGGCCGTGGTCGAAGAACTGACCGAAGAAAGTCATCCACGAGTTGAACGGCGCGGACAGGCCCGCGTCCGGTGCCACGTTAGGAATGAAAAAGGTCTGGAACGTCGTGCCGTCGGTACGGGTTCCAGTAACGACCTGCGCACCGGCCTTCAAGACATCGTCAACCGTGCCGAGGATGCCATCCAGACCGGGATCGAACGTGGCCGCGACCGCCGCCGGGTTGGTGGCGGTATCGTTGACGATCAGGTTGCTGATGGTGCGCGGCTGCGAGTCGATCACCAGGCCGCTGGTCTGGGTGTAAGAGGTGCCCGCCTCAGCGGGGCTGAAGACTGGAGTAGTCAAGCGCGGGAAAAAGTTGTCGGCTGCGCCGAACTCGCTCTGATGCAGACCCAGGTTGTTAAACGTCCCGTCGACCGTACGCAGACCGAAAGCAAATTCCGGGCTCGGTATCAGGTCGACAAGCAACTGCCCGGCCGAGTTTGCCTCCGCGATGAAAATCTGCTGGAGAATGAACTCAAGATCGGATTGATTAAAGTTGGCCATTTGGATTGCCCTCGATGTGTCTGGGTAAAGGCACGGGACGAGAAAGTCCCGCCGCGCCAAGTCAAGTGCTGGCTTGCGCAGTTTGTTGGTTATGTTTTTTAGCGAGAGCTGGCGCTACCCGGGACCCGGGATACACGTCGGGAATTCGCGAAATGAGTTGCTTGCCGGGTGATCAGGCAGAGCGAATCCGAGCCTTGGGCGGGCCATGGAATCTGGAAGTGAAGGCGAACGTCCTGTACAGCACCGTCCCTCTGCAAAAGAACGAAATGAACGACATGATTCGGCTCCTCTCGGGAGAATCACCGTGCCTTGCATTGCCAAATGCTATGGCAAGCTTCAGCGGGCGGACCCCCGATAACTAAGACTAAAGTTCCATAGCAAATCCTTGTCAATATTACGTCGTTAAAACAGACGACCGGCGCAACGCCTCTCAACTAGCTGTTTTTAAAAGACATATAGAAAGTTGAGCGCAGGTATAGAGCAAAATGTTATTTCGAACTGTTTCGCCGCCACCTACGCTGCTGCATAAGGGAGCAACGCAGCGATTTCGCAAGACTCGCCATCCATAGAGCGACCGGCCTGCGTGTCCATAAGCTGTTCACGGAACTACATTTACCGTTGGCTGTTGCGCCAAAATGGCAACCGGCTTTTCGAAGTGGGAGGACCAACATGCCCAAGCAGTCGAGCATCCGTTCCGAACTGGCCGACGCGCTTTTTCGCATGCGCCGCAGTTTTTACTCGCTGGCAGCGTTCAGCGGCGTCATAAACGTCATGATGTTGACGCCAGCCGTTTATATGCTGCAGGTCTATGATCGAGCCCTGGTCAGTCGCAACGTCACGACGCTGGCGATGTTGACTGTGCTGGTGGTAGGTCTGTTCTTGCTGATGTCTACGCTGGAAATGATCCGCACCCGCGTGCTGATCCGGGTCGGCAACTGCCTCGACATGGAGCTCAACCAGCGCATTTTCACCGCTGCATTCGAGCGCAACCTGAGCCGCGCCGGAGGTAATCCGGCCCAGGCGCTGCAAGATCTCGCGCAGGTTCGTCAGTTCGTCACCGGCAACTCCCTGTTCGCTTTCTTCGATGCACCGTGGACGCCGATCTACCTGCTGGTCGCCTACCTGATTCACCCGATACTCGGACTGCTCACCCTGATCGGCTCGCTGATTCTGATGGGCCTGGCCTACCTCACGGAAAAGGCGACGCAGAAGCCGCTGGCCGAAGCCAATCAGGCCGCCCTGTCCTCCTCCCTGTACGCCAACAACAACCTGCGCAACGCCGAGGTCATCGAGGCCATGGGCATGCTGCCGTCGATCAGCAAGCGCTGGTTCCAGAGCCATTTGCGCATTCTGGAAATGCAGACGATGGCCTCCGACCGCGCCGCCTTGATCAGCAGCACCGGGCGCTTCGTGCGGATCACCTTGCAGTCGCTGATCCTCGGTGCCGGCGCGTTGCTGGCGATCGAAGGCAAGATCACTCCGGGGATGATGATCGCCTGCTCGATTCTCACCGGTCGCGCATTGGGTCCGGTGGAACAGGTCATCGCATCATGGAAACAACTGCTCGGCTGCCGTTCGGCCTGGGGCCGGCTCAACGAGATGCTGCACGACTATCCGCGCCGTCCACCGAGCATGTCGCTGCAGCGGCCGCAGGGCATGCTGGCGGTTGAGAATGTGTATGCCGGTGCCCCCGGTACCAACAACACGATTCTGCGCGGCGTGGGCTTCAGCCTTGTCCCCGGTGAAAGCCTTGGCATTATCGGCCCATCCGCCTCGGGCAAATCCACCCTCGCCCGCCTGCTGGTTGGCGTCTGGCCGGCGCAGGCGGGCAAGGTGCGCCTGGATGGCGCGGACATATTCAACTGGAACAAGGGCGAACTTGGCCCTTGGCTCGGTTACCTGCCACAGGACGTGGAGCTGTTCGAAGGCAACATCGCCGACAACATTGCGCGCTTTGGCGAAGTGGACAGCGAAGCGGTCATCCGCGCCGCCAAGACCACTGGCGTGCACGAAATGATCCTGCGTTTTCCGCAGGGTTATGACACTCGCCTGGGCACCGATGGCAGCCCGCTTTCCGGCGGACAGAAGCAACGCATCGCCCTGGCCCGGGCGTTGTATGGCGAACCTAATCTGATCGTGCTCGACGAGCCGAACGCCAACCTCGACGACGTTGGCGAAAAGGCCCTGGTCGATGCCCTGGCCGAACTCAAGGACCGTGGCGCCACCGTCATCCTGATTTCCCACCGTCCCAACGTACTCTGCGCCGTCGACAAGGTGCTGATGCTGCGCGACGGCGGCGTGCAGATGCTTGGCACGCGCGATGAAGTATTCGCAGCGCTGCGCAAGGCCAGTGTGATGCCTGCTGGCGCGTCGACCCCTCTGGCCTCCGTCAAAGCGCGGGAGTGACCGATCATGCAAATGAGCCAACACACCGAGATAATCAAGGCCGATACCAAGAGCATGGTAGATCTGGACGTCGGCAGGCCCGCGCGATGGGGCGTGTGGCTGGTGCTCGCCGGCTTCGGCGGCTTCCTCCTGTGGTCCTGGCTGGCACCGCTGGACGCCGGCGTGGTAGCCACAGGCACGGTCAAGGTCACCAACAATCGCAAAGCCGTGCAGCACCTTACCGGCGGTACCGTGGAGGCCATTCTCGTTCGCGAAGGCGATCTGGTGACAAAAGGTCAGGAGGTGGTCCGCCTCGACTCGTTGCGTGCCGCGGCCGAAGAGGGTGCGGTCAGCGCCCAGTACATCGTCAGCAAGACCGTGGAAAATCGCCTGGAAGCGGAACGTGACGGCCGCGCTGTGGTGAACTTCGATCCCGAGTTGCTCACGCGCTTCAAGGGGGATCACCGCCTGGAGGCCGCCATGGACCTGCAACAGCGCCTGCTGGACACCCGGCGCGCAGGGCTCGCTGGCGAAATCAGCATCCTGCAGGAGAACCTGGCTGCGTCGGCGGTGCAGCTCAAGGGCCTGCAGCAGGTCTACAGTGCCCGCGCCTCGCAGATCAGTTTCCTCAATCAGGAACTGCAAGGCACCCGTGTATTGGCAGCCGAAGGCTATGTGCCGCGCAACCACCTGCTTGAGCTGGAACGCAGCAATGCCGACCTCTCCGCCGGTCAGGCCGAGAACCTCAACAACATCGCCCGTGTGCGTAGCCAGACCACCGAAATCAAGCTGCGCATCCTGCAGCGCCAGCACGACTACCTGAAGGAAGTCGAATCGCAACTGACCGACACCGCCAAGGAAAACACCACTCTGGCCGACCGCTTGCGCTCGCTCGATTATGAAGTGACTCACACGGTGATTCGCTCGCCCATCGATGGCATGGTCCAGGGCCTGAGCATTGCCACCGTCGGCGGGGTCATTCAGCCCGGCTTCAAGATCATGGAAATCGTCCCGGTCAACGAACCCTTGCAAGTCGACGCGATGATTCCCGTGCAGGCCATCGACAAGATGGTCCCCGGCCTGCCCGTGGACATTTCCTTCCCGGCCTTCAACCATGCCAAGACGCCCAACATCCCCGGCCGCGTGAAGACCGTCTCCGCCGACCGCCTGATGGACGAGGAAAGCAAGCAACCGTTCTATCTGGCCCAGGTGGAAGTCACTTCCGATGGCATGGGCCTGCTTGGCAGCAATCACATTCGCCCCGGCATGCCCGCCAGCGTCACCATCAAGACAGGCGAACGCAACATGATCAGCTATCTTCTTAAACCAATGCTCGATCGTGTGGACAGCTCATTCAAGGAACAATGAGATGGAACGTCATTGCCTGCTCTTCTGCTTGCTTGGGTTGGCCCTGCCGGCCAGTGCCATGGACCTCAAACAAGCCTGGGATCTGTTGCAATTCCAGGGCCCTATCTATCAAGCCTCCGTGCATGAAAAAGAGGCTGGCGAGGAAAACCGCGCCATTGGCAAGGCCGGCCTGCTACCGCAGATCAATGCCTCGGGCTACCACAACAAGGTCAATGGCTCCCAAAGCCAGAACAACGTCGACAGAGATCTCCATTACGACTCCAAGGGCGCCAACGTGCGCCTGCGCCAGCCGCTGTTCAACAAAGAGAAGATGGCCGAATACCGCCAGGGTCAGCAGCGTGCCGACTACGCCGTCGCGGTGTTCGACGCCAAGACCCAGGACGCCGCGGTGCGCCTGGCCGAAAGCTATTTCGATGTGCTGCTGGCCAGCGAAACCATCGTCCTGGCCAAGTCCAAGCTGAATGCCTTCGAAGAACAGCTCGCCTCGGCGAAACGGCGCATGGAACTGGGGGCTGGCACCGTCACCGACATCGACGAGTCGACCGCTCGTCGCGACCTTGCCGATGCCGAACTGATCGAAGCACAAGACAACCTGATCAACGCGCGCGCCAAGCTCGAGGAATATATCGGTGAAACTCCCCAGTCACTGACCACCTTGCGCCCGAGCTTCGATACACCACCGCTGCTACCGAGCAACCTGCAGGACTGGTTGGTCAAAGCCCAGGCCGATAGCCCGCTGATCCATGCGCGCCGTTATAGCAGCGACCTCGCAGCGGAAGAAGTGAAGCGCGCCAGTGCCGGCCACTGGCCAACACTGGATTTCATTGCCGGCTACACCAAGGGTGAGAGCCAATCACTCTCCGAGTTGAATCAACGCAACCACTACGGCTCGATCGGGCTGGAAGTCAATATCCCGCTGTACAGCGGTGGCGGCGTCAGCGCGCTGACACGCCAGGCCAGTGCCAATAGCGATAAGGCCATCAATGAACTCGACGCCGCGCGACAGGAAGTCATCACCGAAACCACCCGTGAGTATCAAGGCATCCTGAGCGGCGCCAAACGCATTCGCGCGCTGGAGAAGGCAGTGGAATCCAACGAGCGCTCACTGGCATCGTCACGCAAGGGCTTCAAAGAGGGTGGCACCAGCACCAACTCGGATGTCCTCAATGCCGAAGAGCTGCTCTTCGTTGCGCGCCACGATCTGTTCGACGCCAAGTTGCGCTATTTGATGTCGCGCCTGCGCCTGGCCTCATCGGTGGGCAGCCTGGGCGACGACGATATCAACCAGATCAACGACTACCTCGGCCCGGAACTGCTGGTCACCAAATAACGCTCACCCGCCGGCCGGTCGAGCCAAGTGATGGCCGACCGGCGTTCCCCTCTGTCTGCTCACTTACCTTTAACCCGGCGCAGACAGGCAGCCGCCAGCAAAAAACAGCCAACGTTGAAACGTGCCCACTAAGTCCTTGATTCCCTTTATGCTCGATCCAGCTCCAAATCAAAAGCCACGCCCGGCTCCAGGCTGTAAACTGTGTCCCCATGCGCAAATTTTTGTACCTGACATTCTCCATGGCGTTGCTCGCCGCCCTCACGACCTACGCAATGTGGGCCGCGGACCGGCCGGTGGGTCATTACCTTTCGGACCTGCGAATCAACCTGGCGGTCGACCAGGGTACGCCTGCGGACCGTGGCAATCTGCTGGGCATCCAGCCCGAACTGTTTCCTACCGATTATCAAAGTCCCGAGCGTCTGCACCGCAAGCTCGCGGCCTATCTGCAAGCAGCCCGGGATCAGGGCTTGTTGAACGGCAAGACCGTCGTCGTGTTGCCGGAACACATCGGTACCTGGCTGATGGTCAGCGGCGAGAAGGACGAGTTGTATCAGGCCAGCACTCTCAAGCAGGCCATGAACTGGCTGGCGGTGAGCAATCCCCTGAAGTTCGCCAAGGCGTTGATCAGCGCCGAGGGTGGCAACCGTCTGGACGATGCCCACCTGCGCATGAAAGCCAAGGCAATGGCCAGGGACTACCAGGCATTGTTCGGAGGACTGGCCAGGGAATTCCACGTGACGCTGGTGGCAGGCTCCATCGTGCTGCCCGAACCGGGCATCATCGACGGCACCTTGAAAATCGGCCGCGGCGCTCTGTACAACAGCAGCGTGGTGTTCAACAGCGAAGGCGTGCCGATCGGCCAACCCCAGCGCCAGATGCACCCGTTCTTCGCAGAACAGAACGGGATCAAGGCGAACGGCGACCACTCGCTCAACGTCGTTGATACCCCCGCAGGAAGGCTGGGCGTATTGATCGGCCACGACAGCTGGTACCCGGAAAACTACCTCAAGCTCAACGACCAAAGCGTACAGCTGGTTGCAGTACCGGCCTTTATCACCGGCCGTGGCACCTGGGACCAACCGTGGCACGGCTACGGGGGATCGCCGGAACCGGTGTCGGTCAACTTGAAGCCCGGAGAGGTCAGTGAAGGCCAAGCCTGGCAGCGCCTGACCCTCACGACCCGGACACCGGCCAGTCAGGCTGTCGCTGGCATAAGTGTGTTCCTGCGAGGTCGGTTCTGGGATCAGGGCAGCGCCGGACATAGTTTCCTCAGCAGCAACGGCCAGCACTTCGCCGACGGCAACGCCCAGGGTGCGCGTTTGCTGAACCTCTGGTTGTAAGCCATGAAACCGCAGCCAATGCGCCTCGGCGATCTGTCGGTGGGCTTTGTTCATAGCCTGGCCGATGCCGTGCGCAGTCACGGTATCGATCCGCAGCCACTGCTCGACCAATACGGCCTCGATGCGGCGCGCCTGAGCGAAGCCGGTGCCCGGCTGTCGATACCGCGCTACATGCGCCTGGGCCACAGCGCCATTCAACTGACCGACAACCCGGCCCTTGGCTTGCGCATGGGCCAGCTCAGTCGCCTGAGCCAAACCGGTCTCGCTGGCGTGACTGCGGCGCAGGCGCCGACCGTACGTGAAGCCGCGCGCTGCCTGATTCGATTCGAAGCCTTGTATGGTTCGAATTATCGGGGTCAATCAAGCTTTCACGAAGACGCCCAGGGCGCCTGGCTACGTTTCTATTCGATCAGCCCCTATAACGCCTACAACCGCTTCGTGGTGGATTCGATCATCGCCGGCTGGTTGCAGCAATTATCCAGTGTCAGCCCTTCCCCGCTGCGCGCCGAACGTATCGAGATCGAATTCGAGGAGCCCGGTTACCGCGCGGCCTATGACGTTTTGGGTGATTGTCCGATTGTGTTTGGCAGCGAACACAATCAACTGCGCTTGAGCCTTTCCAGCCTCGCACAACGCAACCCCGAGCATTGCCCGAGTACCTGGCGGCACTTGCTGCAGTTGTGTGAGCGGGAGCTGGAGCAACTGACGCGCACCCGCAGCCTGCGTGAACGCATCATCGCGCTGCTGGGGCCGTTACTCAATGGTGGTCGGGAGCCCGACCTGCAAGAGGTGGCGGCACGCCTGAAGCTGCCTACCTGGACCCTGCGTCGCAAGCTCGCCGATGAAGGCACACAATTTCGTGCGATTCTCAACGACACCCGTCGCGACCTGGCCATGACTTACATACGTGACACGGAACTGGCGTTCGGAGAGATCGCCTACCTGCTGGGTTTTGCCTCAGCCGAAGCGTTTCAACGCGCTTTCAAACGCTGGAACGGGCAGACACCCGGCGAATTTCGCCGCAGCCATCGCCAATCCGCCTGATGCCTACAACTCGGTAGCGTCTTCCGCCGGCTCCAGTGGGTCCAGTTCGAAAGCCTGGTACTCGAGCAGTTCTTCTTGATAATCGTCCATTTTTGAATCCCCCAACCCGTAGTGAAAAACGTCTGAATAAATGACCCAGTCCTTGAGCATAAAGTGCCCGCGTGAAAGAAAAATGACGCGGACACGACACTCTGTCGCTACTGAATAAAACGTAGCATCTGGTCAGGAATTTATCATGGGGTTTTTCGCGGGAGGCTGCAGAACAGCGGACTTGCTTGATGCGGGTCAATCTTTTGGCTGGCCACAGGATCGGCTCATTTGATCCGACCCTGTGGTGTCACCCTCACTGGCCGGAGACAGGCATCGCCGGAATGGGTTCGCTCGGCGGCGGCAAGTCACTCGGGTTCGACGGTGGCGTGACGATTTCCGGGGACGGTGCCGGCGCTACACTCTCGGTCGGCGTGATCGGCGGCGCCTCAGGAGGCGGGGTCACCGGCTCGGAAGCCGCAGGCTCTGTAGCGGGTACCGGGGCAGGTGCCAGTGGTGCCGGTGCTGCCTTGGCTTCAGGCATGCCCAGATCGGTTTTCGGTTTTTCGGTAATGTGTGCCGCTTTTTTTGCTTCCGGTGGCAGGAACGACTCGATCAGTGCAAAGAAACGCTCATAGAACTTGGCCGACGTGACGGTTTCGCTGGCCACCTTGACCATCGAATCGTCCGATGAACCGATCGGCATCGATACCGAGCCCAGCACACCCACACCGAGACTGGCGGAGTTGTTGGTCTTCTTCAGCGCATAACGATCCTGCAGGGCGTTGGCGAATACAGTCGCGTGGTGCCCTTCGCTGCCGTCATCGGCACAGACCACACTGAAGCTGATCTCCATGTGGTTCTCGCCGGTCTGCTGGAAGCTCTTGTGACCGCTGACCAGCTTCGAATCGTTGCTGGTGATGATGTAACCCTGGCTGAGCAAGGCGCGACGGGCGGCTTCACAGCTCTGGGTATCGGTGACCGGATAGTTGCGGGAAAAGGTTCCGGAGTCGTCGAAGTTCTCATGCTCGTAGATGGCGGCCTTGTTCGAGGAACAACCGGCCGCAGCGGCAAGCATGGCTGCCAGCCCGACAACCCGCATGGGAAGTGATTTAAACATTGAACATCCTGAGGAAAACGGTTCGGGGCATATTGTGCAACAGAACGATGCTTAGCGGAGCATCGATCGTGCCTTAAAACGGTTACAGGCTGATTGACCCCGGTTTTACGGAAAAGTCACCGCAGCAAATGACGTACGGCGCACAACAAAAAAGACCCCGGCCTTTCGGCCGGGGTCTCCTGTACAGCACTAAACCTGGTCAGGTATCAGTAACGCTTGATATCCGCCTGGCTTTCCAGCTGCTTGCGATAAGCCGCAAAGTCTTGCTGGCCAATGCGTGAAGCGAGGTAGCGACGATATTGTGCTTTCTCTTCTTCGGTCGGCGCCGCTGCTTCGTTTACGCCATTGAGGCGCAGGACCATCAGGCTGCCATCGGCCAATGTCACGCTGGTGAAGGTCGGTTTGTCCTTGGTCGCAGGCTTGGCCATGCGGAACAGCGCTTGCAGCACCGCAGGATCAATCCCTTCCTGAGCACGGCTCGCCGCCTTGGTGACTTTCCAGGCCTGGCCATCGATCGCCTGATCCAGCGGGGTCTTGCCATCGCGCAGGCTGGCAATCAGGGCCTCGGCCCTGGTCTTGGCATCGGCGCTGGCGTGCTCCTTGGCCAATTGCACACGGATCGCGGCAGAAACGCTTTCCAGTGGCAATTGCGAAGGTTTCAGGTGCTCCTTGGCGCGCAACACGACCACGGTTTCCGGATCGAGCTCGATGGCGCCGCTGTTCGCCCCCTCATCCAGGACTTCCGGGCTGAACGCAGCAGTGATTACGGCACGGTTGGCCGCAATACCCTCACCGCCTTCACGGCCGAACGGCTTGGACGTCTGCACGGTCAGTTTCAGGTCCTGCGCTGGCTGAGCCAGATCGGACGCTTCGAACGAGGCGTCTTCCAGTTGCTTGCTCGCCTCGACGAAACGCTGCTCGACCTGCTGGGTCTTCAGAGCATGGGTCAGCTTGTCTTTCAGGCTGGCGAACGTTGGCACTTCTGGCGCTTGCACGCCCAACAGCTTGATCAGGTGGAAACCGAAGTCGGTGCGAACCGGACCAGAGACCTGGTCCTGGGCCAACGAATACAGGGCTTTTTCGAACGCTGGGTCGTAGACGCCAGGACCGGCATAACCCAGGTCACCGCCGTTGTTCGCCGACCCCGGATCCTGGGAGAACTCCTTGGCCAGCGCCTCGAACTTCTCACCCTTGGCCAGACGGGCCTGGATCTCTTCGATCTTCGCCTTGGCTTGTGCCTCGGTGGTCTTGTCGTTCACTTCAATCAGAATGTGCGCAGCCCGGCGTTGCTCGGACAGGTTCGCGATCTCTTTCTGATAGGCCGCTTGCAAGTCTTCGTCGCTGACGCTGACCTGATCGAAGAAGGAAGCTTTCTTCAGCTCGAGGTAATCGATGACCACCTGATCCGGCGTCATGAATTCCTTGGCGTGTTCGTCGTAATAGGCCTTGACCTCATCGTCGGTCAGCTTCACAGCCGCCGGGTCGGCCTTGATGTTCAGGGAAGCGAAATCGCGGGTCTGTTTTTCCAGACGGGCAAACGCCAGTACCTGTGCATCGGTCACGAAACCGCTACCAGCCAGGCCGGCACGCAGCTGACCAATCAGCATTTCCTGAGCCAGCATCTGGCGGAATTGCATGCGGCTATAGCCGAGTTGGCGAATCACCTGATCGAAACGCTCGGAGCTGAACTTGCCATCCACCTGAAACTCTGGTGTTTGCAGGATGACCTGATCAAGCGCCGCTTCGGAGAAAGCGAATTTAGAGTTTTCTGCGCCTTGCAGCAGCAGTTTGCGGTCGATCAGGCCCTTGAGCGCCGATTCGCGCAACATTTTTTCATCCAGCAAGGATGCATCGAAATCCTTGCCCAGCTGTTGCATGAGCTGGCGGCGTTGCATATCGACCGCCTGGCTCAGCTCGTTCTGGCTGATTTCATCGCCATTGACCTTGGCCGCATCATTACTGTGCGACGTGGCCTTGAAAATGGCGTCGAAACCGGTCAAAGCCATCAGAACAACGATGACCCCGATAATAGTCTTGGCAATCCAGCCTTGTGAATTGTCCCTGATATTCTGCAGCATGCGTCCCCCAGAAACGGTTGAACTTCAAAATTAGGCAACCGTGGAGCGTGGGTAGAATCCGGATAGAAGAAAGGCGCATCCGAGGATGCGCCTTCTCGTAACTGGCGGAGCGGATCGAGGGTTCGAACTGGCGACCCTCGGTGTCTTGAACCGGCGACCTGCAGTCAGGACTGCCGCTCCGCTGCCAAGTCAGGCATGACCCCGACCCGGATGGGTAAAAACCTGAATCGAACTTAGTTGACAGCTTCTTTCAGTGCTTTACCGGCTTTGAAACCTGGTTTTTTGGCTGCCGCGATTTCCAGTGTCTTACCGGTCTGTGGGTTACGACCGATTCGAGCTGGACGATCAGTTACGGAGAAAGTACCGAAACCAACCAGAACAACAGAGTCGCCAGCCTTGAGAGCGCCAGTGACGGATTCGATTACAGCGTCCAGCGCACGGCCAGCAGCAGCTTTCGGGATATCAGCGGATGCAGCGATAGCATCAATCAGTTCCGACTTGTTCACTCTAAGTCCCCTTATATCTATTTGAGTATGATTCTAAGTTTTTTTGGTGAAAGCAAAAACGAGTGCTGAATGGCCTACAGACACTTAAGAGCCGCTTTATAACAAGGGCTCTAAAAAGCTGTCAAGAAAGCCCCCCAGGCAAATACGTACTAATGCGTGCTAATTCTTTCCTTAGAATCTGCGTCGCGTTTCTCATCCTTCGCGACTATCTCCGGAGCCACGTCCGGCAAGGGCTCCGGCGCGTATTGCAACGCAATTTGCAGGACTTCGTCAATCCATTTGACCGGTTTAATCTGTAGATCCTGCTTGATATTGTCCGGAATCTCTTTGAGATCGCGCACATTCTCTTCAGGAATGATCACGGTCTTGATTCCGCCACGATGGGCAGCCAGCAGTTTTTCTTTCAAGCCGCCAATGGCCAGCACCTGGCCACGCAAGGTGATTTCGCCAGTCATGGCAACATCCGCGCGCACCGGAATGCCGGTCAATGCCGAAACCAGGGCCGTGCACATGCCCACACCGGCGCTAGGACCGTCTTTCGGGGTCGCCCCTTCCGGCATATGGATGTGCGTGTCGCGCTTCTCATGGAAGTCCAGGGGAATGCCCAGGCTCTTCGCCCGGCTGCGCACAACGGTCAAGGCTGCAGTGATTGACTCGACCATCACATCACCCAGGGAACCGGTCTTGATCAACTGGCCCTTGCCCGGCACGACAGCGGCTTCGATGGTCAGCAATTCGCCACCTACCTGAGTCCACGCCAGCCCGGTCACCTGACCGATCTGATCCTGCTGTTCGGCCAGGCCGTAGCGGAATTTGCGCACGCCCAGGAAGTGCTCCAGCATGTCTGCGGCAACCTTCACCGAGAAACGTTTTTCCAGAGCATGCTCCTTGACGGCCTTGCGGCAAACCTTGGCAATCTGTCGCTCAAGCCCACGCACACCGGCTTCACGGGTGTAGTAGCGGATGATGTCGCGGATTGCCTCTGCGTCAAACTCCAGCTCGCCTTTCTTCAAGCCGTTGGCCGCGATCTGCTTTGGCGAAAGGTATTTGACGGCGATGTTGATCTTCTCGTCTTCGGTGTAGCCCGGCAGACGGATCACTTCCATCCGGTCCAGCAGCGCCGGCGGGATATTCATCGAGTTCGAGGTGCACAGGAACATCACATCGGAAAGGTCGTAATCGACTTCCAGATAGTGATCGTTGAAGTTGTGGTTCTGCTCGGGATCGAGCACTTCCAGCAACGCCGATGCCGGATCGCCACGCATATCACTGCCCATCTTGTCGATTTCATCGAGCAGGAACAGCGGATTGCGGACACCCACTTTTGTCATCTTTTGAATCAATCTTCCTGGCATCGAACCGATGTAAGTACGGCGATGACCACGAATTTCCGCCTCATCACGCACGCCACCGAGGGCCATGCGCACGAATTTGCGGTTGGTGGCGTGAGCAATCGACTCCGCCAGGGACGTTTTACCCACCCCGGGAGGACCGACCAGGCACAACACCGGACCACGAATTTTCTTCACGCGTTTTTGCACGGCGAGGTATTCGAGGATGCGCTCTTTGACTTCTTCCAGGCCATAGTGGTCGGCATCCAGAATGTCTTCTGCACGCGCCAGATCCAGGCGCACTTTGCTCTGCGCCTTCCACGGCACCTGAACCAGCCAGTCGATGTACGAACGCACCACGGTCGCTTCCGCGGACATTGGCGACATTTGCTTGAGCTTGTTCAGTTCAGCCATGGCCTTGGTCAGCGCGTCTTTTGGCAGGCCGGCGGCATCGATTCGCTTTTTCAGCTCTTCGACTTCGTTGTGACCTTCATCGCTGTCGCCGAGCTCTTTCTGAATGGCCTTCATCTGCTCATTCAGGTAGTACTCGCGCTGACTGCGTTCCATTTGCTTTTTGACGCGACCACGAATGCGCTTTTCGACTTGCAGCAGATCGATCTCGGCATCCAGCAACGCCAGAACGTGCTCGACCCGGGCCGACAAATCGATGATTTCGAGGATTTCCTGCTTCTGTTCGATCTTCAGGGCCATGTGCGCGGCCATGGTGTCCACCAGGCGACCTGGCTCATCGATGCTGTTGAGCGATGACAGGACTTCAGCCGGGACTTTCTTGCCCAACTGCACATATTGCTCGAACTGGGATAGCAGACTGCGTACGAAGACTTCCGACTCACGCTCTGGCGCGTTGACTTCGTCGATCAGGGAGACTTCGGCACGGCAGTGGCCGTCCACTTCGCTGAAGCGCTCAATGGCGCCCCGCTGCTCACCCTCGACCAGAACCTTGACCGTACCGTCAGGCAGCTTCAGCAGCTGCAGAACGGTGGCAATCGTACCTACGCGATACAGGGCATCTTCGCCCGGATCGTCGTCAGCCGGGTTTCTCTGGGCCAGCAGAAGAATCTGCTTGTCACCCGTCATCGCAGCCTCGAGGGCTTCGATGGATTTCTCGCGCCCCACGAACAGCGGGATAACCATGTGCGGATAAACCACGACATCACGCAATGGCAGGAGAGGCAATTCGATGGTTGTCTTCATGATTTCGCCTCTACGGCGGCCGTAAGGCCGTAAACAGATGGAAGTAAGCTTGAAACCAAGATGGGGGCTGCCTTGGAAAAAAACAAGCGGATAAAAGAGCCACTTGTACGATTGCAGCTTATGAAAGCTGCTGCGATGCGCCGGATACGCCTTCAGAGACCGCTTTCGCTGCGGTGCGGCGATCCGAACAAGCCAGTTCCTGCAGGCCCACAATAGCAAAGGGGCCCGAAGGCCCCTTCTTTATTCAAGCTGCGTGACGCTTAAGCGTCCGGCGCGGCCTTGGCGGTCGGCTCACTGTTTTCGTAGATATACAGTGGTTTGGACTTGCCTTCTATCACGCTTTCATCGATCACTACTTTACTCACCTCCGATTGCGAGGGGATTTCATACATAGTGTCGAGTAATACACCTTCGAGAATCGAACGCAGGCCACGGGCACCGGTTTTACGCTCCAGGGCACGCTTGGCGACCGATTTCAGTGCGTCGGAACGGAATTCCAGATCAACGCCTTCCATCTCGAACAGCTTGGCATACTGCTTGGTCAGAGCATTTTTCGGCTCGGTGAGAATCTGCATCAATGCAGCCTCGTCAAGCTCGTCCAGCGTGGCAAGTACCGGCAGACGACCGACGAATTCCGGGATCAGACCGAACTTGACCAGATCGTCAGGCTCGACTTCACGCAGGGACTCACCGACTTTCTTGCCCTCTTCCTTGCTGCGCACTTCTGCATTGAAGCCGATGCCGCCCTTGGTGGAACGGTTTTGAATAACCTTTTCCAGACCAGAGAACGCACCACCGCAGATGAACAGGATGTTACGGGTGTCGACCTGAAGGAATTCCTGCTGCGGATGCTTGCGACCACCCTGAGGCGGAACGGAAGCGACCGTGCCTTCGATCAACTTGAGCAGGGCCTGCTGCACGCCTTCACCGGATACGTCCCGGGTGATCGACGGGTTGTCAGACTTGCGCGAAATCTTGTCGATTTCATCGATGTAGACAATACCCATCTGGGCTTTTTCCACGTCGTAATCGCATTTCTGCAGCAGCTTCTGAATGATGTTCTCGACATCTTCACCCACGTAACCCGCCTCGGTGAGGGTGGTTGCATCAGCGATGGTGAACGGAACGTTCAGCAAGCGGGCCAGTGTTTCGGCAAGCAGGGTTTTACCCGAGCCTGTCGGGCCGATCAGCAGGATGTTGCTCTTGCCGAGTTCGACGTCGTCATTCTTCTTGTCACGCTGATTCAGGCGCTTGTAGTGGTTGTACACCGCTACGGCCAGAACCTTTTTCGCACGCTCCTGACCAATCACATACTGATCAAGGATGCCGCTGATTTCTTTAGGCGAAGGCAATTTATGCGCGCTGCTTTCGGCCTGTGCTTCCTGCACCTCCTCGCGGATGATGTCATTGCACAGGTCGACGCACTCGTCGCAGATAAAGACCGAGGGGCCGGCAATCAATTTGCGTACTTCATGCTGGCTTTTGCCACAGAAGGAGCAATAGAGCAGCTTGCCGTTGTCCTCGCCGTTGCGGGTGTCAGTCATTCGTTCGATCCAAATCCGATAGGCTTGCAACACAAGATGAAGGCTATTGCGGGCTTTTTCAAGCCCGCTGGTGATCGGCCCCGCCGACCAGCCCTATTTTGAGCTGCTTATTTCAGGCTGGGCGCTGGGTGATCACTTCATCGATCAACCCGTACTCACGCGCGGCTTCTGCACTCATGAAATTGTCGCGGTTGGTATCGCGCTCGATTTCTTCAAGAGTGCGCCCGCTATGCAGGGCCATCAGCGTGTTGAGACGCTCACGAATAAAGAGGATTTCCTTGGCGTGGATTTCGATATCCGACGCCTGCCCCTGGAAACCGCCCAGTGGCTGGTGAATCATCACTCGCGAGTTCGGCAGGCAGTAACGCTTGCCAGCGGCACCGGCCGTCAGCAGGAACGCGCCCATGCTGCACGCCTGACCGATACAGGTAGTCGCCACGTTGGGTTTGATGAACTGCATGGTGTCGTAGATCGACATGCCTGCCGTCACCGAACCGCCCGGGGAGTTGATGTAGAGATGGATGTCCTTGTCCGGGTTCTCCGCTTCAAGGAACAGCAATTGCGCACAGATCAGGTTGGCCATGTAGTCCTCTACGGGACCGACCAGAAAGATCACTCGCTCCTTGAGGAGACGCGAGTAGATGTCGTAGGCGCGCTCGCCACGAGCGGACTGCTCGACAACCATCGGGACCAGGCCGCCTGCGGCCTGGATATCAGAGTTCTGCTGAATATACGAATTACGGAACATGCTCTGCAGTCACTCCCAAATAGTTATGTCTTGAATACGCATAAGCCAGCACGAAGGCTGGCTTATGGTGTTTGCTTCTTACCGCAAAAGTGATCAGTCGGCTTGTGGTGCTTCTACCGGCTTGACCGCTTCTTCGTAAGAGACCGATTTGTCGGTCACGCTAGCTTTCTGCAGAACAGTATCCACAACTTGCTCTTCCAGCACAACCGAACGAACTTCGTTCAGTTGCTGGTCGTTTTTGTAGTACCAGGACACAACTTGCTCAGGCTCTTGATAAGCCGAAGCCATTTCCTGAATCATCTCGCGAACGCGGGTTTCATCAGGCTTGAGGTCGAATTGCTTGACCACTTCAGCCACGATCAGGCCCAGCACGACGCGACGCTTGGCTTGCTCTTCGAACAGCTCGGCCGGCAGTTGGTCAGGCTTGATGTTGCCGCCGAACTGCTGGACAGCCTGCACACGCAGACGGTCGACTTCGTTGGACAGCAGAGCCTTTGGCACTTCGATCGGGTTGGTGGCCAGCAGACCGTCCATTACCTGATTCTTGACCTTGGATTTGATCGCCTGACGCAGCTCGCGCTCCATGTTCTTGCGAACTTCGGCACGGAAGCCATCCAGACCGGTTTCCTTGATACCGAATTGAGCGAAGAATTCTTCGGTCAGTTCTGGCAGCTTTGGCTCGGAAACAGTGTTGACGGTCACGGTGAACTCGGCGGTTTTGCCAGCCAGGTCCAGGTTCTGATAGTCCTCTGGGAAAGTCAGGTTCAGAACGCGTTCTTCACCGGCTTTTGCACCAACCAGGCCATCTTCGAAACCAGGGATCATGCGGCCGGAACCCAGAACCAGCTGAGTACCCTTGGCGGAACCGCCAGCGAACACTTCACCGTCGACTTTGCCGACGAAATCGATGTTCAGCTGGTCTTCGTTCTGGGCAGCGCGATCGGCCACTTCGAAACGGGTGTTCTGCTTGCGCAGGATTTCCAGCATTTTGTCCAGATCGGCATCAGCCACGTCAGCGCTCAGGCGCTCGACGGTGATACCTTCGAAACCGGCAACGGTGAACTCAGGGAACACTTCGAATACGGCAACGTATTCCAGGTCCTTGCCCGCTTCGAGGGACTTAGGCTCGATCGAAGGCTGGCCAGCCGGGTTCAGCTTCTGCTCAACCACAGCTTCGTAGAAAGAAGACTGGATCACGTCGCCTACAGCTTCCTGGCGAGCGTCAGCACCGAAACGGCGCTTGATTTCGCTCATTGGCACTTTGCCTGGACGGAAGCCAGCAATCTTGGCCTTTTGTGCGGTCTGCTGCAGACGCTTGTTGACCTGGCTCTCGATGCGCTCAGCCGGCACGGTGACGCTCATGCGGCGCTCAAGAGCAGTAGTATTTTCAACAGAAACTTGCATGGATATTCCTCGTTGCACAGACGTTAGCCGGCCGTTTCCGACCCCAGAATCAAGGGCATGCATTCTAGTGGGTCAAACTCAAGAAGTCACCCTACTGAAAACGGGCAAAAACACAGCAGGCAATTTATAGGTGCGAATGCACGAATGCACCTCGCCCCGATGGCAAATACAACCAATCACGCCAGGGCTCTGCGCCGACCCTTCTATTATAGAAGAGGTCGCCAATCATCTCCCTGACAGCCGAGCTCGCAAGCAAGGCCGGCGGACAGGACGGCATCATCGAGAAACATAAATACGACGAAACGCCCTGCCCCTGCGGCCCGGAACCTGCGACCACTGAAACAAAAAAGGCGCCAGACTTTTCAATCTGGCGCCTTTCGAAATATGGGGTGGACGATGGGGATCGAACCCACGACAACGGGAGTCACAATCCCGTGCTCTACCAACTGAGCTACGCCCACCATATTGCCTGTTAAAGAAGCCAAACAACTTCTTTATCAAGCTCCAGCCAGGCCAACAGCCTGAGTGAAGCTTTAATTGGTGCGGATGAAGAGACTCGAACTCTTACGCCTCGCGGCGCTGGAACCTAAATCCAGTGTGTCTACCAATTCCACCACATCCGCGGGTCAAGCTTTTAAAGCAAAGGCGCCAGACTGTTAATCCGGCGCCTTTCGAAATATGGGGTGGACGATGGGGATCGAACCCACGACAACGGGAGTCACAATCCCGTGCTCTACCAACTGAGCTACGCCCACCATATCGCGTTACTTGTGCCAAAGCTGCCTAATGGCGCACCCGGCAGGACTCGAACCTGCGACCATCCGCTTAGAAGGCGGATGCTCTATCCAGCTGAGCTACGGGCGCCTTGTTAGCTGTACCCTTGGAGGACTACAAACTAAGTGCTTTCCAGTCTCACAGAACCAAAATCCCGCTCAACCTTCCTAACCAGTGCTAGGCTGTGCCCGACAAGTGCGACGAATAGTATAGAGCCCCCCGAAGGTCGTCAAATCCTTTTTAAAAAAAATTCATTTAATTAAAGGAGTTAGGGGAATTTACAGACCAAGCGCCTTTGCCCTCACCGCATGACATGCGAGAATGCGTTCTCTTTTTTTCCCCTCTCGATGGTTAATCACGCGCAATGACTGCACAACTTATCGACGGCAAATCGATCGCCGCCAGCCTGCGCCAGCAGATCGCCCAACGTGTTACCGAGCGTCGCCAGCAAGGCCTGCGCACGCCCGGGCTTGCGGTGATCCTGGTCGGCAGCGATCCTGCCTCTCAGGTTTATGTCTCGCACAAGCGTAAAGACTGTGAAGAGGTCGGCTTTCTATCCCAAGCTTATGACCTGCCTGCCGAAACCACTCAAGAAGCACTGACCGATCTGATCGATCGCCTGAACGACGATCCTGCAATCGACGGCGTTCTGCTTCAGCTTCCGCTTCCCGAACACCTGGACGCCTCCAGATTGCTGGAGCGCATTCGTCCGGATAAAGACGTCGACGGGTTCCATCCTTATAACGTCGGTCGCCTGGCCCAGCGTATCCCGCTGCTGCGCCCCTGCACCCCCAAAGGCATCATGACCCTGCTGGAAAGCACCGGGGTCGATCTCTACGGGATGAATGCGGTGGTGGTCGGTGCGTCCAATATCGTTGGTCGCCCGATGGCCATGGAACTGCTGCTGGCCGGTTGCACCGTGACGGTCACCCACCGTTTTACCAAGGACCTGGCCGGCCATGTCGGCCGTGCGGACCTGGTCGTCGTGGCCGCCGGCAAGCCGGGCCTGGTCAAGGGGGAATGGATCAAGGAAGGCGCGATCGTGATCGATGTCGGCATCAACCGCCAGGACGACGGCAAGCTGGTCGGTGACGTGATCTACGAAACCGCCCTGCCCCGCGCCGGCTGGATTACTCCGGTACCGGGTGGCGTAGGCCCGATGACTCGTGCCTGCCTGCTGGAGAACACCCTGTACGCTGCTGAAACCCTGCACAGCTGAGTTTCAACGCGGACGCCGACTGCGCGACAAGGAACCCCGCCCTGGCGGGGTTTTTATTTGCCCGCTAAATACACCGACCGCCCGCCGGAAAATGACTTTTTTTTCATGTTCTCGGGACTTTCACCCGTTACTTGAACAACCATCGACAGTTATTCAGCCATACTCCAGAATGTCGCGCTTTTCAGGAAACAGCCCGTTACAAAACGGCTTATCAACACCCTTTATGAGTCTGCCAGCGTGAAAATTCGTCTTTCCATCCTGAGCCTATTTTTTGCAGTTACCGGGACTTTCCTCACGCCAATCGCCAGTGCTGACGAGACCACCGCAGCGCCGCGAGATACGAAGACACTCAAGCTCGCTTCCGGCAGCTCCCTGCTACTGGACATGCAGACCAACAAAGTCATCTATGCCAGCAATCCTGACGTGGTGGTGCCGATCGCTTCCGTCAGCAAGTTGATGACTGGCCTGGTCGTGGTTGAATCTCGGCAGAACATGGACGAATACATCGACGTCAACATCAGCGACACACCAGAAATGAAGGGCGTGTTCTCCCGGGTCAAGCTGCGGAGCGAACTGCCGCGCCGGGAAATGCTGCTGATTGCCCTGATGTCCTCGGAAAACCGCGCCGCTGCGACTCTGGCGCACCACTATCCGGGCGGCTATGCCGCGTTCATTGCTGCAATGAACGCAAAGGCCCGGGCACTGGGCATGACCAACACGCACTTCGTCGAGCCGACCGGTCTCTCCCCGCGCAACGTGTCGACCGCTCGCGACCTGAGCAAGCTGTTGATCGCCGCGCACAAGTACCCGCTACTGACCGAGCTGAGCACGACCAAGGAAAAAACCGTCTCGTTCCGTAAACCCAACTACAGCCTGGGCTTTCGCAACACCGACCATTTGGTTCGCAAGCCGGACTGGGACATCCAGCTGACAAAAACCGGTTTCACCAACGAAGCAGGTCACTGCCTGGTGCTGGTGACCCGAATGAGTAACCGCCCGGTGGCCCTGGTGATCCTTGACGCCTATGGCAAGTACACCCATTTTGCCGATGCCACGCGCATGCGTAATTGGGTAGAGAGCGGGAGGAGCGCGGACGTGCCTTCCGTAGCCTTGCAGTACAAGGCAGACAAGAACCTCAAGCAGCGGCAGAGCGGCGTGGTTGAAGTGTCGAAGTAACGTAATGGCAACGCATAAAAAGCCCCGATCGACCGGGGCTTTTTTTCGCCAGTCTGTCGTTGCGCCTAGGGTTTGAGTTTACCCAGCGGATCATAGGGTTTGGCCGGAGCCTTGGGGTTGTCGCCCGGTTTCACGTCCCTCGGTGCCTTGGCAGGCCCGATCGGGTCGACCTGTGGATCGGCAAGGTCCGGGGAGTCGGGATCGAAACCCAGTTCATTACCAGATGAATGTTCAGATGAGTGCGGACCGACGGGCGTTGTGGATCGAACCATGGGCACCTCCTGATCTCGGCCCGGGATAATGCTTCGGGCCCTCAAAGATCAGAGGCTGGTGGCGAGCAATGGTGCCCGTCGGGTGACAAACGGATCTACTGCGCGGCCAAGGCTTTTTTAGCCTTGGTGGCGGCCTGCTCCTGACCGGCCTGAGCCAGATCGTTGGCGGCCTTGAGCCAGCGCTGTTGATCGACCTGGGCCGGGATTTGCGTCGGACTCTGGATCAGCACCGCCCAACCACCGGCGTCCTTGAACGCCGACTCGAAGGAGCCGAAGCCCATCAGTTCACGGCGATTCATCCCGGCACGCAGCAGGACCGTCTGCTTCTGGCGGTTGTAGCCGGCCAGAATGGCATAACGCGGTTCGGACCACAGGGCCGAGCCTTCGGTAAAGCGCACCATTACCGGATAACCGGCGGCGACTTGCGTCAACAAGGCCGCAAGGTTGCTGTCCAGGGGATAAACAACCATCCCGTACTCACGGGCCAGGTTCTGCATGTTCTGTGGCAACCGGGCTTCGTCCCCCGGCAAATGCAACGGCTTGTCGAGCAAACCAGGGGTGATCACGATGCCTTGTTGAGACAGCATGCTGGCCAGCACCTGCGGCCCGCTTTGATACGCATCCCCCCGGTAGAATCGGCCGCTGAGTTCGACACGCTCCGGCAAACGCTTGATCTCGGGTGCAACGCTGCCGGCACAGCCTGCCAGGCTTGCCACGCAACCGGTGATCAGCATGGCCGACAAAATTCGAGAAAATACCCGCACCATGATCTCTCTCTTGTTAGGTTCAGACGCCAGGCAATCCCATTCCCGGCTTGGTCGTCGATCATAGGTCGCCGCGCCGCTACGGTATAGCTTTAAACGGTAGTCCTGTGCATTCGATAGAGCGAACTGGTTGGTGACTGCCGACTTTCGCTCAATAGCCTGAAATACAGCAACGGCTAGACTGTTCCCTGAAGGGACGACAGCGAAACGCATGTGCCCACAGAAGGGCAAGGAGGAGGCATAGATGAGCCTGACCATGATCATTGCGATGTTGATCGGCGGTTGGCTGGCGGTAGCCGCCGCCATGCTGTGGGGCGTGCTGCGTATTACTCGCCGCCACCATCACCCTGTTCAGCCCGTACCTGCGCCGCAAGCCGACGAGACACCGAGCCAGCACGCCAACGCTCACTGACAAACACCATTACCCGATACCAACAAAAACGGCCACCTGCACTCCATGGAGTCCAGGCGGCCGTTTCTTTTAGCGGCGGTCAGACTTCAGTGGCTACCCGCTTCTGCCTGGCCCGGCGGGACATCATGTTCAACGCCTCGATCGAAGCCGAGAATGCCATGGCCGCATAGACGTAACCTTTCGGTACGTGGGCGCCGAAGCCTTCGGCGATCAGCGTCATGCCGATCATGATCAGGAAGCCCAGGGCCAGCATCACCACCGTCGGGTTGTCGTTGATGAATTTGGCCAGCGGATCAGCCGCCAGCAACATCACCAGTACCGACACCACCACCGCGATGACCATGATCGGCAGATGCTCGGTCATGCCGACAGCGGTAATGATGCTGTCGATGGAGAACACCATGTCCAGCATCAGGATCTGACCGATCGCGGCAGCGAAGCCCAGGGTCACGGTCGAGGTCGCCGACTTCGGGTCTTCCGGTGCCGGGTCCATGCTGTGATGGATTTCGGTGGTCGCCTTCCACAACAGGAACAGGCCACCGGCAATCAGGATCATGTCTTTCCAGGAAAACGCGTGGCCGAGAATCTCGATCACCGGATTGGTCAACTGGACAATGAACGCGATGGTGCTCAGCAAGCCCAGACGCAGGATCAGCGCCATGCCGATACCGATGCGCCGAGCCCGCTGTCGATTGTGCAAGGGCAGCTTGTTGGTCAGGATCGAGATGAAGATCAGGTTATCGATGCCGAGCACGATCTCCATCACGATCAGGGTGGCGAGCGCGACCCAGGCGGTGGGGCTGGCGGCAAGTTGTAAAAGGTAGTCCATGGGTCAGTCCTGACTCGTTGTAATACGGTTTAGATTTCCTGGGAGGAAGATTCGGTTTTTTCCGATTCTTTTTCCGATGATTCTTTTTTGCTGATCAACCCGCCGGTGGCATCGCTGAGCGCCTGTTCGGCGGCCTTGTGGGTATCGTCAATCGCCTGTTTGGCGCTTTCAGCAGCCTTGCCCATCAACTGTTGCGCGCTTTTCTCGGCCTGATCGCAACCGGCCAGTACCAGTAAAGACGTGATCAGCAGTGCCGTGGCTTTAAGCTTCATGATGCTTTCCTCGATAGAACGAACGGGACCTGAACGATGGCCCGTTGATAGCGATGCATTCTAGGGAAGCGAACACTTCAGGAAAATTCGTATTTTCGCCATGTATACTTCGGTTTTTACGAACATAGGAGCTGCCGAAGGCTGCGATCTTTTGATGTTGCTTAAAAAACAAGATCAAAAGATCGCAGCCTTCGGCAGCTCCTACGGGGAACTCGGAAATGCTCAACTATCGGCAATTGCATTACTTCTGGGTGGTGGCCAAGACCGGCAGCATCGTGCGCGCCTGCGAGCAACTGAACCTCACGCCACAAACCATCAGCGGGCAGATTTCATTGCTGGAACAGACCTTTGGCATCGAGTTGTTTCGGCGCGTCGGACGGCAACTCGAACTGACCGAAGCCGGCCGCCAAGCCCTGCCCTACGCCGAACAAATGTTCCAGCTCGGCGGCGAACTGGAGCTGATGCTGCGGGCACAACCCAATGAGCAGCAGATTCTGTTTCGTGTCGGCGTGGCCGACGTGGTGCCCAAATCCATCGTCTATCGCCTGATCGCACCGACCATGGAATTGAGTGAACCGCTGCGCATCACGTGCCGTGAAGACAAGCTCGAACGTTTGTTGGCCGACCTGGCGATCCAGCGCCTGGACCTGGTGATTTCCGACAGCCCGATGCCGTCGCACCTGGACATCAAAGGCTACAGCCAGAAACTCGGGGAGTGCGGGATCAGCTTCTTCGCCACCCCTGAACTGGCGGCGCGTTATGGGCACGACTTCCCGCGCAATCTGCACAGTGCACCGCTGTTGATTCCCGGCCCGGAAACTGTGGTGCGCAGCCGTTTGCAACGCTGGTTCGCCGAGCAGCAGATCCAGCCAAAAATTGTCGGTGAGTTCGACGACAGCGCCCTGATGCAGGCCTTCGGCCAATCCGGCAGCGGGATCTTCATCGGTCCGAGCGTGATTGCCGATGAAGTGCAACGCCAATACGGCGTGGAGGTGATCGGCCAGACCGACGCAGTGAGCGAGTCGTTCTACGCCATCTCAGTGGAGCGCAAGGTCAGGCACCCCGGCATTGTCGCCATTACCGAAGGTGCCCGACGCGAGCTGTTTACAGCGCTGTAACCATTTCGCGCGGCTTGAAGGTCATCAGCGCTATCGCCAGCAGGATCGAGGCGAGGATAAAAGCCGCCGCGGCGAAGCCAAGGCCTTGCAGCCCAACGCTGTCAATCACCCGACCACCGATCATCGCACCCAGGCCGATACCGAGGTTGGCCCCGGCGATGTTCAGCGACGCGGCAAACGCTGGCGCTTCGGGCGCCGCTTTTATCAGGCGCACATGGCTGACCAGGAACAACGCCGCCTGGGTCACGCCCCAGATGCCCATCGCCGCTGCCAGACCGAGCGGCGAATGGATGTTCGGCACCAGCGCCACCAGGCCGGCAATCATGAAGGCACAGAACATCATCGACGCCATCAGCGGATGACGATCCACCGCCCGGCCACCCAGGGAGTTGCCGATCAGCCCGACCGCGCCGAAGCCCATCAGGCACCAGCCGACCACGGTGCCGTTGAAGCCGGCCAAGCGCTCAAGGATGTCCGCCAGATAGGTGTACGCGGTAAACATGCCGCTGAACACAATCACTGACAGCAGCACGTGACCGAGCATCAGCGGGCTGCGCAGGATCTTGAACTGCGACAGGAAGCTCACCTGATGCTGATGCAGGTTGGTTTTCGGCAAGTAGATAAACAGCAGCAACGCCTTGGCAAAGGCGATGACCGCCAGAATCGCAAAGGCACTGCGCCAACCGAATGCATCGCAAATCAGCGTGCCCACCGGAATGCCGAACACCGTCGCGCAAACGATACCGAAACCGATCTTGGCGATGGCACGACCTGCGTAATCCGGCCCGACGATGTCCACCGCCGTCTCGCTGGCCAAGGCCCAGAACACCGGCAGCCCCAGCGCCGGGATCAAACGGGCAAACGCCATCACCCAGATATTCGGCGCCAGTGCCGCCAGCGTGTTGGCCAGGCCAAACATGATCAACACCGAGATAAACAGCTTGCGCCGTTCGAAGCGGGCGAAGTACGCCGTCAGAAACGGCCCGAACGCGGCCACGGTGAAGGCGAACAAGGTCACCAGCAAACCCGCTTGCGGGATGCTGACGTCCAGATCCCGGGCGATGGCCGGCAACAGGCCAACGATGATGAATTCCGTGGTCAGCACCGTGAAACCGGCGGCAGACAACAGAAGAATGGGCAACAGCATGCAGAACTCCAGAAAAAACGACGACACCAGTGATAGCCCGAAGGCCCACTGGCAGAGATGAAAATGAGGATGGCGAATCTTAACAGAAGTGTTTGCGCGCGCGGTTGCACGAACCTGCCGATCTCGTTGAATGCCAGGGTGGCAGTTCGTCACAGGTCTGAAGGATCCAGCCTGCGCTGTGATAAAGTCCGCGCCCCGTGTTCCCCTCTCGGTTTCCCGCCTGCGGCCTGCCCTGTTTGTTGCCGCAAACCTGCGAAACCATGCACTTATAAAAAATCAGAGATGCCGCTTTATGACTGCTTCATCCCCTTCTCTCTTGCAACGCCTGAAACGCTTGAGCCTGGTCACACAGATCGTGATCGGCCTGATCGCCGGTATTGCCCTGGCCCTGTTTGCCCCTGACGTGGCGAAGTCCACGGCGTTCATCGGCAAAGTGTTTGTCTCGGCACTGAAAGCCGTCGCGCCGATTCTGGTGTTCGTGCTGGTCATGGCGTCGATTGCCAACCATAAACACGGTCAGGAAACCCACATCCGGCCGATTCTGTTCCTGTATCTGCTGGGCACTTTCGCCGCCGCCGTGGTGGCTGTGGTTGCCAGCATGACGTTCCCGTCGAGCCTGGTGCTGTCGACCCAGGACGTCGCGGTCACAGCGCCGGGCGGGATTGGCGAAGTGTTGCAAAGCCTGTTGCTGAGCGTGGTCGATAATCCGGTCAGCGCTCTGATGAACGCCAATTTCATCGGCATTCTGGCCTGGGCCATCGGTATGGGCATCGCCATTCGCCATGCTGGCAACACCACCCGTGAAGTGCTGGGCGACCTGTCCAACGGCGTGACCGTGATCGTGCGGGTGGTGATTCGCTTCGCCCCGCTGGGCATCTTCGGCCTGGTGGCCTCGACCCTGGCCACCTCCGGCTTCGGCGCCCTGATCGGCTACGCGCACCTGCTGGCTGTGCTGCTGGGCTGCATGCTGTTCGTAGCGTTGGTGATGAACCCGCTCATCGTGTTCTGGAAACTGCGTCGTAACCCGTACCCGCTGGTGCTGACCTGCCTGCGCGAGAGCGGCATCACGGCGTTCTTCACCCGTAGCTCGGCGGCGAACATTCCGGTCAACCTGGAGCTGAGCAAGCGTCTGGGCCTGCACGAAGACACCTACTCGGTATCGATCCCGCTGGGCGCGACCATCAACATGGCCGGCGCGGCGATCACCATCACCGTGCTGAGCCTGGCGGCCGTGCACACCCTCGGCATCACGGTAGACATTCCGACCGCGATTCTGCTGAGTGTCGTCGCAGCGATCTGCGCCTGCGGTGCATCGGGTGTGGCCGGTGGTTCGCTGTTGCTGATTCCGCTGGCGTGCAGCCTGTTCGGCATCCCGAGCGAAATCGCCATGCAGGTGGTGGCGGTCGGTTTCATCATCGGTGTGTTGCAGGATTCCGCGGAAACCGCGCTGAACTCGTCCACCGATGTGCTGTTCACCGCGGCGGCTTGCCTGGGTGAAGAGGCAAAAGCAGAACGATTGGCGTAAAGATCTTTTGATTCACCAATGAAAAGCCCGCCAAGGCGCAATCCTTGGCGGGCTTTTTTGTACCTGGACGGTTTAGAACGCGCCCATGTAGTCGCGCTTGCCCACTTCCACACCGTTGTGGCGCAGCAGTGCGTAAGCGGTGGTGACGTGGAAGAAGAACTGCGGCAGGCCGTAGGTCAGCAGGTAAGCCTGGCCGGTGAAGCGCTTCTCTTTAGGCGTGCCCGGGCGGGTGACGATCTCGATGCCTTCCTTGCCGTTGATCTGCTCCGGCGTGAACTCGCCGATGTAGGCCAGAACCTTGGCGATCAGTGCTTGCAGCTCAGCGAAGGTGGTTTCAGTGTCGTCGTACTTCGGCAGTTCGACTTCGGCCAGACGCGAAGAAATGCCTTTGGCGAAATCAACGGCGATCTGCACCTGACGCACCAGCGGGAACATGTCCGGGAACAGGCGCGCTTGCAGGAACGCATTCGGGTCGATGTTTTTTTCGGTGGCGTGGGCTTCGGCCTTTTTCAGCACGCCGCTGAGGGCGTTGAGCATTTGCTGGAGAACCGGGATGGAAGCGTCGTACAGGGAAATGGTCATGGCAGGTCTCGTGTGGTGACTGAAGGGAAACGTCGGCCGATTATAGCCGCCTGCCGCCCTCCCGAGACCGTACTTTTTCAGCTGCCGTAAACCTTCGCCGCCGGAACGGCCTGAGCCACCAGCTGTGCGACGGCATCACCCATCTCGCCGACCGCCCAGCGACCTTGGCGATCCAGTTCCGGACCACGGCGCCAGCCGTCGGCGATCGACAACTTGCCGCCCTCTACCTCGAACATCTGCCCGGTCACCTCGGCAGAAGCCTCGGAACCGAGCCACACCACCAGCGGCGCGACGTTTTCCGGGGAAAAGTAATCGAAGCCCTCCTCCGGCTTTTTCATGGTGTCGGCGAACACTTGCTCGGTCATCCCGGTGCGCGCGGCCGGCGCCAGGGCGTTGGCGGTGATCCCGTAGCGGCGTAGTTCAGCGGCCTGTACCAGCGTCAGCGAAGCAATGCCGCCCTTGGCCGCCGCATAGTTGGATTGACCAATGGAGCCCTGCAACCCGGCGCCGGAACTGGTGTTGATAATCCGCGCATCGACCCTGGCGCCACCCTTGACCTGCTCACGCCAGTACTTCACGGCGTGGCTGGAAATGCAGAAGTGGCCCTTCAGGTGCACAGCCACCACGGCGTCCCAGTCGGCTTCACTGAGGCTGGCGAACATGCGGTCGCGGCAGATGCCGGCGTTGTTGACCACCACGTTCAGGTCGCCGAAGGTTTCGATGGCCTGACGCACGATCTGCCCTGCCGAATCGTAGCGGGTATTGTGCAGCGCTGACTGCTCAGCCGTGAAGCCGATCAGCGGCAGTCTCCACCCATGCGCACCAGCAGCGCCGCACGGTCGGGTTTGAGGTACGGGTTGATTTCACCGACCTGGCATGACGCCAGGTTCTGCAGTTCCGGTGCGAGGGGTTCTTGCACAAACAGCAGCCCCGCCGGGCGGGACTCCGATTGCAACTGCGCCACCGTCAGTGGCGCCACCGGCCGGCCCATGTAATAGACCAGGCGGATATCCGGCTCACCGAGGGTATAAGCCTTCTGCCCCGGTTGCCCGTTGGCCAGCGTGGCAACCTGCTCAAGACCACCGACCCGATGCGACAACACCCGTGCTTCGACGAACATGTAGAACACCACGAACCCGGCCAGCATCACGTAGGGCACAACAGCCAGGACCGTGCGCCAGCGCCCTTTCAGGTCATCGAGCAACGCCGACCAGTGCATCGCCAGCAGCAACGCCATCGACGGGTAAACCGGCAACAGGTATTTACCGTGTTTTTCAGTAAACAAGGAAAAAACCAGCAGCGGCAGCAGACTGCAAATCAGCAACATGCCCGCCTCACGGCGCGAGCGGATCATTGCCCAGAACTTGCGCGGCTGCACGAATGCGATCAGCCAGAACGGGAAGAAGTCACCGGCCAGGTACAACAGATACGCGTACCAGGCCTCGGCGCCTTGTCCGTCGATCTTCTTCACGATGTCTTCGCTGATGATCGAGGCCCAGATCCCCCAGCCCTGACTCACCGACACCGCCACGTACCAGGAACTGCCCAGCACCACGGCAATCAGCCAGCCCCAACCGTCGCACAGATAAGCCTTGGCCCGGGCATCGCGGTAGATCAAGGCATAGGCCAGGATCGGTGCCGTCACCCACAACAGGCAAACCGGTCCTTTGGTCAGCAGCGCGCAACCCAGCAGTACGTAGCTGAGCCGACTCCACAAGACCCGGCCTTGCAGGAAGATGAACTGCCAGGCGGCCAGCAGCGCGCCGAAGCACAGCAGGGTCAACAGCATCTCGATTTCCGAGCGCCGTGCAAACAGGCTGAAGGCACCGTTCGCGGCCAGGAACACCACGGCGAACAAACCGACCTGCCGCCCTGCCTGCCGGACGCCGTATAGATAGGTGCCCACACAGCACAAGGCGGCGGCCAGTGCCGAAGGCAAACGCACGCTCCACTCGGACAAGCTGCCCAGCACCGCCGTCGACACCAGGCCGGCCCAATAGAAAAACGGCGGTTTGGACAAGTACAAATCGCCGTTCATGTAAGGCAGCAGCCAACTGCCTGCCTCGCGCATTTCGCGCACGGTTACGGCACGGCGGGCCTCGTTGACACTGAGGAATGGCACGCTGCCCAACCCCCAGAAAAACAGCAACGCAATCGCGATAGTCACGAGCAACGTAATATTTCGGGTCGATAACGATCCGCGCATAACCTACTCCTTCAGGTGTTTGCTTTTTTTGATCAATTGCAGGTTGCGAAAGTAGACGAGGGAGCCAAACGCCTGCCCGGCGATGAACACCGGGTCTTCACGGTAAATGGCATAGGCGAGCAACAAGGTGCTGCCAACGATGCTCAGGTACCAGAAGCTCACGGGGATTACGCTGCGTTTCTTGTACTCGCTGTACAGCCACTGCAGGACGAACCGCCCGGTAAAGGCGATCTGGCCGGCAAAACCGACGATCAGCCACAAGGCTTCGCGGGTGAGATTCATCCTTCAATCTCCTGGGCAATGGTGTTCAACCGCGTACGCTTGATCAGCCACCAGACACCGAACAGATCAAGAATGCCCACCAGGGCACGGTCGAGGTTGCCGTATTTCGACACCCCGGCCGTACGCGGCCGGTGGTTGACCGGGTGCACGATCATGCGCCCGTTATGCCGCTGGATCAGCGCCGGAATGTAGCGATGCATGTGGTCGAAGTACGGCAGGCGCAAGAACGCCGCGCGCTCGATCAGCTTCAGGCCGCAACCGGTGTCCGGGGTGGCGTCCTTGAGCAGGCGGCGGCGCAGGTTGTTGGCGAACCGCGAGGCGTAGCGCTTGCTCGCCGTATCACGGCGGTTGACCCGGTGCCCGGCGACCAGTTGCACATCGACCTGGCCCGGTTCGCCGCGCACCAGCGCCAGCATGCCGGGAATGTCCGCCGGGTCGTTCTGGCCGTCGCCATCGAGGGTCGTCAGCCATTGGCCGCGGGCCTCCTGCGCGGCGTGGTACAGCGAAGTGCTCTGCCCCAGCGAGCGCTCGTGATGCAGGATGCGCAAAGTGTTCAAGCCGTCGTGGCGCATCTGCCGCAGTTCCTGCAGGGTCGAATCGGTGCTGCCATCGTCGACGACGATGATTTCGTACGATTCAGCGGCCAACGCGACGCGGATTTCCTCAAGCAATGGCTTGAGGTTGTTCGCTTCGTTCTTGGCGGGGATCAGTACGGATACAAAAATGTCCTGGCTCATGGAGTCACTCTCGCCTTTATTGGATTTCTTTTATCAGAGGCGAATGAAGGTGTTGTACACCGGCCGACTCGATGCAGGGTTCAGTTTTTTTGGGCGATGACGCCAACAATATCCCGCCCTGTGGACGCACTCGCGCGCGACCCCGCATACGGTGCCCGGCCGATTGTAAAAATGGCGTTAATAATTCATACACTTTTTGTAATCATTCCCTTGATGACGCAACGAATTCGGTTGCCATTGGCGCCGGCCCATCTAAAGTGCATCCACGCGAGTGAAAAACATGAATCGGGTAAGGATGCAGAACCATGAGCACTGAGCAAGAAACGACTTTAGACGAGCCGCGACTCGACAGTACGGAAATCCGTATTCTGGGCTCGTTGATCGAGAAGCAGGCCACCAGCCCGGAAACCTATCCCCTGACCCTCAATGCCCTGGTGATTGCCTGCAACCAGAAAACCAGCCGCGAGCCGGTGATGAACCTCACACCAGGCCAGGTCGGCCATAGCCTGCGCGTCCTCGAAGGACGCGGTTTCACCAGACTGGTGATGGGCAGCCGCGCCGATCGCTGGGAGCACCGGGTCGACAAGGCCCTGGAACTGGTGCCGGCGCAGGTCATCCTGACCGGGCTGATGTTTCTGCGCGGCCCGCAGACCGTCAATGAACTGCTGACCCGAAGCGGCCGCATGCATGAATTCGAGGATGCCGAACAGGTGGTGCATCAGCTCGAACGCCTGATTGCCCGGGGCCTGGCCGTACTGATTCCGCGTCAGGCCGGCCAGCGTGAAGACCGCTATACCCACGCTCTGGGCGACCCGGCGGATATCGAGGCGATCATGGCGGCACGGCAAAACCCGGCCGAGCGTGGCAGCAGCGGGGTTTCAGTGGAACGTATCGAAGAACTGGAAGCACGCATCGCCGCACTGGAAGAACGACTGGCCCGCCTCGAGTAAACGCAGCCCCCGCATTTGCTGTCTGGCCCGAAACCCGCAATCACCGTCAACCCCGTGTAGGAGCTGGCTTGCCAGCGAAAGCGATCTGTCAGGCAACATCAATGTTGAATGGGCCGGCCTCTTCGCTGGCAAGCCAGCTCCTACAGTTTGATTGGTGTCTGGCACAAATCCCGCGATAACCCTCAATCCCTTGTAGGAGCTGGCTTGCCAGCGAAGGCGATCTATCAGGCAACATCGATGTTGAATGGGCCGCCCTCTTCGCATCGCCTAGCTGCGGGCAAACGCCACGGCCTTCTGGAATTGCTCGTCCGTGGGCCGTACGCCGGTATAGAGAACAAATTGCTCCAGTGCCTGGATCGCGATCACTTCCAGGCCGGTGATGACCCGCTTACCTGCGGCACGAGCACGCACGATCAACGGTGTTTCCGAGGGGATCGCCACCACATCGAAAACAGTTTCCGCTTTTTCGATCACGTCTGCCTCAAAGGCCAGTTGATCGGCCTCCGGCCCTCCCGTCATGCCGATCGGGGTGACGTTGACCAGCATCTGCGGGCGACGCTTGCCCAGCTCTGCCTGCCACTCATACCCCAGCGACTGCGCCAGCGCCTGGCCGGCGCGCTCGTTGCGGGCCACGATCAGACCGTTTTCATAGCCGCCATCGCGCAAGGCGCTCGCCACGGCCTTGGCCATGCCCCCGCTGCCGCGCAGGACAAAGGTCGAGTCCCTGGGCACCTGATGTTTCTCCAGCAACTGGGCCACGGCGATGTAATCGGTGTTATAGGCCTTGAGATGACCGTCGGTGTTGACGATGGTGTTGATCGATTGAATGGCGGCGGCCGAGACGTCGAGTTCATCCACCAGGGCAATGCAGGCTTCCTTGAACGGCATCGACACGCCACACCCGCGAATCCGCAGGGCGCGAATGCCCGCAACGGCACCCGGCAGGTCCTGGCTGGCAAAGGCCTTATAATAAAAATTCAGGCCCAGCTGTTCATACAGATGATTATGAAAACGCAGACCAAAGTTCCCGGGGCGCCCTGAAAGGGACATGCACAACTGGGTATCTTTGTTGGGGTTCATCTGCATGGGAATGCTCCTTCAAATGCACTTTTCGGATGGACGGGATTAGCCCTCCATCGGGTTCTGATCGATCATATAAGCGTGATTACAAGGGCTTACACCGATCGGTAAGAAAGTCGGTACAGACCTTACACAAAATTTACTCAACAGCCGTGCAGTTTTTCAGAAATACGCTGTCTTAGAAGTATCCCCGCGACAATCCTTGGGTCTATTGCAGACACAAGCGCCGGGCTGAAGAACCGAGGAACTATCATGATCCGTAAAGTCCCCACAGTTGCCTTGCTGATCGGCGCCCTCGCTATTACAGGACAGGCGCAAGCCCATGGTGGTGGTAATTACTGGCAAGGTCCGGCGGTGTTTGGTGCGATTGTCGGTACTGCCATTGTCGGCTCGGCCCTGATCAACGCCAACCGCCCGGTCTATGTCGCACCGCAACCGGTCTACTACCAGCCCGCGCCGGTTTATTACGCACCACCGCCTCCGGTTTACTACCAGCCGGCCCCGGTCTACGTGCAGCAACCGATCTACTACCGCCCGGCTCCGGTGTACTACGGACCACCCCGTGGTTACTACGGCCCGCCTCGCGGCTACTACGGCCATCACTACGGCCGCTGGTAACGGACTCATCAGGCCCCGCTGAAACAGCGGGGTTTTTTTTATCCCTTTTATCGGTGCTGGTCTGGATAAATCTCGCCAAGGTCGCTATCGGGACAATGCCCGTGGTGCAAACGGGCAATATGGACTCGACCCGTTTTCTGCCGTGCGGCAAAAACGGTCATATTTTTGTCATGACAGTTCCGCAAGCTCGGTGCTGTCCGTCGATAACAGGTTGATAACAACAAGGACGACCACATGCCAACGCAAAACCCGCACCGCATCGTCGGACTGTGCACCTCCGGCAAGGTCTACAACGCACTGACCGAACTCAAGCACCTGGAAGGCCATCGCAGCGCCAAGTTTCTCTCGCTGCTGACGCAAAGCCTGGTGCGCAAGGGCCTGCTCAATGAGCAGGAAGTGGTTCATATGCTCGATCAGGTGGTCAGCTGACCGACCGACGGTCGTTTGCCCCCGCTGGCATCAATGACCACTATCGAAAGCGTTGATTACCCCTCAAGGCACCCGGACCTTAAAGTAACTCCACAGATTGATGGAGGTACTTTTCATGTCCAAGGTTCAGATCATGTCCGTTATCGGCAGCGCGGTTCCCCCACAGCTCAGAGAGCTGGGCATGCTCGCCTGCTGGTATCTGGTGCAGGACGGCGTGCAGATCAGCGGCCCGCTCACTTCGCTGCCCGCCGCCCGGGAGCTGTCGCAACGCATCGGCACCGGCCAGTCCGGCAGGCTCAGCGCCTGAAGCAACTGTGTGAAAAGGCTGGCGATGAGGTTTAGTCCGCCACGGCTCGCGCGAATGCCACTGGTTTTTTGATCCGGCATAGATCCAGGTCAATAAACCCTCGGTACAGGAGGTTTACCCTGCGCGGCTTTTGCGACCGACACCGCCATGAACCTCACCGCGCCAGAACTGCTCGCCCCCGCCGGCACCCTGAAAAACATGCGTTACGCCTTCGCCTACGGCGCCGATGCCGTGTACGCCGGCCAACCGCGCTACAGCCTGCGGGTGCGCAACAACGAATTCGACCACGCCAACCTGGCTCTCGGCATTCGTGAGGCCCAGGCTCAGGGCAAGCGTTTTTACGTAGTGGTGAACATCGCGCCGCACAACGCCAAGCTCAGGACTTTTCTCAAGGACCTTGAGCCGGTGATCGCCATGGCCCCGGATGCGCTGATCATGTCCGACCCCGGCCTGATCATGCTGGTGCGCCGGCACTACCCGCAGATGCCTATCCACCTTTCGGTGCAGGCCAATACGGTGAACTGGGCGAGTGTCGAGTTCTGGCAGCAGCAGGGCCTGAGCCGGATCATCCTGTCCCGGGAGCTGTCGCTGGAAGAAATCGCCGAGATCCGCGAGCAAGTGCCAGCCATGGAGCTGGAAGTGTTCGTGCACGGCGCGTTGTGCATGGCCTATTCCGGGCGCTGCCTGCTGTCGGGCTACATGAACAGGCGCGATGCCAATCAGGGCAGTTGCACCAATGCCTGTCGCTGGAAATATTCAGCGCAACCGGCCACCGAAAACCAGCTCGGCGAGATCGTCCAGACGTTCGATCCCGAACCGACCCTGGGCATCGGCGCGCCTACCGACCAGGTGTTCCTGTTGCAGGAAGCCAATCGTCCGGGCGAACAGATGCCCGCCTTCGAAGACGAGCACGGCACTTACATCATGAACGCCAAGGACCTGCGCGCCGTGCAGCACGTCGAACGCCTGACGCACATGGGCGTGCACTCGCTGAAAATCGAAGGCCGGACCAAATCGCACTTTTATTGCGCGCGCACCACCCAGGTCTATCGCCGCGCCATCGATGACGCCGTGGCGGGCCGGGTCTTCGACCGCGACTTGATGACCGACCTGGAATCCCTCGCCCAGCGCGGCTACACCGAAGGGTTTCTGCGCCGGCATGTGCATGACGAGTACCAGAACTACCAGAACGGCAGCTCGGTGTCGGAACGCCAGCAGTTTGTCGGTGAACTGACAGGCCAGCGCCAGGATCGACTGGCCGAGGTCAAGGTGAAGAACCGCTTCGGCCTGGGCGATCACATGGAACTGATGACGCCCAGGGGCAACTTCCACTTCGATCTGCATCAGTTGCAAAACGCTAAAGGTGAAGCGATCGACGTCGCGCCGGGCGATGGGCATACGGTGTATTTGCCGATACCGGATGCGGTGGATCTGGAGTTTGGGTTGTTGATGCGGGATGTGGGTGTGAACTGATCTTCAAATACACACATCCCCCTGTAGGAGCGAGCTTGCTCGCGATTGCGGTCTACCAGTTAACATTGCTGTGACTGACCGACCGCTATCGCGAGCAAGCTCGCTCCCACAAGGGATCGAGTCACCTTGCAAAACTTCATGCACAAGGACTCGACATGCTTGCCCTGCCATGGATCAACCTGGCCCTCCTCTCCCTCGGCTACAGCCTGGCGCTGACCTACGGCCATCTCGGTTGGCTCTCTGCAATCTCGGTGTTCTTGTTACTGGTCGCCGGTGCCGCAGTCCGCCAACGCGAAATCCCTTTTGTCCGCTACCTCGGCCACGGCCTGTTCATCGTCCTGGCCTTGGCATTGGCAACGCATTGGCTACCCGGTTTCTACAACGGTCGCGGCATCGCCCCCCAGCGTTTTACCGATAATGCCGTGCCATTTTCCATGTACCTGAATCAGGACAAACCCCTGATTGGCTTCTGGCTATTACTGGTCTGCCCGTGGATTGTCGGCCGGCGTTCGTTGCGCCTTTCCATCTATGCCACCGCTATGGCGCTACCCCTGAGCGCCGTACTGGCCCTGGGTGGCGCGCTCTTGCTGGGTGTCATCAGTTGGGCACCGAAATGGCCCGACCACGCATGGTTGTGGGTGCTGAATAATCTGCTGCTGGTGACGCTGGTGGAGGAAGCGCTGTTTCGCGGCTACATCCAGGGCAGTCTGAGCCGGTGCTTCAAAGACCTGCCCTACGGCGAAAACCTGGCGCTTGTGCTGGCATCGCTATTGTTCGGCCTGGCGCATGTCGGCGCAGGCTGGCAATGGGTGTTGCTGGCGAGCCTGGCGGGGGTCGGTTATGGCCTGGCCTACCGTTTCGGCGGGTTGGGTGCAGCCATTGCCACCCACTTCGGTTTGAATCTGCTGCACTTCGGATTGTTCACTTATCCGATGCTGGCCGGGTAGCTGGCCATCGACCGAAAACACTCACCGGACCAGGTGCCATCACCTGCTTCGAGCGCTGATTTTCGCACCTGCAATCATCCCCCCGATAACGGCGCATCGGATGTTATAAATCATTCAAATGCCGACGCGATTCTGGCGCCACCATTGACAATATCCAATAAATACTGAGCAAAACCGTTTTTTTTGCGCCTGAGCAGTCCGCGCCTACGGTTATCTTTCGTCAGGCTATGATGGGGAACCAATCGCCTTGACTACTGTCTTGCGCTGCGATTAACCTCCCGCCCCACGAATGGAAGCGAATCGTCCTACACGACGACGTCCTCTGAAAATGAATTCCAACAACGCGTTTAGCGCGCCGTTGTGCCGTGCGGTAAATCATGCTGAAGCCTCGCTCCCCCCTCCAAATCAAAAAATCGGTCATTTTTGCCCTGGTGCTGCGTGAAGCGCGCTCGCGTTTTGGTGACCGGCGCATGGGGGCGAGCTGGACACTGATCGAGCCGATTGTCCACCTGTTGATTCTGAGCGTAGCGTTCACCCTGATTCGCGGCAGCACCGTCGCCGGCATCGATTTCCCGGTGTTTGTCCTGGTCGGACTTGCACCGTTCCTGCTGTTTCGCAACACCGCTTTGCGCTTGATGAACAGCCCAAAGGAAAACCGCTCACTGTTTGCCTATAAACAGATCAAGCCGCTGGACACCTACATCGCCCGGGTTCTGGTGGAGTTCAGCATTTCGGCGAGCGCATACGCCATCCTGGTCTTCGGCTTTGCCTGGTACGGCTTCGACATGTCCATCAAGTCCCCCATCGAGTGGATACTGACCATCCTTCTGGGCGTCCTGTTCTCCTTTGGCCTGGGCATGCTGCTGTCGTTGATTGCCCACGCCATGCCCAGCAGCGTGCTGTTTCTGCGGATGATGTTCTTCCCGCTGTACTTCCTTTCGGGCGTGCTGATTCCCGCCGCCTACCTGCCACACGCCATGCTGCCAGTGCTGCTGCTCAATCCATTCCTGCACCTGCTGGAACTGATCCGCGCCGAAATCTTCCCGCACTACGTTCCGGTCGATGGCATTTCGGCCCACTACGTCATCGCGGTCACCCTGGTCTTGCTGTTCGTCTCCCTGGGCACCTACCGGGTTCGTCGACTGCATTTGATCTCTACCAAGAACGGCTAACCGCAGGCTTCCCGTGTTCGAGCTCAGAAATATCACCAAGTCTTATCTGACCCCAAAAGGTCGCCGGCATGTGTTCCGCGACCTGTCACTGCAGATTCCGCCGGGCAAAAACATCGGCCTGATCGGTCGTAATGGCTCGGGCAAATCGACCCTGATGCGCCTGTTGGGCGGTGCCGACGTACCGGACTCCGGCACGGTGGTCACCAACAAGAGCATTTCCTGGCCGGTCGGTTTGTCCGGCGGCCTCCACGGCACCATGACCGGGCGCGAAAACATCAAGTTCGTCAGCCGGGTATACGGCGCGGAAGGCGACGCCATGCGCCAGAAAGTCAGCTACGTCGAAGACTTCGCGGAAATCGGCAGCTGGATCGACGAGCCGGTCAAGACCTACTCCTCCGGCATGCGCTCGCGCCTGGCCTTCGGCCTGAGCATGGCCTTCGACTTCGACTACTACCTGATCGACGAAGTGATGTCGGTAGGTGACGCGCACTTCAAGCGCAAGTGCGCGGACGTGTTCGAAACTCGCCTGCAGAAATCCAAGGTGGTGCTGGTATCCCACAGCATGCCCGAAATCAAAAAGCTCTGTGACGTCGTGCTGCTGGTGCGCGATGGCGGGGTGCAGATCTATGACGATGTCGATGAAGGCATCAAGGCCTACAACACCTGATCGCCTGACCGTGGCGTGACAGTTTCATTTCAAGGATGCGTGAGCATATGAGCAGTACGGGTAAATTCAAGGGCTGGCGCCTGACACTGGGGCTGATCGTGCTGCCGATGATACTGGCCGCCGTTTACTACAGCCTTTTCGCCGTGGATCGCTATGTCAGCTCCGCGCAAGTGGTTGTACGCCAGGACGGCAACAACCCGGCGGCGCAGATGCCTGGCCTGAGCATGCTGCTCAGCGGTACCAACCCGGCTTCCCGCGAAGAAACCCTTTACCTGCGCGAATACATTGTGTCGATGGACATGATGCAACTGCTGGAAGATCGCCTGCACTGGGTCGAGCAATACAGCAAGCAACGCAGCGACCCGTTCTTCTGGCTGGCCACCGACACCGAACGCGAAGACCTGCTCGAGTACTACCAGCGCATGGTCTCGGCTCATTACGACGAAACCACCGGCCTGCTGAAAGTTGAAGTACAAGCCTTCAGCCCGGAACTGGCCGAACAAATGGTCAAGACCATTCTGGAAGCCAGCGAACACTTCGTGAACGAAGTCTCCCACAGCATCGCCCGCGAGCAGATGCGCTTCGCCCAGGGTGAGCTGGAAGGCGCGAAAAAGAACTACACCAAACGCAAGGAAGAGCTGCTGAGCTTCCAGAACCGCAACAAGGTACTGGACGGTAAAAGCTCGGCTCAAGGCCGTGCAAGCATCATCGACACCCTCGAAGGCGAGCACTCCAAAGAGCGCGCAGTACTCACGCAAATGAGCTACAAGCTTCGCCCGGACTCACCTCAGGTCAAGCAACAGCAGCAACGCGTCAGCGCCATTCGTGAACAACTTGCTGCCGAGAAACGCTTGTTGGTTTCCGCTCCCGATGGAGACCAATTGAACGTCGTCGCTTCGCGCTTCCAGCAATTGACCCTGGACGCCGGCATCGCCGAAGAAACCTACAAGACCGCCGTTGCCGCACTGGACAACGCCCGTATCGAAGCCAGCAAAAAGATTCGCACCCTGGTCACCGTGGTCAGCCCGAACACCCCGCAAATGGCCCTGTATCCGGAGCGCTGGTACAACCTGGCAACCATCTTCCTGGCCCTGCTTCTGCTCTACGGCATTACCCGCTTCCTAATTGCATCGATCGAGGATCATCGTGATTAAATCCATTTCTGGCCTGCCCCTTCGCCCCCTGAACTTGAGCATGCGAAACAGCGCTGTTGCGGGTTTGATGCTGGTGACTTTGACGCTGGCAGGGTGCAGCGGCACCCTGTCCGGTGCTGGTCCGTATAAGGGTGACATCGAAAGCAAAAGCCAAAACTCTGCTTATGACTTGGTGGACATCAACGCCAATACCATCGCCCCCTATATGCGTGGCACCGTACGACCTGTGCAATCGAGCGTTGCCAAACCCGTTGCCACCTCGGCCCGGCTAATGTCAGGCGATACCCTGAGTGTGCTGATCACCGATAACGCACCGGAAGGCTCGGCAGTGTTTGCACCACTGTCCACCGGTGGCACTCAACTCAAAACTCGCATCGACGACCAAGGCATGATCTCCCTGCCCTACGTCGGTCGTCAGTTTGTTGCCGGCATGACCCTAAACCAGGTTGAGGACATGATCCGCAAACAACTGAAAGGCGTTACCACCGATGTTCAGACACACGTCGAACTGGTTGGAGATCTGTCGGGCTCAGTACTGGTAGCCGGCGCAGTCAAATCCCCCGGCCGCTTCAGCACCTTACAAGGTCCACTGACCTTGCTTGATGCCGTCAACCAAGCCGGCGGCCCCGTGCTGGAACCCCATCTGGTAAACGTCACCGTACGCACCGGCAGTCAGGTTCAGCAGTTCAACTATGAGGATGTGCTGGCCGGTAACAACATAGTGCTGCGACCGAATTCGGAAGTGGTTTTAGATCGTGCTCGTCAACGTTTTGTTGCCATGGGTGCTGTCGGCGATCCTGGCCTGAAGGATCTGCCAGCACAAAACACGAGCTTGTTGGATGCACTGGGTAGTGTCGGCGGATTGAGAGAGGCCAACGCCAATCCGGAAGGTGTATTTGTATTCCGTATGGGTGAAGGGGCTAACCCGAAACCAACAGTACTACGCCTAGATATGCGTGATCCGGCAGCGATCTTTTTTGCCCGCCAAATCATGATTAAGCCGGACGACACCATCTACGTAACCAATGCAGCAGTCTATGAGTGGCAAAAGGTTATTTCGCCCATCGTACAAACTATGTTGTTAGGTAATGCCACGGGAGCTTATAAGTAAGCGCTTGAATGACAGGCAAGAGATCTCACTGCTCTTGCCTACTAATATCGTTAGTATCCCGTTGGCACTAACAACGAAATCGTAAAGCATGATGCTACAAGCCATGCCCTACATACCGAGTGTCGCCTAGCCAGAAAATGCTCGACACCACCACGTCTACGGACAGACACACTTCCAGGATGAAAGATGCGCTTCCAGAAAGCTTTATTTATGTCAAATTTTGGTGTCGATATGGGATTGCCCGAGTTCCGGGTTGGCTCGTATGCGACATATCTCTTGCCATTCAGCAAGGTTTTTGAAAAAGCCACTGGAGGCGAAAGCAAATTTCTATTGGGTTCTCATACCCTTGACCTCCTTAACCGAAAAAGCAAGATCACCGAAATCAATGCAAAAAACAGCTTTATTGTAAAGGGGAACGAATATGCCAGTCTGTTTGGACTGGGGGATGACTTTCTTCTTGAGAGCTACAACGACAGCTATGAAGAAAAAGAAGAACAATACACAACTTACTTTAAAAGTTTGTTCGGCGACTGGCAACCAGATGTAGTTTTTTGCTGGGAGTTCCCGACAACCTTCTTTAGAAGATTATTCCCGCAGGCATTGGTACTGGATATCATGCCAGGGGCATATATGCGACCACCGTATCCAAAAACCATCAGTGTAGATCCGGTTGGCCTGTATGCAAGTTCCTTCCTCAAGAACTACGATGAGTCCCAAGATTTTAGCGTACTTGATGACACTAGCGAATTCCTGAAAATCCGCGATCTGTACAGCCATTATTTCAATCATGATACAGACGTAAAAGATGTAATTTTGGACCTGGTTGATCCGAGCCGAAAATTTGAGAAGTACTGGTTAGTGCCGATGCAAATTTCGGGCTATTTTGGATTTTATGAAAACTGCAAATACAAAGATCAATTTGAATTCCTGACTGACGTATTGGAGAAAGCGCCGAAAAATGTTGGCGTAATTGCTACCCAGTATATCGGCAGTCTTGTATCTGAAAAAACACTAAACAACCGTAACCTTGGATACATTCGCGGCCTGTACCAAAACTTTTTGTACAGTACTGAATTTGAAAAACTGGACAACATCTCCCAGTACATCGCACCATGGGCAGATAGCGTAATAACTGTTTCCAGCACACTTGGATTCCAGGCACTGCTACATGACAAAAAACTAATATCCCCTTCAACATCGCATCTATCTTATCTCTCTTCAGACTACGAAGAAAGTTCGCATACACCAAACGAAGACCTGATCGCCTCACTGTTTTGCCGTCAGAACATACTTATCGAAAAGCTGTTGAATGACACAAATTATTTCAAATCTATTTTGACAGGTTTGGATGAGCGAAAAAGTGATTCCGCAATAGATGTATTATCTGCCCTTCCAAAGCCGACGAATCTTTACAAAGACTATCTAGCGCTTTCTCCATTCAGCGCCGCGGATAACCAGATCAAAAAAATGGGTGGCATTATAAGCAGCAAGAAAAATTCGCTTCGCAGCTTGCTTGATCGCATCGAAAAACACGAAATTGTATCATTCGACATCTTCGACACTCTTCTCAGAAGAACCGTATTCAAACCCGAAGACGTATTTTTGTTAATCCAAAAAAAACTGGAAACAGAACACAAAAACTTACTACCCCCAGTGTTTGTCAAACGATTCCCTGAGCTTAGAATCGGATTCGAAAGACAACTTCGAAAAGAATATGACCAACTACACAACATTACAGATGTGTACGCAGAAAAAAACGAAGAATTCTATACCGCAGAAGTATATCAGCGCATGCTGTCATCCTTCGGACTAAACGCCGAAATATCTCAGCAACTACTTGATATTGAGCAAGAGACCGAGCATTCAGTTCTTGAAGCGCGCTCGCTTGGCAAAGTACTATATGATTTTGCCATTGCCAAAGAGAAACGCGTACTGCTCATTTCTGACTTTACCCACAATGAACTATTTGTGAGCAAAGCACTTCAGCAATGTGGGTATACTGGATACGAAAAGTTATATGTCTCTTCTGAAGTAGGCTTGAAGAAACACTCAGGAAACTTATTTAAATACGTCATTGAAGATCTTGAAATCAAGCCAGAATCAATTCTTCACATAGGTGATAACTCTAATGGTGATTTCCTACGTGCCATCAACAACTCAATATTCCCAACAAAGATACTTGCAACCAGAGAACGCGTAAATCACGTTTTCAAAAATCGCGGTTTGGATCTTTCGGTATTCGATCAAAGCTTTTATTTGCGTACAGCCGCCAACCTGTACGCAGAAGAATACTATGACGCTCTGTTGGTAGCAGGTGACAAACCTGTAGAAAGCGCAAAAGAGAGACGTGACCTGTTCTCCACTCCAAGTGAGTTTGGCTTCTTGGCATTAGCCCCGGTTATCTATGAGTTCACTAAGTGGACACTGGATAACGCAATAGAGCAAAACTGTAAAAAAGTCCTATTTTTTGCTCGCGACTGCTTCCTGCCTTACGAAATCGCCAAAAAACTTGTTGCTGGCGTTGAGAAATATCGTGACCTCCAACCGATTTATCTTGCTGTGTCCAGAAAAGCACTGACATGCTTAAACCTGCATCAACCTGATGATTGCTTCAAAGTCCGCCTGGATGACTTCTCCCGTCACAAGACACTGGCCGATCTATTAAATAGCCGATTTAGAATCGACCCGACCCGAGTAAGTGATATACATCTCAACAAGTGGAATATTGATAGCGTTCAAACTCTGATCAAAGATACTACTCTGGGTGCGATCTATGGGCTCGTACATGAACACCTCAAGAACGACTGGCAGGCTTGGAATGACATCAATGGTGTATCCAAAGTAGCCTTCAGAACGTATCTTGAAGAAAATGGAGCGCACGAATCAGATGATGTGGTAGCTGTAGACTTCGGATACAAAGGGTCGGCTCACTCTGTGGTATCCGAGTACTTCTCAAAAAAATTCATCCCTCTATTTTTCATGACATACAATGGCGAGATGGGTAATGATCCGTACCCAGATGCTAAAGCATATCTCTTCAACAACATGAACGTCAGACATAAAGCGTGTACACCGATTATTTCTCACAACTTAATTATTGAGACACTGATAAACGAACCTCTGGGTAGTCTCAGCGCTTATACTTTGGTTGACGGAAAAGTCTTGTTGGAGCGCGAAGAGTTCGAAAGCGACGCACATACAATAAAAATCAGAGCAATTCACAATGGCGTGCTTAACTTCAGCGAACTATGGATTCAGAAAATAGAAAAGCTCAAAGCACCTATTCAATTGGAAAGTAACTCTGCCACTTACTTGCTTACCGCATTTCTCTCGCGCCCAGGAAACTTTGACCTTGAAATTTTGAGAGGACTCATTTTTGACAATGCGTTCGCGGGCGCGAACAACACTTATATCCTTTCTCCACGCGGAGCGAACGACAGCGATATCTGGAAAGAAGGTTTGGCACTTGTTAAGAAAAACGCAAAACCTGCAAGTACTATTTCTACAGCGGCCACTAATGTCAAGAACATCACAACAGCATTAGTTAAAGCAGCTTCTCCTGCCGACAATTCAATAAAAAACAACAAATCAAGCATGGCGCAAGGGAAGCCAATGGAAGCACTGAACTACACCGCTCAAAAAAGCTACAAGTCGGTAAAATCTTTGCATCGAACGCAATTCCTGCATGCGCTTTCCTCGATAGCTTTCCCAGACAAGCAATGCGTTATCGATAACTGTTTAATCAACCTTGTCCCAACGAAAGGTAAAAACCATGTTGCTATCAAATTCCTGAAAGAGAACGGTGGTATCTGGAGCTCAAAACTATCGCTAAAAGACAAGCTCTATCTATCAGCCACAAACTTGAAAGGATAATAGTGAGCACGGTATGCGCAGTAAAAACTGCGCATACCTCTATCGTTCAAATGTTTCATTTTCTATGGATCGCGTACCAGACCGACTCGGGAATCCCTCCCCGCCCAAGACTGGAAACGCAACCTAAGATCTGTTTTCGATAGATGCAATGCGCTCAGGCACCACCTGAACCGGATCCAATTTTTAGCAAAAAATCGGTTCCCCAGCGGCCCTCCCTCCGTTGTATACCTGAGTGCCTCCCCAGTTTACAGGTCATCGAACTGATTACTCGCCTAGACATCGACTCGACTGTTTTCGGTAATTTATGCTTTCAAACGAAGATGTGATGTCATTTATTGAGGCCGCAGGCAGCTCTAGCGTACGATAGCAGCCATTTAGGTTTCCCGGGCGCTGCCGATACAGCCTTTTAGGAACCAGTTTTAGACGGGCATGCATGGACTGCTCTGAAATCAGGTCATACTTCATGACTACGATGAATAACAATTTTTATAGCTTTTCGAGGGTGCTAATGCAGGATCAATTTAAAGCAAAGTTTTCAGGTCAAAGTAAGGTTGTATATGAAAAGCCCTGCATTGCGAATCAAGCAACAACTATAATCGGACTTTGTGAAGTTGGTGCATACAGCTATTTTGGCGACGGAAGCTTAATAGGCTCCTGCAAAATCGGAAGGTTCTGCTCTATCGCTCCTGGAGTAAAAATTGCTCTCGGGGAGCACCCGTTAAACAACATCTCTACTCACCCTTTATTTTTCGCATCCAAGAATGGCTTTCAGGTTCCGGATGGAATTGGCACACCGAGAGATCTTAAAGAAAAAAAATACAGCGCAGCGGTAATTGGCAACGACGTTTGGATTGGTGCCAACGCAGTAATTTGTCGTGGTGTGACAATTGGAAATGGCGCCGTTGTTGCCGCGGGGGCAGTGGTAACTGCGGATGTTGAACCCTACTCAATAGTTGGCGGCCTGCCAGCAAGACACCTAAAATACAGATTCGACAAAGACACAATAAATATTCTACAAAAAAGCGAGTGGTGGAACTATAAAGTTGAAAACTTTGTAGGACTTCCAGTATCAAACCCTGAACTTTTTGCAGAGCAACTTTTTTTGATTGGCGAGAAAGCAACTTACATTGTTATATCCGAGAATGGCAAAGATGGAAAGACCGTATTATCACCAGAAACAAAAATACCAGTCGAAAAAAACTAACACCAATATCAAATACTAAATATCTACGCCTTCCCGTTTCCAAGCCCGCGGCACGCGGGCTTTTTTATTGACAATAAATAAGTCAACATTTAAAAAACCGCCAGCACATCAATGCCAAAAATGTAGCAGTAACACACATATCGCACGATGACACCAAGGCGTCATCGTCACCATGTTCATGCATAAAGTTTATATAGAACGCAGATTCAGACCTGCATCTGATGATTCCAAGTCGTGAGAATGTGAAGTAATCAGTCGAAAATTTCCACCACACCCACTACAGCATTATCGCTATTGGTAACCGCCAGGGCACGGATCTTGTTATCGAGCATGTACGCTTCAGCTTCCGATAACTGAGCATCACCTTTGATGGTACGCGGATTCGCAGTCATGAAGCTTGCGACGCGTTCACGTACGACCCCTTCATTTTCCAGCAGCGCACGGCGCAGATCGCCGTCGGTGACGATACCGACCAAAACGCCCTTATCCATGACCACGGTCAGCCCCAAGCGGCTTTGGGTCATCACCAGCAGGCAGTCATGGAAGCTGGTGTCCGGTGTGACGATGGGTGCCGGCGAGTGCATAACGTCGCTGACGCGCGTCAGCAACTTGCGCCCCAAGCTGCCACCGGGGTGGTAACGGGCGAAGTCCATTGGCTTGAATTGAATTGCTTCAATCAAGGCCACTGCCAAGGCATCACCCATTGCCATGGTTGCAAGGGTGGAAGTGGTCGGCGCCAGATTGTTCGGACAAACCTCGCGCTCGACGGAGATGTCCAGCCAGATGTCTGCGTGCAGGGCCAAGGTCGACTTTCTGTTGCCGGTCATGGCGATGATTTTATTGCCAAAGGACTTCAGGCTCGGGATCAGCTTGATGACTTCTTCAGTTTCGCCGCTGTAGGAAATCAGGATCAACACGTCGATTGGCTTGAGCATGCCCAGGTCGCCGTGGAAGGCTTCAGCCGGGTGCAGGAAGAAACTCGGGGTGCCGGTAGAGGCGAATGTCGCGACCATCTTTTGTCCGATCAAACCGGACTTGCCCATTCCGCACACGACGGTGCGGCCTTTGCAACCGAGGATCAATTCAACGGCACGCTGGAATTCGCCGTCCAGGCGTTGTGCCAGTTGGCTGATGGCTTGCGCCTGGGCGCTGAGCGCTTCTTTGGCAATTGGAAGGTGATTCATGGGAAATCGATCGATCCTTGATTTAAGTAGCGCGTATGTTAACGACTCAATAGCCTGACGGAAACTAACGTTCTATGAACCCAGGAAAAATAGTCATTTTTCTGTATCGCCGAGGCCTCGAACATGGCAGTTGCCGGTTGGAAATTTTTATGTCACCCCCTTTTGATCGGCTGTTACAGAGGGTACGCAAGGACTCCCCGCCCTTCAGCTGCCAATAGTCATACCACACTACCCAGCGCCGACAGTGCCCCTCCCCCCCAGAGCAACGCCCAATGTTTGTAGGTAATTTCCTACTTTTATCGTTATAAATTGTCGGCTTTGTATTATCATCCACCCCACTTTTGGAAGAGCGTTGCCTGAGACGCTTTGGATTTTTTGCGCGTCTCGCAAGCGAGTGCGTCACCTACGGATATCTGCCGTTTTTTATGGACAAAAACCTCCTGAATCGGCCGTGCTTGCTGGTGCTGTCTAAAGGCGCTCGGCAAATTGCCACGCTTCCCGCCCTGTTGCCCGACTATCGATTGCTGCCTGGTTCGACTCGTGACGTCGCTCAGGCCGATATGTTGCTGGCGTGGGGTCGCAAGCCAAGCGCCCTGTTTGCCCAACGGGAAGCACAAAAAGCCGGTCTGCCTGTGCTGTCGGTAGAGGATGGTTTTTTGCGTTCGGTGGGCCTTGGCGCGGATGAGCCGCCGCTGTCACTGATCGTCGATGACCTGGGCATTTATTACGATGCCGATAATCCGTCGCGCCTGGAGGGATTGATTCCGACATCCTTGGGTGAATCTCAGACTCTCCGCGCCCGGGCCTTGCAGGCGAGCTGGCAGGAAGAGCGCGTTTCCAAGTACAACAGCGCACGCATCGAACAATGCCATTTACCGCAACCTTGCGTTTTGGTCGCTGACCAGACCAAAGGCGATGCCTCACTTCAGGGCGCCGGCGAGGCAGATTTTGAGCGCATGCTCCAGGCTGCACTCGATGAGCATCCTCAGAGTATTGTCGTGGTGAAGATCCACCCGGATGTCGTGGCCGGCCGCAAGCTAGGTCACTTTGATCTGGCGACGCTGCGCAAGCATCCACGGGTTCACCTGATCAGCGATAACGTTCACCCCGCCGAACTCTTGCCGGAAGTTGAAGCGGTGTATGTGATGACCTCGCAACTGGGCTTCGACGCGCTGTTGTGGAACGTGCCGGTGCACACCTTTGGCATGCCGTTCTATGGCGGCTGGGGTTTGACCGTGGATGCCCTGCCCGCTCCCGAGCGGCGCCAGCCGGTCAGCCTTGAGCAGTTGGTGTATGCGGCGCTGGTGGAGTACCCGCGTTATGTCGACCCGGAGACGGGCGCGCCATGCCAACCCGAGACCGTGCTGACGTGGCTGGGGTTGCAGCGACGGATGCGCAGTCGACTACCGCAAGACTTGCACATGGTGGGTTTCAGCAAGTGGAAGCAGCCCTTGGTGCAGGACTTCTTCAACGGCTCATCGCCACGGTTTGCCGCACCCTCAAGGCGCTCGAAGCCCCCTGCAATGGTAGTGAGTTGGGGTTGCCAGCACGACTCGGCGTTGGCGCAACAGAACACTGCCAATCACCTGGGCCGCGTCGAAGACGGCTTCCTGCGCTCCGTCGGCCTGGGCGCGAAGAAAACCCGGCCGCTGTCCTGGGTGTTCGACGACCTGGGCATTTACTACGACGCCACTCGCCCTTCGCGCCTGGAACAGCTCTTGCAGAACGAGCCGTGCCCACCTGAGTTGTTGCGGCGGGCGGCGGCGTTGCGCGAAGCGATCTGTGCCGCCGGAGTGACCAAATACAACTTGCCCGGTGCCACGTGGAAACGTCCGCCGGGTGTCGAGCAGGTGATTCTGGTGCCGGGGCAAGTGGAGTCCGACGCCTCGATCCGTTACGGCGCGCACCGCATCCGGCGCAATCTTGATTTGCTCAAGGCCGTGCGCGCCCGCCACCCGATGGCATGGCTGTTATACAAGCCGCACCCTGAAGTGCTGGCTGGCACACGCGAGGCTGGCGAGGACGAAGAACACACCGGTCAATGGTGCAATCAGGTGGTGGGCGATGTGCCCTTCCACGAGCTGTTGTCCGAGGTCGATGAGGTGCATGTGCTGACCTCGCAATCGGGCTTCGAAGCCTTGTTGCGCGGCGTGCCGGTGACCACTTACGGCCAGCCGTTTTATGCCGGCTGGGGCTTGACCCACGATCAGGACCTCAGCCCGCAGGTCCGGGCGCGTCGCACCCGGCGCCTGAGCCTGGACGAACTGGTGGCCGCGACCCTGATTCGCTACCCGACTTATGTCAGCCGCATTACTCGAAGATTCACCACCCCCGAACGTACGTTAATCGAGATTCAGAACTGGGATGAAGTACCTGCGCAAGGAAGAACGCCAACATGGCGAGAGATGATTCAGCGTTTGCTCCTTACCGTCTTGAGACCGTCGCCAAGGAAATTTTAGTTCCCATGCAGCGCTCCAGACGTCTGGTATCGGCGAAACCGCGCAACTCGTTCCTGTTTTTGCAGGGCGTCAGTTCGCCGTTTTTCGCGCGTCTGGTGCAGGCGTTGCAGGTCGAGGGACAACGGGTCAAATCCATCAGCTTCAATATGGGCGACACCCTGTACGGCAGCGGCGCGCGCGTGTTTTGTTCGGCGCGCCCCGAGCAGTTGAAGGACTTCTACAGCCAGTGTTTCAGCGCCGACCAGATTACCGATGTGGTGCTCTTCGGTGACTGCCGCCCCGTGCATCAACCGGCGGTGGAGCTGGCCAAGGCTCTGGGGATTCGCGTACACGTGTTCGAAGAGGGTTACTTCCGCCCGTACTGGATCACCCTTGAGCGCAACGGCGTGAACAATCACTCGTTGCTGCCCCGCGATCCGCAGTGGTATCGGGAAGTGGGCAAGTACATCCCGCGCTATCACAACGGCAATTCATTCCGCCTGTCCTTTGCCTCCAGGGCCTTCCACGATGTGATGTATCACGTCGGCGGCGCACTGAACAAAGTGGTGTTCCCCCACTATAAGACCCACGCCCCGTTCAACGCGGCCGTGGAGTATGCCGGCTACATCCGCCAGGGCCTGCGCCTGGTCAGTGCCAGGGGCCGTGACTCCGAGGTCATCAGTGAAGTGGCGCGCAACCGTCACCGAACCTTCCTGTTGCCGCTGCAACTCGACAGTGATGCGCAGATCCGCGACCACTCGCCCTTCAAGCATATGAAGGATGTGTTGAAACACGTATTGGGCTCGTTTGCCCGCCATGCCGGCAGCGATGCGCGGCTGGTGGTCAAGAACCACCCGCTGACGCCGGGCATCGTCAACTACCACCGCATCACCCGGCGGATAGCCGACAAATTCGGCATCGCCGACCGCGTGGATTTTCTCGAAAGCGGCCACATGCCGACACTGCTGTCGCATGTCGCCGGCGTGGTCACGGTCAATAGCACCGTGGGCGGTTCGTCACTGATGCACAACGTGCCGACCATTGCCCTCAGCGACCCGATCTACAACCTCAAGGGCCTGACCCACCAGGGCGGTCTCGATGAGTTCTGGGACAACCCGGAGCCTCCCGACTCCACCCTGTTTCAGCGCTTTCGCAGCACGGTCATTCACACCACGCAAGTCAACGGCGGCTTTTACACCCGCTGCGGCATCGACATGGCGGTGAACAATTCCCTGGAAGTGCTGATGGCCAAAACCTCGAAAATCGAACAGTACCTATGACCTCGCAACAGTCTCCACGCTGCATTCTCATCACCGGTGCCACAGGCGGCATCGGTGGCGCGCTGGCACCCGCCTACGCGAAACCGGGGGTTACGCTGATCCTGCAGGGCCGACGCCTGGACCGCCTGGAAGAAATGGCCACCCAGTGCCGCGCCGCCGGCGCTCGCGTACTGCTGCAACCGCTGGATGTTCAGGATCTGCAGGCCTTGCGCAGCTGGATCGACGAGATCAGTGTCACCGAGCAACCGGACCTGATCATTGTCGGTGCCGGGGTCAATACGTCCACCGGCGACAATGGCGAAGGCGAAGTCTGGGAGCTGTCCCAGGCGCTGATCGAAATCAACGTGCTGGCCGCCCTTGCCACGGTGCAGGCCGCATTGCCGGCCATGCGTGCCCGCAAGTCCGGGCAGATCGCCCTGTTCAGCTCGCTGGCCGGTTGGCGCGGATTGCCGGCCACACCGAGTTACAGCGCCAGCAAGGCAGCGATCAAAGCCTATGGCGAGGCCATGCGCGACCTGGTGGCAACCGATGGTGTGAAGATCAACGTGATCATGCCGGGCTACGTCGAATCGAAAATGTGCTTTGAAATGCCTGGGCCAAAACCGCTGCTCTGGACCCCGGACAAGGCCGCGCGACGGATTCAGCGCGGGCTGGCGGCGAACCAGGCGCGCATCAGCTTTCCGTTCCCGCTGAACCTCGGGTGCTGGGCTCTGGGGGTCATCCCGCCACGACTGTCGTCGATCATTTTGCGGTGGCTGGATTACGGTGCCTGATTTTTTGAATAACGTTTTTTGCTCGGTTGTAGTGCCTGGTTTTCTCCTGTCGTGCGCAATCGAAATGCTCCTGGTGCCGCGTACCGGCTGGGCCCGTCCGCTTCGCAGCTGGCTGTTGCATGGCGGTGTCTGGGCATTCGCCGTTGGTGTGCTGTACCTGATCAGCGGTCGCGCGTATTTCAGTGCGGTCAACGTGCTGGCGCTGTGGCTACTGATCGTGCTGGTGAGCAACGCCAAATACCATTCGCTGCGCGAGCCATTTGTCTGCGCCGATTTCGAATACTTCAGCGACGCCGTACGCTTTCCACGCCTGTACTTGCCGTTCTTCGGCATTGGCAAAGCCATCGGCCTGGCCCTTCTGTTTATCGCCTACCTGGCGTGCGGGTTGTATTTCGAACCGGTGGGCAGCAATGCTCGCGGCGTGGCGACGAGCACGCTGCTGGGCGGTTTGGTACTGCTGATGCTTGGCGGCTTGAAGCCACTGCACCCGACGTTCGACGCCAGCCTCGACCTCGGTCGCTGGGGCTTGGCGGCCAGTTTGTGGACGTACTTTATCGCGGCCCGGCGCCCGGTGGACCTCAATCGACTGAACTCGGCGTTTGCCGATGATCTGCCACGCCCGGCGTCCGACACCGTGCTGCCGGACCTGGTATCGGTACAAAGCGAATCATTCTTCGATGCGCGCAGGCTGTGGCCCGGCATCCGTCCACAGGTGCTCAGCCACTTCGACACCTTGCGGACCGAGGCGCGGGCCCAGGGCCGTCTGCAGGTCGCCGCATGGGGCGCCAACACGGTCCGCAGCGAGTTTGCCTTCCTCACCGGGATCAAGGTCGACCAACTGGGCGTCCATCGATTCAACCCTTATCGCCACCTGGCGCGACAGGGCGTTGCCAGCATCGCCAAGGCGCTCAAACGCCAGGGTTATCGCACGGTCTGCGTGCATCCTTATGTTGGCAGTTTTTATGGTCGGGACAAGGTGTTGCCTGCACTGGGCTTCGACGAATTCATCGACGTGCGCAGTTTCACCGAACAGCAAAAGGCCGGCCCGTTCATCGGTGACTGCGCGGTGGCGGACAAGATCACTGCGTTGCTGGATGATCCGTCCCGTACCCAGCCGTTGTTCATTCATGCCATCACCATGGAAAACCACGGCCCGCTGCACCTGGAAAATGTCGAAGCCGGTGACCTGCCGCAATGGTTTGACCGGCCGCTACCAGAAAGCCTGCGTGATCTGGCCCCGTACGTGCGCCACTTAAGCAATGCCGACCACATGCTCGGTCAGCTGCGTGAACATTTTCTGACCCGCGGCACACCAACCGGGCTGTGCTTTTTCGGTGACCATGTGCCGATCCTGCCTGACGTCTATGGCGCCCTGGGTGCACCGAATGGCGATACCGAGTACTTCATCTGGTCCAATACTTCGCCGCGTGCCAATACCTGCGCAGACCTCGGAGTCGAGCATCTGGCCAAGGCCTTTATCGACCATCTGGCCCCTACTGCCGATGACTGAAACCCGAGGTGAGCCGGTGCAGGTGGTTCTCGCGTCCAGCCTTGCGCAGCGCGACCCTGAGGTTGCGCGCTGGATCACCGCCGGGCGCGGCTCGTTGGCGTTCATCCTCGGCGATGAAGACTGCCGCCATCGCCTGCTCGCGCAGTCGATCAACTGGGACCGCGTCCTGCTGGCCTGTCAGGAAGGCGCACCGGTGGGTTACACCTCGTTCAAACACCAGCGCCGCGGACCATTTTCACCGGGCATCCGGCCATTCATTCATGAGTTTGGGCGACTGGGCGGCTCGCTGCGTTATGGCCTGTTCGTGATCAGCGAATGTCGCGAGTGGTACTACGGTTTTTATCTGTACGGCTTGCATGTGCGCAAAACCGCTCGGCGCCAGGGAGTGGCCAGTGCCTTGTTGCAAGTCGCCTTTGATCAGGCACTCAGCCTTGGCCATACCAAAATCGAGCTGGAAGTGCAGGTGAAGAACCTCGCGGCCAGGGCGTTCTATGCACGCCACGCCTTCATGCCGATACGCACCTTTCCAACGAACTGGCTGAGCCGCGTGATGCCCTTCCCGACGGTCATCAACCTGCGCCGCAGACTATCGCCCCATCCATGAGCAGCCCGCAAATGAATCAATCCGTACCCCTGGAATCGCTGGTGGATGGTCCCGGCCGGGTGGGCATCATGTCGCAGTGGGTGATGTGGAAAGTCCATCATCTGGAGGAGTTTCTCGACCCCGAGGGTCAGCCTCATTGGCTGTGGCGACGCGGTCGGCAGCGCCCCGCAGGCTTGAAGGCGATTGCCGGAATTGGCTACAAAAGTTCCTCTGACCATGCGCGGGTCTTGTGCAAGCGCTGGGGCATTCCCTACGTCGCACTGGAGGATGGCTTCCTGCGCTCATCTTCGCTGGGCGTCGAAGGCGATACGCCGATGTCGATGGTGGTCGACCCCATTGGCATTCACTACCTGGCCGATCGCCCGTCACGGCTGGAGAACATCCTGCAAGCCCCGCAGACCCTGAGCGCTTCGGAGCAGGCGAGCGCACGGGAGCTGATTGCCCTGATGCGCAGCAGTGGCATCGGCAAATACAACAATGCACCGGACCTCTGCGACGACGACCCGCTGGGCCGTGACAAGCCGCTGATTCTGGTGGTCGACCAGACTTATGGCGACTTCTCCATCCCCGGCGGCGGGCTGTGCGAAGCCGACTTTATCCGCATGCTCGACGAAGCCCTGGCGCAACACCCCGAGGCGGACGTGCGGGTGCGGATTCACCCGGACTGCATCAACGGCCACAAAAAAAGTTGCCTGCTTGACGCCGCTCTTGCCCGCGGCGTGACGCTGGAAAGTCGCCATGTGTCCTGGGCTTCGCTGGCGCGCCGGGCGCAGCGGGTCTATGTAGGTACCAGTCAGGCCGGGCTCGAGGCCTTGATTCAAGGCATCCCGGTCACCTGCTTCGGCTTGCCGTTCTACGCCGGCTGGGGCCTGACCGATGATCGCCTGGCAATCCCCCGTCGCCAGGCCCGACCGAACCTTGAGCAATTGGTGGCGGCGGCGTACATCCGCTATTGCCGCTACGTCGACCCGCTGACCGATCAGCGTTGCGATGTCATGACTGTGGCCCGTCAACTGGCCCGGCAAAAACACCAGGACAGCCAGTTCGCGGGGACATTGACCGTGCTGGGTGTACCACACCGACAGCGGCCGGCGATCCGGACCCTGCTCAAAAGCCGGTGGGGCCGGTTGACGTTCGCCAACGATAGTGCCGAGCTGATGCAATCGGTAGTCGCCGAAACCGGTAAGCTGTTGGTGTGGCGCGCCAGCGAACCCGGTGATCTGCAATCCCGTGCCGATGCCTACAGCGTGCCGCTATGGCGCATCAGCCCGGGCATGCTGCAATCACCGGGTGGCGATGAACAGCCACTGGTTCAGATTCGCGGCCTGCCGTGCAGTCCCCATCAAGCCCGGGAGTACAACTCCCGTCCTGAAGCCGGCCTGTTCGACAGCTGCGCACGTTATCGACAAATTCACCGCTACCTCAGACGCATGTTCTGATCCCTTGCCGGCGAAGGCGTCTTTGAAATTTGCGGTGCGCTTACGGCCGCCTTCGCTGGCAAGCCAGCTCCTACAGAAACGCGTACACACCGTCATTTTTTGTGCCGACACATGCCCAATGTAGGAGCCGGCTTGCCGGCGAAGGCGTCTTTGAAATTTGCGGTGCGCTTTCGGCCGTCTTCGCTGGCAAGCCAGCTCCTACAAAAACGCATACACACCGTCATTTTTTGTGCCGACACATGCCCTGTGTAGGAGCCGGCTTGCCGGCGAAGGCGTCTTTGAAATTTGCGGTGCGCTTTCGGCCGTCTTCGCTGGCAAGCCAGCTCCTACAAAATCGTGCGCGCACCGTTATTTTTGTGCCGACACATGCCCTGTAGGAGCCGGCTTGCCGGCGAAGGCGTTCTTGAAACTGGCGGTGCGCTTTCGGCCGTCTTCGCTGGCAAGCCAGCTCCTACAAAATCGTGCGCGCACCGTTATTTTTGTGCCGACACATGCCCTGTAGGAGCCGGCTTGCCGGCGAAGGCGGTAGTCCTGTCACATCCGGCCCCAAACCTATACGACGTAAATTCATCTGCGCACTAGCCTTACCCTTTTCGACCGATAAAGGAGGGCAACGGATTGCCCACTCGTCTACACGCCAGCCACCTGCGCACAGGGCGTCACTCTCAATCCGGGTAGATCTACCTGCTCACCACAGTCACCCATCTGCGTGAACCGCTCTTCAGTGACTGGCGTGTGGGGCGTTTGGTGGTGGATCAATTTCGTCAGGCTCAGACAGACGAACAGGCCAACTCCCTTGCCTGGGTAGTGATGCCCGACCACTTTCACTGGTTGCTTGAACTCAGGAACAGCACGTTGCCAGGGTTGATGCTCGCCACCAAATCCCGCAGCGCGAGAGCAGTGAATGCCTGTCTGGCACGCAAGGGGCAGATGTGGCAGAAAGGCTTCCACGACCGAGCGATTCGTCGCGAAGAAGATTTGCAGGCAGTAGCCCGATACATCGTCGCCAACCCATTACGCGCAGGGTTGGTCAAACGGGTGCATGACTACCCACTGTGGGATGCCATCTGGCTGTAGGAGCCGGCTTGCCGGCGAAGGCGTTCTTGAAACTGGCGTTGCGCTTTCGGCCGCCTTCGCTGGCAAGCCAGCTCCTACAAAATCGTGCGTACACCGTTCTGCCGATGCTCTGCAGGAGCCGGCTTTCGCCTACTTGCGTTATAGCTTATGCAGCTCCTGCGCGACGACGGCAACGGTCTCGGCGATTTGCTCGGGGGTGTGCAGGCATGACACGAAGAAGCGTACGCGGGCGGACTTTTCCGGCACCGCCGGGTGCAGGATCGGCTGGGCATTGATTCCGCGTTGGGCCAGGGCGCCAGACAGTTGCGTGGCCTTTAGCGAGCTGCCGGTAATCACCGGAATTACTGCCAGCCCGGTGCTGGTGCCGGTGTCCAGCCCCGCCTCGCGGGCCAGGGCCAGAAACTGTTGGCCGCGTGCCTGCAAGGTCGCCACGCGCTCGGCATCAGTGGCCATGCAGCGCACGGCAGCCAACGCAGCCGCAGCCACCGGTGCCGGCATGCCGACGCTGTAGAGAAACCCCGGCGCCAGGAACTTGAGATGCTCTACCAGCGCTGACTCACCGGCGATGTAGCCACCACAACTGGCCAGGCTTTTGCTCAAGGTGCCCATCCAGATATCCACGTCACTGCCCGCCAGACCGAAATGTTCACGGATGCCCTTGCCGGTCTGTCCCATGACACCCAGTGAATGCGCTTCATCGACCATCAGCAACACCTGGTGTTTCTTCCTGAGTTCGACGAAGCGTGGCAAATCCGGAAAGTCGCCATCCATACTGTAGATGCCTTCGAGCACCACCAACACGCGCTCGAAATGCTGACGCTGATCGCTCAACAACCGGTCAACCGCTTCCCAGTCGTTGTGGGCAAAGCCCAGACGCCGGGCGCCGGACAATTGAATCCCCTGGAGAACGCTGTTATGGATCAGTTCGTCATGCAGGATCAAGTCCCGCGGACCGAACAGATAACCAATGGTGGTCACGTTCGTCGCATGGCCGCTGACGAAAGTAATAGCGTCGTCCACCTCATAAAGCCGGGCCAGCTCCTGCTCCAGCTCGCGATGGATCGGACGATCGCCCGACACCGGACGGCTGGCGGACACTGACGTTCCATAGCGATCAATGGCCGCTTTGGCGGCTTCAGCGACCACCGGATGCCCCGAGTAGCCCAGGTAGTTGTAGCTGGCGAAGTTCACGTAGCGGCTACCGCCCATGACAGTTTCCGCACCTGCCAAACCTTCGTGCAACTTGAAAAACGGATTGGCCAGGCCAAAGCGTGCAGCCCCGTCGAGCATGATGCGCAAATGCTGATAGCCAGGGTGCTGGTCAAATCGGCAAAACTGCTCAAAGCCCTCGCGCGGGGCGCCTTTGACGCCCTCTAGTGAAGGGCTTGGAGCGCAATCGCCGATCTTGCGCAGTCGCCGTTCCAGGGCCTGCTGAATCAACTTGTCCTTCATCGAAGTGGCAAGCCCGGGCGTGGTTTTATTGGTCATGGTCCGGATCAACTAATCAAACGTGAAGGTTTCGAATCCTGGGTGCTCAACGGCGCGATGTCGTCGCGGGAAATGTCGACCCCGTGACGGGCGAGCGTATCGCTCGTCAGCGTCTGCCCGTTATGCTCGGTATCCGGTTGCCCATCGCAATCCTGATTGCCTCGCAGGAGCTCAAGGATTCGAACGGTGATTTTGCCAATGCTTGACGCTTCGCTCAGCTCCATTACCGGCAGACGCACACCGAATCGCTCCTCGACCGCCACCACCAGTTCGACACTCATCAGCGAGTCCAGCCCCAACTCTTGAAGCGGTCGCGTGGCGTCCAGTTTGCTTGTGGGTAACCGCAGGATTTCGCTGATTTCCTGCTTAAGCATTTCACCGAACAGTTCGATCAGTTCGCTGTCGTCCATTTCGGTCAACAGCCGCTGGATATCGTCGACATCGCTTTCTTCGTCCTGCTCACCACCGTGCAATCTGGCCAGCTCATTGAATTTTGGCGAGCCAGCCGCTGGCAGGAATCGCGACAGTGCTTTCCAGTCCAGCTCAAGTACGCCCAGCCCCGAACGCCGCTGCAACAGCAACCGCTCCAGGGTCTCCAGTGCCGCTTGCGACTGCAGGGCAGCACCGCCCATGCGGCTTTGCAGGGCATCTTTGATGTCCTGGTTGCGCGCCAGGAAACCCGCATCATCGATGGCTCCCCAGAGTACGCTGGTTGCCGGCAACCCATGCGCCAGGCGATGACGCGCCAACGCTTCGAGCCAATGGTTGGCGGCGACGTAGTTGGCCTGCCCCGGGTTGCCGAACAAGGTCGTTGCCGAGGAAAACAGCACGAAGAAGTCCAGCGCCAGGTGCGACGTCAGTTCGTGCAGGAGTTGCGCGCCTTTGGCTTTGGGTTCAAGCACCCGTTGCAACTGCTCCTGGCTGAGGTTGCGGATCAGCCCATCATCAAACACGGTGGCCGCATGCACGATGCCCCGCAACGGTGCCCTGGAGGCTTCGATGCCCGCCAGCACGCTGCGCAATTGAGCGCTATCGGTGATATCGCAAGCCAGCGCCTGCACCTCGATACCTTGCTCGCGCCACGCCGCCAGCACCGGCTGCGCTTCTTCGGTAGCAGCACCGCGACGACCGAGCAGCACCAGGTGACGCGCGCCCTTCTCCACCAGCCATTGCGCGGTACGCAGACCGAAACCGCTGAGCCCGCCAGTCACCAGATAGGTGCCGTCGGCAGCCAGTTGCAAAGCCTGAGCCTGCGCCACCGGCGCGTGGAAAACCTGCTGGATCGGTGTGCGGTAGGTGACGACGATCTTGCCGATCTGCCTGGCCTGCTGCATGTAGCGGAACGCTTCGACGACTTCATTGGCATCGAAGGCGCGATAAGGCAGCGGACTCAAAATGCCGTCGCGGAACAATGCCATCATTTCGCCAAACAGCCGACGGGTCAGCTGCGGACGCTCGCTCATGAGCTGGTCGGCATCGATGCCAAAGTAGCTGATGTTATTGCGGAACGGCCGCAGGCCGATCTTGGTGTTCTGGTAGAAGTCGCGTTTGCCCAGTTCGAGGAAGCGACCAAACGGCTTGAGTACCCGCAGGTTGCGATTGATGGCCTCGCCCGCCAGGGAGTTGAGTACTACGTCCACGCCACGGCCATCGGTAATGGCCAGGATGTCATCGGCAAACGCCAGCGAACGCGAATCGAAGATATGCTCGACGCCCAACAGGCGCAGGAAATCGCGCTTCTCGTCGCTACCCGCCGTGGCGTAGATTTCGGCGCCACACCATTTTGCAATCTGGATCGCGGCAATGCCGACGCCGCCCGCTGCACCGTGGATCAGGATTTTTTCTCCCGGTTCGAGCCGCGCCAAGTGATGCACGGCGTAATACACGGTGAAGAAAGTACTCGGAATGGTCGCCGCCGCTTCAAACGACATGCCTTCAGGAATGCGCGCCACAGCATTGGCGTTTGTGATCAGGCGATTGGCGAAGCTCGACGGACCAAAACCGACGACACGGTCACCCGGCTGGAAATCACCTTCGACCATCGCCCCTTTACCGCGCACCACACCGGCAAACTCGAAGCCCAGCGTCGGGCCCGAGAAGCCATTTTCGATCGCTTCATCAGACAAAAGACCCAACGCGTACATAACATCGCGAAAGTTCAAACCCGTGGCCTGAACCTGGATATCCAGTTCATCGTCTGCCGGCACCAGCGGCGCTCGAGCTTCCCAGCGCAAATTGCGCAGTTGCCCCGGCAAATCGAAGCCGAGCCTGACCTGCATCGGCGCATCCAGCAGCGCGCTGCCTGGCAACTCATCGGGCTGGATTCGCAGCCGTGCGACATACCGATCGCCCGCCGCGCTGATCGCCAGTTCGGTTTCTTCATCCGCATTGAGCAGTGCCGGCACCAGGGCCTCGACGCCAGCGCCAGGCGCCAGATCGAGCAGACGAACCCGACAACTGGCCGCTTCGTTCGTCAACGTCCGACCGAAGCCCCACAAGGCAGCATCGGCAATGCCTTGCACAGTCGTATCCAGGCGGGTGCCTTGCGGTAACAAATGGACGGCGGCGCCGCAGGTCAGCAACCAGCAATCCGCAGCGACGCCGGCCGATTCACAGGCTTGCGTGATGGCTGCGGCGTGCATGCAGCGGTCAGCCTGGGCATCAAGCCCCTGGGGTGCGAACAGGCCGGCCAGCATTACCACGTGTTGAGGCACCGCTGGACATTCACGTAACTGTTGCGCCAGATCCGATGCCGAGCCAGGCGCGAGCAGCGCGACCTCTTGGCCTTGCTCGCGCAACATCGAGGCGAGTGCCCGGGTAAACGGTGCTTCAGGACCCTGCCCGTCGGCGACCAGCAACCAGCTCTGGCGTGGATACTCACGTGCAACCGCAAGGGTCTTCGCGCAGTTTTCGGCGGCTACCAACAGATAGCAGCCAGACGCCGAGCCCGCAATGAACTCCAGCGGCTCGGACACCTTCAGGCCATGACGCCGCAATTCCTGTTGCCAGAATCCCGGGGGCTGCTGAACCGTTAATGCCTGTTGCCCCTGTCGGGCCAGCCACCAGGAAGGTTCGGCGCCAAATGTGAAGTCCGCCCAACGCGCAGGGTGTTGCGCCAACAGCAGCACTTCACCGTTGGCACACAGCCTTGCAGCGCCATGGTGCAAGGCTTGACTGACGGCTTCCAGCGGCGCCAGGTCGGTGGCGACAAGGACCAGATCGAAGTCGTTCGCCGGTGCCCGAGCGATTTTTTCCGACGCCTCCAGACTCAGTATCTGAAGCTCCGGGAGCTCAGCCTGAAGCATCGACGCAATTTCAATGTTCTGCGCAGAGTACTGATAATCGACCCGGTCAAAATCCAGGCCGACACACAAGTCTGCCGCCAGTGGTGCCCCCTCGAAGCCGAGTTCGAGAATACGCAGGCGCTGCCCGTCGGGCAGAGCGCTCAACCGTTGAGCGATATGTTCTCGCAGACCGCCCAGCAACGCCTGGTGACCGGACGCGCCAAGCACCAGGCGGGTCAATACGGCGGGCGTGGTTTCCCGTGGCAGCAGTTGCGCAATCTTCACCTGACCGCTGATCAGCTCCAGCAGATGCATGCCGATCCGGCCGACCGAATGAATGATCTGGAAGTGTTCGGGATAGCTTCTGAACAGTTCCTGCCAGATGTCTTGCGCACTCGCTCGCTCGCCTTGATCGGCAAGCTGCCAGCCGCCATTGCCTGCCGCAACCAGGCTGCCATCCTCCAGCGCTTGCTCAAGAAGATGGTCAAGATAACTTCCTGCTTCCCAGGTGGAGCGCTGCTGCAACGTCAGCTCACCGCCCAGCTTCTCGATGGCTTCCAGCACGAAACTGCCACACAGACCGTCGAGCAATGGGTCGATTTCATCGGCATAACGGCGCAATCCGGGATCATCCGCGATAGCGCAAAGGTGCTGCTGCAGTTGCGCCTCCAACCGTGAGTCCGCCAATGGCAATGCGCGTTCATTCCCAGGATAGGGTTTGGCAACCCCGACATAGTCCACCAGTTTGATGTCGCCACTGCGATCCTTGTGCAGCCGAACCCCACGAAAACGGGCGTCCTTGATGCAGATGACCGCGCGGCCATGGACGTCGTACAACGTGAAGTCTGCCAACAGGGAATGTGCTGAACGTCGTACCAGGGTGACCTGGGCCAGACAAGGCGGCAGGCTACCAGCAGCGAAGGCGATACGCCCGAGTTTCACCGGGATAAAGGCCAGGTCTTTGCGGCTGTCGGCCTCCTGATCCAACAGTTGGGTGATCAACTGGAAGGCACTGTCCAGCAGTGCCGGATGCACATTCAACGTTGCGAGTTCAGCCTCGATCGGGGCCGGGACCGTCAACCGCGCCAACACCTGGTTGCCGTCGATCCAGCCTGCCTCGATGGCTTGATAAGCCGGGCCATAGTTGAGACCAACCGCACGGGTCAGCGCCAGATGCCCGGACGAGGTGAAATCAGGAGCGCGCGCTGGCACCACTGGAGCGGTGCCAGCCAGCAACCCGCCGCGCGCTTCACCCGCAATCCTGGCAACCACATGCTGCACCCAAGGTTCAGCCTGGGCAGTGCTGCGCGACACGATGGAAACGGCACCGTCGGTGGTGTCGATCATCACCCGGACCTTTTTGCTGAAATCCGAGTGAAGCAAGAGCGGGCTGTGAATTTCCAGCTCTTCGATTTCCACATGTTCACCGGGTTGGTACTGCAATGCAGCAGCGAGTGCGACTTCGGTAAAACCCGCGCCCGGGAACAACACCGAGTCGCCCACCATGTGGTCGCCCAGTGACGGGAACAGTTGCGTATCCAGGCGATTGTCCCAGGTGAACTCATGCTCCGGCAGCGGATAACCCAACAGCGGATGGACGCGCTCTCGGCTCAGGTGGCCGGAAGACTCGGGCGTTTCCGTGTGCCAGTGACGTTCGCGCTGCCAGGCGTAATTGGGTAATTGCACGAAACGGCCGGCGTGAGGAAACAGGCATTGCAGATCGATGTCGACACCGGCAATCAGTACCTTCGCCAGCGTACGATCAATCATCTGCGGATGTTCTTCACCACGCAGCACCGTCGGGATCACCACCCCTTCCAGTTCCTGGCTGGCCATCGCATCGGCCACATAGCCACGCAGGATCGGGTGCGGGCCGACCTCCACGAATACGTTGTAGCCCTGCTCGGCGAGCGCCTCACTGGCGGACTTGAACAACACCGGATAACGAATGTTTTTCCACCAGTACCCGGCGTCCAGGTATTCACCAGCGAGCACGTCGCCGGTCACGGTCGAATACATTGGAATACTGGCGGGCCCCGGGACGATGTCGCTCAACACGTCGATGACTTGATCGGCGATCACATCCATGGCCGGCGAGTGGAACGCATAATCGAGACCCAGGCGGCGAACGAATACCTGACGCTCGGTCAACGCGTGTTCCAGGATTTCCAGCGCAGCCACTTGGCCGGCGACGGTCGCCCCCTTGAAACTGTTCTCGCCGGCGACGACCAACTCGCTGTCCAGGTCGAGCGTCCTCAACAGACTCGCAGTGTCCGCCCCCGACAACCCTACCGCCGACATGTTGCCGCAGCCCTTGGTCAAGCCTTGCAGGCGACTGCGCTGGTAGATCACACGAGTGGCGTCGTTCAGCGTCAGTGCTCCGCATGCCCAGGCGGCAGCGACTTCACCCACGCTGTGGCCAATGACGGCCACCGGCACTACGCCTTTTTCGGCCAGCATGCGGGTGACCCCCACTTGCAATGCAAACAACGCCGGTTGCGCAAATTCAGTCAACTGATAGCGGTCATCGCCCAGCTCGAGCGCCAGTTCGGCGCTCAACGAATAACCGGATAGCGCATGGAAAATCGCGTCCACCTCGGCAACCGCCTGATGGAAAACCGGATCGGCGAGCAACGACTTGCCCATGCCCTGCCACTGCGATCCATTACCGGAGAAGACGAACACGGGCCCTTTTGCCTGATCCAGGACACGGCCACTTTCCAGTACCGCCGACAACGCCGGAACGCCCGGTTCCGTGACGAAATCCAGTAGCGTCTGAGCGCTGCGTTGAGCATCCGCACCGAACACCACCACCCGTTGCGGGAGCAACTCGCGGCGAAACATCGACTGGTAGGCTACGTCGTAAAGGTTTGCCGCGTCTGGCCCGGACAAAAATTGCGCCAGCTGTTCGGACTGGGCCGCCAAGGCTGCGCTGTCCTTGGCAGAAACAATCAGCGGCACTGACCGCCCCATCTGACGCGGGGCCTGCGGCGCCTGTGGCGGACTTTCCAGGATGACGTGGGCGTTGGCCCCGCCGAAACCGAAAGAGTTGACACCGACCACCAGTTTTCCGCTGGGTTTGAGCGCTTGGGTTTCAGTGACCACGCTCAGGTTGAGGTCAGCGAAAGGAATGTTCGGATTGAGCTTCTTGATGCCGATGGTGGCGGGCACCTTGCGTTCGATCACGCAGTACAGCGCCTTCATTAAACCGGCGACACCCGAGGCTGCCTCAAGGTGCCCGATGTTGCTTTTGATCGAACCGATCAGCAGCGGCCGATCCGCCGGGCGCTGCTGCCCCAGCGCCTCACCGATAGCGCGGCTCTCGATAGGATCGCCGACTGGCGTGCCCGTACCGTGAGCTTCCAGGTAGTCAATGTCTGCCGCACTGATGCCGGCACTGTCGTAGGCCTGCTTCATCAGGGCTATCTGCGCATCCGCGCTGGGGACTGTCAAACTCGACTTTCGCCCATCGGTATTGGCCGCACTGCCGGCTACGACCGCGAGGATCTGGTTTCCATCCTCGATGGCCTTGTCGTAATCCTTCAGATAGAAAAGCCCCGCGCCTTCAGAACGGACATAGCCATCTGCAGACTCATCGAACACATGACATTGCCCGGTGCGCGACAACATTGAAGCCTTGGAAAAAATCAGGAAGCCAAAAGGGTGAAGATGCAGGCTGACACCACCGGTAATCGCCTGTTCGATATCGCCGTTCTGAATGGCCTGGCAAGCCTGGTGGAAGGCCATCAGGGAAGAAGAGCACGCCGTGTCGATGGCCATGCTCGGGCCTTGAAGGTCATAAAAAAAAGACAGCCGGTTGGCCGCGATACTGAAGGTATTACCGGTGGCGGTTGCCGCATCGATCGTCGACATGTCATGCGTCAGACGATAGCCGTAGTCGACACTGGCGATCCCCAGGTAAACACCACAATCGCTGCCACGCAGGCTCGACGGTTTGACACCGGCGTTCTCGAACACTTCCCAGCCAAGCTCCAGCAATAAACGCTGCTGAGGGTCCATGACCGCCGCTTCACGAGGAGAGATATTGAAGAATCCGGCATCGAAAGTGGAAATGTCGCCCAGGGAACCGGAAGCAAACGTATACGACGTTGCCGGGTTTGCCTTGTCCGGGTGCAGGAACTCGTCCCTGGACCAGCGAGAAAAATCCGCTTGGGTGATAAAGCTCTGCCTGTCCAGCAGGTGCGGCCAAAAAGTTGCAGAAGTAGAGCCTGGAAAACGGAACGACGTCCCTATGATTGCAACTTTCTTACGCATTGCTACTCGCCCTATTCATCCCCAGCTCTTTTCCAAAAGCTGAACAACAATCAAATTCCATTAATGTAAATGCAGTAAACCCGACGACACCCTGAATGTTATGTACAGCTTCCTGCCTGACCAAAAATAACGTCGCGCGCAAAATAGCCGCGAATCATACGCGCCGGGTTCATTAAGGGAAACCTGAAAAGTTCAACCGTTGGGCAGGTCAATCCTTTCAGCGCAAGGCGATTTTGAGACACACGTCAGGCTCTTAAAAAACATTCAATAAATCCGCGACGCCGCCGACAACTCTTGAAAGCCTTGCGGATTGAAAAAGCCATGCGTAACAACCAGCCAATTACACAGCGCGAGCGGACCTTCCCGGCTCAGCAACGGTTGATTTCCACCACCGATGCCAAGGGCATGATCACCTACTGCAACGACGATTTTGTCGAAATCAGCGGGTTTACCCGAGAGGAACTGATCCGTGCACCGCACAACCTGGTCCGTCACCCCGACGTTCCGGCCGCTGTGTTCGCGCACATGTGGGGCACACTGAAACAAGGCTTGCCATGGATGGGCATTGTCAAGAATCGCTGCAAGAGCGGTGATCATTACTGGGTGAACGCCTATGTGACGCCGATCTTCGAAGGCAATCAGGTGATCGGTTACGAGTCGGTGCGGGTCAAGCCCACCGCCGAACAGATCCGCCGCGCCGAAGCGCTCTACCAACGCATCAACCAGGGCAAGTCGGCCGTTCCCTCCTCGGATAAATGGTTGCCGATCCTGCAGGACTGGCTGCCGTTCATTCTGGTCAGCCAATTGAGCTTCATGATCGGTGCCACGCTGAACTCCCATTGGGGGTTTGCCCTGGCGGCCGGGCTCTCGGTGCCGCTGGGCCTGATGGGCCTGCAGTGGCAGCAGCGTGGTCTCAAGCGCTTGCTGCGCCTGGCCGAGCAGACCACCTCCGATTCATTGATCGCGCAGATGTACACCGACAGTCGCGGCGCCCAGGCGCGCCTGGAAATGTCCATCCTCAGTCAGGAGGCACGCCTGAAAACCTGCCTGACGCGCCTGCAGGACACCGCCGAACACCTGACCGATCAGGCCAGACAGTCCGATACCCTGGCGCACAACAGCTCCAGCGGCCTGGAACGCCAGCGCGTCGAGACCGAGCAGGTGGCCACCGCAGTCAACCAGATGGCCGCCACCACCCTGGAAGTGGCCAGCCACGTGCAACGCACCGCCGACGCAACCCAGGAAGCCAATCGCCTGACCGGTCGCGGTCGTGACATCGCCGGGGAGACCCGCGAAGCCATCCAGCGCCTGTCGGTAGTGGTCGGTGAAACCGGCGTGACCGTGACCCAACTGGCCAAGGACAGCAACGAAATCGGTGGCGTGGTCGACGTGATCAAAGGCATCGCCGACCAGACCAACCTGCTGGCCCTGAACGCCGCCATCGAAGCGGCCCGTGCCGGCGAGATGGGTCGCGGTTTTGCGGTGGTGGCTGACGAAGTGCGTCAGTTGGCACAACGCACCAGCGAGTCCACCGGGCAGATTCATGCGCTGATCGCCAAGCTCCAGCAAACCGCCGGTACCGCCGTGCAGACCATGGAAGCCGGGCACCGTCAGGCGGAAGAAGGCGTGGCGCGGGTACTGGAAGCGGACCAGGCACTGGTAGGAATCAGCGAAGCGGTGGCCAACATCACCGACATGACCGCACAGATCGCCGCTGCGACCGAAGAGCAAAGTGCCGTGGCCGAAGAAATCAGCCGCAACATCAGTAATATTTCGGACCTGGCGGACCAGACCTCGGAACAGGCACAGAACTCGGCGTTGCTCAGCGAAGAGTTAACCAGGACGGCCAATACCCAGTATTCGCTGGTGGAGCGGTTTAACCGGTAAGGCTTCAGACCGCCTTCGCTGGCAAGCCAGCTCCTACAGGAGATCGCAACCCCCTGTAGGAGCTGGCGCAGCCTGCGATCTTTTGATCTTGCTTCTCACAAAAATGCTGCAACCTTCTGCGCCGCAGCCGCCAAATGCTGCTCATGTGTAAACCCCGAAGCCTTCAACGGCTTCAAGTCATGATCCCCCGCCACCAGCCAGAACACCTCGATTCTCGGCGATAGGGCATAACCCTCGACCGCCTCCCGGTTGCCCAGCGCATCGCGCTCGCCTTGCACGATCAAGGTCCGTGTCTTCAGCCCCGCCAAATGCTCAACCCGTGGCTTTTCCGGCTTGCCCACCGCATAGAACGGATAGCCCAGGCACACCAGCGCATCCGCCTCCAACTCATCGGCCAGCAGGCTGGCCATGCGCCCGCCCATGGACTTGCCGCCGATGGCCAGCGGCCCAGCGACATGGCGTCGCACCAGGGCATACACTTCGCGCCAGCATTCCAGCAGTTTCGGCGCTGGGTTCGGCGGGCGCTTGCCGCCGTCGATGCGCCGCTGCGCCATATAGGGAAACTCGAAGCGCAACACGTTGACGCCTTGTGCCGCGAGGCGTGCAGCCATGTCGCTCATCCAGTCGCTGTCCATCGGTGCGCCGGCGCCATGGGCGAGGATCAACGTCGCCGCCGCCTTGCCAGCGGCGGCATTCCACAGCCATCCATGATCCCGCACGCACCACGCCCATTGATCCTCGTCAATACCGGCCTTGTGCCCTTTGTCCATGCTTGCCTCGCTTTCAGTCTGCCTATAACTCCGGCCGAAGGGTGCACTGCCTTGCGCTGTGCGCCCACTTCGGCTGAACCGTGGATGGGGAACCATGAACACTTCTATCAGTACCGCCTACAACTACAAGGTGGTCCGCCAATTCGCCATTATGACGGTGGTGTGGGGCATCGTCGGCATGGGGCTCGGGGTTTTTCTCGCGGCCCAATTGGTCTGGCCCGAACTCAACTTCAATTTGCCGTGGACCAGCTTCGGCCGCTTGCGCCCGCTGCACACCAACGCGGTGATCTTCGCCTTCGGCGGCTGTGCGCTGTTCGCCAGTTCGTTGTACTCGGTGCAACGCACCTGCCAGACCCGGCTGTTTGCACCGAAAATCGCCGCCTTCTGTTTCTGGGGCTGGCAACTGGTGATTCTGCTCGCGGCCATCAGCCTGCCGCTGGGCTACACCAGCTCCAAGGAATACGCAGAACTGGAATGGCCGATCGACATTCTGATCACCATCGTCTGGGTCGCCTACGCCATCGTGTTCTTCGGCACGATCATGCAGCGCAAGACCAAGCACATTTATGTCGGTAACTGGTTCTTCGGTGCGTTCATCATCACCGTGGCGATCCTGCACATCGTCAACAACATGGAGTTGCCGGTCAGCTTCACCAAGTCCTACTCGCTGTACTCCGGTGCCACCGATGCGATGGTGCAATGGTGGTACGGGCACAACGCCGTGGGCTTTTTCCTCACCGCCGGTTTCCTCGGGATGATGTACTACTTCGTGCCGAAACAGGCCGAGCGCCCGGTGTACTCCTATCGCCTGTCGATCGTGCACTTCTGGGCGCTGATTACCTTGTACATCTGGGCCGGCCCCCACCACTTGCACTACACCGCGCTACCGGACTGGGCGCAGTCGCTGGGCATGGTGATGTCGCTGATCCTGCTGGCACCGAGCTGGGGCGGGATGATCAACGGCATGATGACCCTGTCGGGCGCCTGGCATAAGTTGCGCAGCGACCCGATCCTGCGCTTCCTCGTGGTGTCGCTGGCGTTCTACGGCATGTCGACCTTCGAAGGGCCGATGATGGCGATCAAGACGGTCAACGCCCTCTCCCACTACACCGACTGGACCATCGGCCACGTACACGCTGGCGCCTTGGGCTGGGTGGCGATGATTTCCATTGGTGCGCTGTACCACATGATCCCGAAAGTCTTCGGACGCGAGCAGATGCACAGTATCGGCCTGATCAACGCGCATTTCTGGCTCGCCACCATCGGCACGGTGCTGTACATCGCCTCGATGTGGGTCAACGGCATCGCCCAGGGCCTGATGTGGCGTGCGGTGAACGAGGACGGCACGCTGACTTACTCCTTCGTCGAAACCCTGGTGGCCAGCCACCCTGGCTTCGTCGTGCGGCTGGTGGGTGGCGCAATCTTCCTCAGCGGCATGCTGCTGATGGCCTACAACACCTGGCGTACCGTGCGGGCCTCGCAGCCTGCCGAAGCCGCCGCTGCCGCGCAGATGGCCTGAGGAGTCCGCCATGAAACACGAAACTATCGAGAAAAACGTCGGCCTGTTGCTGCTGCTGATGATCCTGGCCGTGAGCATCGGCGGCCTGACCCAGATCGTCCCGCTGTTCTTCCAGGACGTGACCAACAAACCGGTGGAAGGCATGAAGCCCTACACCGCGCTGCAACTGGAAGGTCGCGACATCTACATCCGCGAAGGCTGCGTCGGCTGCCACTCGCAGATGATCCGCCCGTTCCGCGCCGAAACCGAACGCTACGGGCACTATTCGGTGGCCGGCGAAAGCGTCTGGGATCACCCGTTCCTCTGGGGCTCGAAACGCACCGGACCAGACCTGGCGCGAGTTGGTGCGCGCTACTCCGATGACTGGCACCGCGCGCACTTGTACAACCCGCGCAACGTCGTGCCGGAGTCGAAGATGCCGGCCTACCCGTGGCTGGTGGCCAATCAGCTCGACAGCAGTCATACCGAAACCAAGATCAAGGCCATGCGCACTCTGGGCGTGCCGTACACCGACGACGACATCACCGGCGCCGTCGCTTCGCTCAAGGGCAAGAGCGAGATGGATGCGCTGGTCGCCTACCTGCAAGTGCTCGGCACTGCCATCAAGAGCAAGAGGTGAGCTATGGACTTAGAACTGAGCACTGGAATGATCCGCGGCCTGGGCACGGTCGTGGTGTTCGTGGCCTTCGTCGGCCTGACGCTATGGGTGTTCAACGGCAAGCGCGGCCCGGAATTCGCCGAAGCACGCCTGCTGCCGTTCGCCGACGAGCCACAACCCGACATCACTGAAGAACCTGTCACAAGGAGTACCCGCCCATGACCACCTTCTGGAGTACGTGGATCTGCGTACTGACCATCGGCAGCCTGATCGGCCTGACCTGGCTGCTGATCGGCACTCGCAAGGGGGAAACCAAGGGCAGTGTCGACCAGACCATGGGGCACAGCTTCGACGGCATCGAGGAATACGACAACCCGTTGCCGCAATGGTGGTTCATGCTGTTCGCCGGCACGCTGGTGTTTGCCGTCGGCTACCTGATCCTCTATCCGGGCCTGGGCAACTGGAAAGGCATCCTCCCCGGCTACGAAAACGGTTGGACCGGGGCGCACGAATGGGAAAAGGAAATGGCCAAGGCTGACGCGAAGTTCGGGCCGATCTTCGCCAAATTCGCGGCGATGCCCGTGGAAGAAGTGGCCAAGGATCCGCAAGCGCTGAAAATGGGCGGCCGCCTGTTTGCCTCCAACTGCTCGGTGTGCCACGGCTCGGACGCCAAGGGTGCATTCGGCTTCCCCAACCTGACCGACAGCGACTGGCGCTGGGGCGGCAATGCAGAAACCATCAAGACCACCATCATGGGTGGCCGGATGGCGATGATGCCGGCCTGGGGTGAAGTCCTGGGGGAAGACGGTGTGAAGAACGTCGCCGCGTATGTGCGTCATGGCCTGGCCAAGCTGCCGTTGCCTGCCGACAGCAAAGCCGACCTGCAGGCCGGACAGCAAGCGTTCAGCACCACCTGCGTCGCCTGTCATGGGGCAAACGGCCAGGGCACTGAAGCGATGGGCGCACCGAACCTGACGCACCCGACCGGCTTCATCTACGGGACGAGCCTGACGCAGCTTGAACAGACGATCCGGCATGGTCGCCAGGGCCATATGCCGGCGCAGAACGAACTGCTCGGCAACGATAAAGTGCAATTGCTCGCCGCGTATGTGTACAGCCTGTCCCACGGTTTGAATACCGAGCGCTTACAGGCTGAAGACAACCGCAAATAAATCCCGAGCGCTCTGCTGCCGCATTCTCCCGGATGCGGCAGTTCCCTGCCCCTTTGCGACTCATTGTCGCACCCTCTTTGACTCTTCCTTTCCGATCCCTGGATTCGGGTCTAAGCTTCCCCCGATGCGGACTGGCCGGTGCCGGTTCCAGGTCGACCCTGAACGATGTGTTCGACGAATCTGCCCGATGACAGGCCGCAAAGGCTGGTAGATACCGGCTGTCGCACCAATTGCCTTCGGTCAGCCAAACGTTGCGTTTGAACACACTCCGTTACATCCGACCTGACCCCCTCGCCTGATCAGTTCGCCGGGACGTTTTGCCCGTGGGCAATTTTGTCCTTACGCGGCGCATGGAAAGGCCGCAGAATCAGCTTTTGAAAGCATTGACCCAGGTCATGGCGCGTTGCAATGACCCCTTGCTTTCTCCATACTTGCGGCCGATTTTTAATCCTAATAAAACACCCAAACCGTGGAACCTTAGAATGAGCACAGCAATCAGTCCGACTGCTTATAACTATAAGGTAGTCCGCCAGTTCGCCATCATGACGGTGGTCTGGGGGATCCTTGGCATGGGGCTCGGTGTCTTCATCGCCTCACAACTGGTCTGGCCGGAGTTGAACTTCGGTCTGCCATGGACGAGCTTTGGACGCCTGCGCCCGTTGCACACCAACCTGGTGATTTTCGCCTTCGGTGGATGTGCACTGTTTGCCACTTCTTATTACGTCGTGCAGCGAACCTGCCAAACGCGACTGATTTCCGACAGCCTCGCCGCCTTTACCTTCTGGGGATGGCAAGCGGTGATCGTCGGCGCGATCGTGACCTTGCCGCTGGGTTACACCACCACCAAGGAATACGCGGAACTGGAATGGCCCCTGGCTATTCTGCTGGCCATTGTCTGGGTCACCTACGGTCTGGTGTTCTTCGGCACCATCACCAAGCGCAAGACCAAGCACATCTATGTGGGTAACTGGTTCTACGGCGCATTCATCGTCGTGACCGCGATGCTGCACATCGTCAACCACATGTCCCTGCCGGTCAGCCTGTTCAAGTCCTACTCGGCCTACTCGGGCGCGACGGACGCGATGATCCAGTGGTGGTACGGCCACAACGCCGTGGGCTTCTTCCTCACCACCGGCTTCCTGGGCATGATGTACTACTTCGTGCCGAAACAGGCCGAGCGTCCGATCTACTCCTATCGCTTGTCGATCGTGCACTTCTGGGCGCTGATCACCCTGTACATCTGGGCAGGTCCTCACCACTTGCACTACACCGCGCTGCCGGACTGGGCTCAGTCCCTGGGCATGGCGATGTCGATCATCCTGCTCGCGCCGAGCTGGGGCGGCATGATCAACGGCATGATGACCCTGTCGGGCGCCTGGCATAAGCTGCGCACCGACCCGATCCTGCGCTTCCTGGTCGTCTCCCTGGCGTTCTACGGCATGTCGACCTTCGAAGGCCCGATGATGGCCATCAAGACCGTCAACTCGCTGTCGCACTACACCGACTGGACCATCGGCCACGTACACGCAGGCGCCTTGGGCTGGGTTGCGATGATCTCGATCGGCGCCATCTACCACATGATCCCGAAACTGTTCGGTCGTGCGCAGATGCACAGCACCGCCCTGATCAACACCCACTTCTGGCTCGCGACCATCGGTACCGTTCTGTACATCGCCTCGATGTGGGTCAACGGCATCACCCAGGGCCTGATGTGGCGCGCCATCAACGACGACGGCACCCTCACCTACTCGTTCGTCGAAGCGCTGCAAGCCAGCCACCCGGGCTTCATCGTTCGCGCCCTGGGCGGTGCGTTCTTCGCCACCGGCATGCTGTTCATGGCCTACAACGTATGGCGTACCGTACGCGCCTCGAACCCGGCTGAAGCCGAAGCCGCCGCCAAGATTGCCGTAGTTGGAGCTCACTGATGAAGCATGAAGCAGTCGAGAAGAATATTGGCCTGCTGGCCTTCTTCATGGTCATTGCCGTCAGCATCGGCGGCCTGACCCAGATCGTTCCGCTGTTTTTCCAGGACGTGACCAACAAGCCGGTCGAGGGCATGAAGCCCCGCACCGCCCTGGAACTGGAAGGCCGGGACATTTATATCGCCAACGGTTGTGTCGGCTGCCACTCGCAGATGATCCGTCCGTTCCGTGCCGAGACCGAACGCTACGGCCACTACTCGGTCGCCGGTGAAAGCGTCTGGGACCACCCGTTCCTGTGGGGTTCCAAGCGTACCGGTCCGGACCTGGCCCGTGTCGGCGGTCGTTACTCCGATGACTGGCAGCGTGCGCACTTGTACAACCCGCGCAACGTCGTGCCTGAGTCGAAAATGCCGGCCTACCCGTTCCTCGTGGAAAACAAGCTCGACGGCAAAGATACCGCCAAAAAAATGGAAGTCTTGCGCACGCTCGGCGTCCCTTACACCGACGAAGACATCGCCGGCGCCAAGGATGCTGTGAAGGGCAAAACCGAAATGGACGCGCTGGTGGCCTATCTGCAAGGCCTGGGCACCATCATCAAAAGCAAACGGTGAATTGGATGGATATCGGGATGATTCGTGGCCTGGGCACCGTTGTTGTAATGGTGGCCTTCATCGGACTGGCACTGTGGGTGTTCAGTCCCAAGCGCAAGTCGGAGTTTGAAGACGCGACCCTGCTGCCTTTCGCGGATGATCCCGAAGCCATCAAGCACGTCGAGCAAGCTTCTAGGAGTAACAAAGAATGACTACATTCTGGAGTCTGTACGTCACAGTCCTCAGTCTCGGTACGATCTTTTCCCTGACCTGGCTGCTGCTGTCGACCCGCAAGGGCCAGCGCACCGAGCAGACAGACGAGACGGTCGGGCACTCTTTCGACGGGATTGCGGAGTATGACAACCCGCTGCCGAAATGGTGGTTCATGCTGTTCGTGGGCACCATCATCTTCGCACTGGGCTACCTGGTGCTGTATCCGGGCCTGGGTAACTGGAAAGGCCTGCTGCCGGGTTACGGCTACCTCGACAACGAGAAGCAGACTGCGTTCGCCAACGGCCAGACCGGCTGGACCGGCGTTCACGAGTGGGAAAAGGAAATGGCCAGGTCGGACGCCAGGTTCGGTCCGATCTTCGCCAAGTTCGCTGCCATGCCTATCGAGGAAGTGGCCAAGGACCCGCAAGCGCTGAAGATGGGTGGCCGTCTGTTCGCCTCCAACTGCTCGGTTTGCCACGGTTCCGACGCCAAGGGCGCCTATGGCTTCCCTAACCTGACCGACGCCGACTGGCGCTGGGGCGGCGAGCCGCAAACCATCAAGACCACCATCATGGGCGGCCGTCATGCCGTGATGCCTGCGTGGGCTGAAGTGATCGGCGAGCAAGGCGTGGCCGACGTAGCCTCGTTTGTCCTGACCAACCTCGATGGCCGCAAGCTGCCGGAAGGCACCAAGGCCGACCCGGTTGCCGGGCAGAAACTGTTCGCCACCAACTGCGTGGCGTGCCACGGTCCGGAAGGCAAAGGCACGCCAGCGATGGGCGCACCGGACCTGACTCACCCGGCCGCGTTCATCTACGGTTCGAGCTTCGCTCAATTGCAACAGACCATCCGTTACGGCCGTCAGGGCCAGATGCCTGCGCAAGAGGCGATGCAGGGTAACGACAAGGTTCACCTGCTGGCCGCTTACGTCTACAGCCTGTCTCACGGTGAGAAGGCAGCGGACGCCCAGTAAGGCAAACGCTCGAAGCAACAAAAAACGGCCCCGCCAATGTGAATTGGCGGGGCCGTTTTGTTTAAAGCGGACTCCGGGTTTCGACCGATGGTCATGCCCGACACCTTCTGCGAGGTTGTCGAATGCCCCGCATAGTAGTAACGTTTCTACAAAGCTATTTCAGGAGGGCCAACCATGATGGCCATCACCACGATTTCCAGCCGCGAATTCAACCAGGACACAAGTGGTGCCAAAAAAGCCACACGTCAGGGGCCTGTTTTCATCACTGACCGGGGCAAACCGGCCCATGTGCTGCTAAGCATTGAGGACTACCAAAAACTGACTGGCACTAACGCCGACATCGTCGAACTTCTGGTGATGCCGGACGCAGCCGATATCGAATTCGAAACCGAGCGTGCCGTGATCAAACATCGCCCTGTGGATCTGTCCTGATGTTTCTACTCGACACCAACGTAATTTCTGAACTACGCAAACCCCAGGCTGACGCGAACGTCGTTGCGTGGGCCAAAAGTGTCATCGCTCCACGCATGTTCATTTCGGCTATTACCTTGAAGGAACTTGAGACAGGCGTTCTACGAATGGAGCGTCAGGATCCCGTCCAAGGGAAAGTCTTGCGCACTTGGTTGAAGCATCACGTCATGCCAGCCTTCGACGCCCGAATCCTTCCGGTCGATGCCGCCGTAGCGATTCGCTGCGCCAGTCTGCATGTCCCCGACAGAGCCAATGAAAGCGATGCCTTGATTGCGGCCACGGCGCTGGTTCATGGTTTGACGGTGGTCACACGCAATGTCACAGACTTTCAGTCCAGCGGCGTACAACTGATCAACCCATGGGCCGAATGACCGGCGACATGCGTAAAAAAGTCCATAATTCCCAAGTCAATTGATTCAAGTCATTACACCATCAAATGAATTTGCCAAACGTGACCAAAGGTCGCACCCGCAGGCTAGAGCGACAGGCGTATCATTGAGCCACTGCAACACCCCTTTTTGACCGCGGTCGGCACGTACTGACCGAGGCACTTTTCCACTGCCGTGGGATGCAATGATGAGCAACCAGATTCCGGTACACGACGTCACTCCACCTGCCAAGAGCGCGAACAACAGCGTCGACCTCTACGCCTCTCGAGAAAAGATCTACACCCGCGCCTTCACCGGCCTGTTCCGCAATCTGCGGATGACCGGCGGCGCCCTGTTGTTCCTGCTGTACTTCGGTACGGTGTGGTTGAACTGGGGCGGTCATCAGGCCGTCTGGTGGAACCTGCCGGAGCGCAAGTTCTTCATATTCGGCGCCACCTTCTGGCCCCAGGACTTCATTCTGCTGTCCGGCATGCTGATCATTGCCGCGTTCGGCCTGTTCTTCATCACCGTGTACGCCGGACGGGTCTGGTGCGGCTATACCTGCCCGCAAAGCGTCTGGACCTGGATCTTCATGTGGTGCGAAAAAGTCACCGAAGGTGACCGCAACCAACGCATCAAGCTCGACAAGGCGTCGATGAGCGCCAACAAGTTCCTGCGCAAGTTCAGCAAGCACACCCTGTGGCTGTTGATCGGTTTCGTCACCGGCATGACTTTCGTCGGTTACTTCTCGCCGATCCGCGAACTGGTGTTCGACTTCTTCACCGGCCAGGCGGATGGCTGGTCGTACTTCTGGGTCGGCTTCTTCACCCTCGCCACTTACGGCAACGCCGGCTGGTTGCGCGAACAGGTGTGCATCTACATGTGCCCGTATGCACGCTTCCAGAGCGTGATGTTCGACAAGGACACCCTGATCGTTTCCTACGACCCGCGCCGCGGCGAAAGCCGTGGCCCGCGTAAAAAAGGCGTCGACTACAAGGCTCAGGGCCTGGGTGACTGCATCGACTGCACCATGTGCGTCCAGGTCTGTCCGACCGGTATCGACATCCGTGACGGCCTGCAAATCGAATGCATCGGTTGCGCCGCCTGCATCGATGCCTGCGACGCCATCATGGACAAGATGGAATACCCGCGCGGGCTGATCAGCTACACCACCGAACACAACCTGTCCGGGCAGAAAACCCATAAACTGCGCCCGCGCCTGATCGGCTATGCCGTGGTGCTGCTGGCGATGATCAGCTTGCTGGCGACGGCATTCTTCATGCGTGCACTGGTGGGTTTCGATGTCAGCAAGGACCGCGTGCTCTACCGCGAGAACGCCGAAGGCCGGATCGAAAACGTCTACAGCCTGAAAATCATGAACAAGGACCAGCGCGACCATACCTACGTGCTCGAAGCCTCTGGCCTGCCGGATCTCAAATTGCAGGGCCGGCGCGAGATCAAGGTCGCGGCCGGCGAGATCGTCAGCCAGCCTGCCGAACTGTCCGTCGCGCCGGAAAAACTGCCGTCGAGCACCAACGAGGTGAATTTCATCCTCAAGGATGCCGATGACGACAGCGTCCATATCGAAGCCAAGAGCCGGTTCATCGGCCCACAAATTCGTTGAGAGAACTGAACATGCCCGCAGCAACTGCCGCAAGCCCCTGGTACAAGCACCTTTGGCCGTGGATCATCATCGGGATCCTCGCCTGCTCGGTGGCCTTGACCTTGTCCATGGTGACCATCGCGGTGAACAACCCGGACAACCTGGTCAACGACAATTACTACGAGGCTGGCAAAGGCATCAACCGCTCCCTCGACCGTGAGCTGCTGGCCCAGACCCTGAAAATGCGCGCCAGCGTTCATCTCGACGGCGTGACCGGCGAGGTTGACCTGCGCCTGAGCGGCGAGAGCCAGCCCAAGACCCTGGAGCTGAACCTGATCTCGCCGACCCAGCCGGAAAAGGATCGCAAGATCACCCTGGCCCGCAGCGAAACCGAACAGGGCCGCTACATTGGCCAGTTGAGCGACAAGATCGAAGGTCGGCGTTTTATCGAGTTGCTCGGCACCCAGGACGACCACACCTGGCGCATGTTCGAAGAAGAAATGGTCAGCCATGACAAGGATCTGCTGCTCGGTGATGAGCCGCTGCAAGGTGCCGAAGACCTGAAGAATTAATGTTTGCGCTTCGCGCTTCGCTGGCAAGCCAGCTCCTACGCAGATTCGTGTGATCCTGTAGGAGCTGGCTTGCCAGCGAAGAGGCCCATTCAGACACCATAGATTGCCCATGACCACCCCACTCCCCTGCTACCACTGCGCCCTGCCTGTCCCGACCGGCAGTCGCTTCACCGCCGTCGTGCTCGGGGAGTCCCGCGAATTCTGCTGCCCGGGTTGCCAGGCCGTGGCCGAGGCCATCGTCGCCGGCGGCCTGGGAAGCTACTACCAGCACCGCAGCGAAGCCTCGGCCAACCCTGAAGCGCTGCCGGTGCAACAGGTGGACGAACTGGTGCTGTACGACCGCGCCGATGTGCAGAAACCCTTCGTTCGCCACGAAGGCGAACTCGCCGAAATCACACTATTGATGGAAGGCATCAGTTGCGCGGCCTGCGGCTGGCTGATCGAAAAACACCTGCGCACCTTGCCAGCCGTGGCCGAAGCACGCCTGAACCTGTCCAACCATCGCCTGCACCTACGCTGGGCCGATGGGCAATTACCCCTGAGCCAGGTCCTCGGCGAACTGCGCCAGATCGGTTACGCCGCACACCCGTATCAGGCCGACCACGCCTGCGAACAACTGGCCAGTGAAAACCGCCTGGCCTTGCGCCAGCTCGGGGTGGCCGGGCTGCTGTGGTTCCAGGCGATGATGGCAACCATGGCCACCTGGCCTGAATTCAACATCGATCTCAGCCCTGAAATGCACACCATCCTGCGCTGGGTCGCACTGTTCCTTACCACTCCGATCGTGTTCTACAGCTGCGCGCCGTTCTTCAAGGGCGCCATGCGCGATTTGCGCACGCGCCACCTGACCATGGACGTTTCGGTGTCGCTGGCCATCGGCAGTGCCTACATCGCCGGGATCTGGACGTCCATCACCGGGGTCGGCGAACTGTATTTCGATGCCGTCGGCATGTTTGCCCTGTTCCTGCTGGCCGGGCGTTATCTGGAGCGGCGCGCCCGCGAGCGCACGGCCGCCGCCACCGCGCAGCTGGTGAATCTGCTGCCTGCCTCGTGCCTGCGATTGACACCCGACGGCCAGAGCGAACGCATTCTGCTCAGCGAACTGCGTGTCGGCGATCAAGTGCTGGTTCATCCGGGCGCCATCCTTCCGGCTGACGGCAAGATCCTCGACGGTCAGTCGAGTGTCGACGAGTCGCTGCTGACCGGCGAGTACCTGCCGCAACCCCACACCCTCGGCGATGCAGTCACCGCCGGCACCCTGAACGTCGAAGGCGCACTGACCGTCGAGGTTCAGGCCCTGGGCCAGGACACTCGCCTCTCGGCCATCGTTCGCCTGCTCGAGCGCGCCCAGGCCGAGAAGCCGCGGCTGGCGGAAATCGCCGACCGCGCCGCGCAATGGTTCCTGCTGTTGTCGCTGATTGCTGCTGCGGCCATTGGCTTGTTGTGGTGGGAACTGGACTCATCGCGGGCCTTCTGGATTGTGTTGGCGATGCTGGTAGCGACTTGCCCCTGCGCGTTGTCGCTGGCCACACCGACCGCCCTCACCGCCGCCACCGGCACGCTGCACAAACTAGGATTGTTGTTGACTCGCGGCCACGTGCTCGAAGGTCTCAATCAAATCGACACAGTGATTTTCGACAAGACCGGCACCCTCACCGAAGGGCGACTGGCGCTGCGTTCGATCCGCCCCCTCGGCGCGCTCGACAGCGATCAATGCCTGGGCCTCGCCGCCGCCCTGGAAAACCGCTCCGAACATCCGATCGCCCGCGCTTTCGGTCGTGCGCCGATGGCAGCCGAAGAGGTCCACAGCACACCGGGCCTTGGCCTGGAGGGTCTGGTCGAAGGGCGACGCCTGCGCATCGGCCAACCGCGTTTCGTCTGCGAACTCAGCGGTGCCGAGGCTCTGTCGATGCCCGAAGAAGCTGGCCAATGGCTACTGCTCGGCGACAGCCAGGGGCCGCTGGCCTGGCTCGTCCTCGATGATCGCTTGCGTGCCGATGCGCCTATGCTGCTGGCCGCATGCAAGGCGCGTGGCTGGCGCACGCTGCTGTTGTCCGGCGACAGCTCGCCGATGGTCGCCAGTGTGGCGGCGGAACTGGGCATCGATGAAGCCCGTGGCGGTTTACGCCCGGACGACAAACTGCAGGTCCTGCAACAGTTGCACAAGGAAGGTCGCAAAGTATTGATGCTGGGGGACGGGGTCAACGACGTGCCGGTGCTGGCGGCGGCGGATATCAGCGTCGCCATGGGCTCGGCCACGGACCTGGCGAAGACCAGTGCCGACGCCGTGCTGTTGTCCAACCGCCTCGACGCGCTGGTGCAAGCCTTCAGCCTGGCGCGGCGCACCCGCCGGGTCATTATCGAAAACTTGCTGTGGGCAGGGCTGTACAATGGCCTCATGCTGCCCTTCGCCGCCCTCGGCTGGATCACTCCGGTCTGGGCGGCGGTGGGCATGTCGATCAGTTCGTTGACCGTGGTGTTGAACGCGCTGCGCCTGACTCGAATGCCGAGCGCGCCCGCCCCAGGCACCACGCCAGAAACCCGCCCGCTGCCGACCTGAGCCGCGCGGGCATGGAGTCCAGATGCCAGCTCTCTACGTGATGATTCCCGCTGCGCTGCTGATCGTGGCCATCGCCGTCTATATCTTCTTCTGGGCGGTCGACAGCGGTCAGTACGACGACCTCGACGGCCCGGCCCACAGCATCCTGTTCGACGACCAGGACCCGAACCACACCGCCGCCGTCGATGAAGCCAGCGGCCCACCGGCCAAACCGCAAGACAAGGCGCCACCCCATGCTTGAGTTGGCGCCCCTGCTGGTGTCTGCGGTGATCCTCGGCCTGCTCGGCGGCGGACATTGCCTGGGCATGTGCGGCGGCTTGATGGGCGCGTTTACCCTGGCGATCCCCAAGGAACAACGCAGCCGCCGCTTTCGCCTGCTGCTGGCCTACAACCTGGGACGGATTCTGAGTTATGCCTGCGCCGGACTGCTGATCGGCCTGGCCGGATGGGCCGTGGCCAGCAGCCCTGCGGCGATGTTCCTGCGTATCCTCGCCGGATTGTTGCTGATTGCCATGGGCCTGTACCTGGCGGGCTGGTGGAGCGGCCTGACCCGTATCGAAAGCCTCGGTCGAGGCCTGTGGCGGCACATCCAGCCAGTCGCCAACCGGTTGCTGCCGGTATCGAGCGTACCGCGTGCGCTGCTGTTGGGCGCGCTCTGGGGCTGGCTGCCGTGCGGCCTGGTCTACAGCACCCTGCTGTGGTCGGCCAGTCAGGGCAACGCGCTGGACAGTGCATTGTTGATGCTCGCATTCGGGCTCGGCACCTGGCCGGTGCTGTTGGCGACAGGCCTTGCCGCCGAAAGGGTGACGGCATTGTTGCGCAAGCGCAGCGTGCGGATGGCAGGCGGATTGCTGGTGATGCTGTTCGGCATCTGGACGCTGCCGGGGCCCCATCAGCATTGGCTGATGGGGCATTAAAAAAAGCAAAGATCAAAAGATCGCAGCCTTCGGCAGCTCCTACATGGATTGGCGTACACCTGTAGGAGCTGCCGAAGGCTGCGATCTTTTGATCTTGACACCCTTTGATGCAAATCAAGATGCCCCACCCCGCCCTCGCATAAAGTGGCTGACACTGCCAGCCTATCCGGGGGAATGCCCGCATGATGCTCGACGCCATTCGTTGGGACACTGATCTGATCCGCCGTTATGACCTGGCGGGACCCCGCTACACCTCGTACCCGACCGCCGTACAATTCAACAGCCAGGTCGGCACCTTTGACCTGCTTCATGCCCTGCGCGACAGCCGCAAGGCTCAACGCCCGTTGTCGCTGTACGTGCACGTGCCGTTCTGCGCGAACATTTGCTATTACTGCGCCTGCAATAAAGTCATCACCAAGGATCGCGGTCGGGCGCAGCCGTATTTGCAGCGCCTGGAACAGGAAGTCCAGTTGATCGCCTGCCACCTCGACCCCACGCAGAAAGTCGAGCAACTGCACTTCGGCGGAGGCACGCCGACCTTTCTCAGCCACGACGAACTGCGCCAGTTGATGGCGCATTTGCGCAAACACTTCAATTTGCTGGACGACGACTCCGGCGACTACGGCATCGAGATCGACCCGCGCGAGGCCGACTGGTCGACCATGGGCCTGCTGCGCGAACTGGGCTTCAATCGGGTCAGCATCGGTGTGCAAGACCTCGATCCGGAGGTTCAGCGAGCGGTCAATCGCCTGCAAAGCCTGGAAGAAACCCGCGCGGTGATCGACGCCGCCCGCACCTTGCAGTTTCGCTCGATCAACATCGACCTGATCTACGGCCTGCCGAGACAGACGCCGGAGAATTTCGCTCGCACTGTCGAAGAGGTCATCCACCTGCAACCGGACCGGTTATCGGTGTTCAACTACGCCCACCTGCCGGAACGCTTCATGCCGCAGCGGCGCATCGACAGCAATGAACTGCCGACGCCAGCGCAGAAACTGGAAATGCTGCAGCGCACCATCGAGCAACTGATCAGCGCCGGCTACCGCTACATTGGCATGGACCACTTCGCCCTGCCCGACGATGAACTGGCGATTGCCCAGGAAGAATCGACCCTGCAACGCAATTTCCAGGGCTACACAACCCACGGTCATTGCGACTTGATCGGCCTCGGCGTCTCGGCGATCAGCCAGATCGGCGACCTGTATTGCCAGAACAGCAGTGACCTGACCGGGTATCAGAATGCCCTTGCGTCTATGCAACTGGCCACCAGCCGTGGCCTGCTGTGTAATGCCGATGACCGCCTGCGCCGCGCGGTCATCCAGCAATTGATCTGCAATTTCAGCCTGGAGTTTTCCGACATCGAACAGGCCTTCAACGTCGACTTCCAAGGATACTTCGGTGATCTCTGGCCCCAACTGCAAGACATGGCCAAAGACGGGCTGATCGAACTCGATCACGACAGGATCACCATCCTCCCCGCCGGGCGACTGTTGGTGCGCTCGGTGTGCATGGTATTCGACGCGTACCTGGAACAACACAGTCGCCAGCGCTTTTCACGGGTAATCTAATTCTGCAAGCAAGCGCCTCAGACTGGCCTCGATATCCTATGGTGAGTTACCCTTACGTCTCATGTGTGAATTCCCACAAGGATTGAAGAAATGTCCGAGCCAGTAAAACTGCGCGCTCATAACCAAGCCCATTGCAAGGATTGCAGCCTGGCCCCTCTTTGCCTGCCACTTTCGCTGAATCTGGAAGACATGGATGCGCTGGACGAAATCGTCAAACGTGGCCGGCCGCTGAAAAAAGGCGAGTTTCTGTTCCGTCAGGGCGATACCTTCGATTCTGTTTACGCAGTCCGTTCCGGCGCCCTCAAGACTTTCAGCCTGAGCGATACCGGTGAAGAACAGCTCACCGGTTTCCACCTGCCCAGCGAACTGGTCGGTCTGTCGGGCATGGACACCGAAAAGCACCCGGTATCGGCACAAGCCCTGGAAACCACTTCGGTGTGTGAAATCCCCTTTGAGCGCCTCGACGAACTGGCCCTGCAATTGCCGCAGTTGCGCCGTCAGTTGATGCGGGTGATGAGTCGCGAAATCCGTGACGACCAGCAGATGATGCTGCTGTTGTCGAAAAAGACCGCCGACGAACGCATCGCCACCTTCCTGGTCAACCTCTCGGCACGTTTCCGCGCCCGGGGTTTTTCCGCCAATCAGTTCCGCCTGAGCATGTCGCGTAACGAAATCGGCAACTACCTGGGCCTGGCAGTGGAAACCGTGTCCCGCGTCTTCACGCGCTTCCAGCAAAACGAACTGATCGCGGCAGAAGGCAAGGAAATCCGCATTATCGACCCGATCCAGCTTTGCGCCCTGGCCGGCGGTTCCCTGGAAGGCTGAACAAACCGTCGCGGCTGCGCGAAACGGTTCAGCCGCCGTTATACTGAGTCGTTTGCAGCCCTACCAGGACACCACGACGATGGTTTTCGACTCCTTCGACATCAAATCCCTCATCCGCCCTGTCATCGACTTCCCGAAACCGGGAGTGATCTTTCGCGACATCACCCCGCTGTTCCAGTCGCCCACGGCCCTGCGCCTGGTGATGGACAGCTTCGCCCACCGTTACGTCGAGGCGGACTTCACCCACGTCGGCGCAATGGACGCTCGTGGCTTCCTGATCGGTTCGGTACTGGCCTATCAGTTGAACAAGCCGCTGGTGCTGTTTCGCAAGCAAGGCAAACTGCCGGCTGAGGTGCTGGCCGAGGGCTATGCGACCGAATACGGCGAAGCCTTCCTGGAAGTGCACGCCGACAGCCTGTGCGAGGGGGACTCGGTGGTGATGTTCGATGACCTGATCGCGACCGGCGGCACCCTGATTGCCGCCGCCAACCTGATCCGTCGCATGGGCGCGCGGGTGCATGAGGCGGCGGCGATTATCGATCTGCCGGAACTGGGTGGCTCGCAACGCCTGGAAGACATGGGTATTCCTACCTTCTGCCTGACGCAGTTTGCCCTTTCCGATAAGTAAGCGGCGCCTGTCAGACCGCCATCGTCGGATCGCCGCCCGGAGCAAGCTCGCTCCCACAGTGTTCTTTGTCATGCACAAAATTTGTGTGCGCTGTAGATCCCTGTGGGAGCGGGCTTGCCCGCGATGGCGTCAGCGGCAGCACCACTAAACTCAAGATCGGTTCAAAGCCCCATCTGCTTGCCGATGATCTCGTTCATCACTTCCCGCGTCCCGCCGCCAATCGACAGGATCCGATTGTCGCGGTACAGCCGTTCCACCAGGCTCTCGCGCATATAACCCAGCCCACCGAGTATCTGCACCGCATCGGTGACGATCCGGTCTGCCGTATCCGTCGCAAAATTCTTGGCCATGGAAATTTCCTTGATCACACTCTGCCCCGCCGCCATCTTCGCGGCCTGGCGGTAAGTGAACTCCCGAGAGACCTCCAGCGCGGTCGCCATCTCGGCGAGACGATGCCTGATAACCTGAAACTTGCCGATCGGTTTGCCAAAGGCTTCGCGCTGGCGCGCCCACTTCAGGCTCTCCTCCAGCGCCAGTTGTGCGGTCATGTTGGCCATCAATGCCAGGGCCAGGCGCTCACTCTGGAAATTGCCCATGATGCAGGCAAAGCCCATGTTCTGGGTGCCGATCAGATTGCCTGCGGGCACCTGGCAATCATCGAAGAACAATTCGGCCGTGTCTGACGCCCACCAGCCCATTTTCTTCAGCTGCCGCCCTACGGTGAAACCGGGCGTGCCCTTCTCGATCAATAACAGGCTGATGCCCGCGAAACCCGGCTCGCCCGTTCGCACCGCGACGGTATAGAAATCCGCGCGCACACCGCTGGTAATAAAGGTCTTGCTGCCACTGACCCGGTAGACATCGCCGTCGCGCACGGCACGGGTTTGCAGGTTGGCGACGTCGGAGCCGCCGCTGGGCTCGGTGATAGCCAGGGCGCTGATCTTCTCTCCCGACAGCACCTGCGGCAGCACACGATCACGCACTTCGGGACGGGCCCACTTGAGAATGGGCGGCAAGCCGATATCCAGTGAGCCCAGGCCGGCAACCAACCCGCCTGAGCCGCAGCGCATCAACTCTTCACTGGCGGCCACCTTGGCGAACAGATCCCCTTCGTGGCTGCCTCCGTAAGCCTGCGGATAACCAATGCCGAGAATCCCCGCCGCGCCGGCCTTGAGGTAGAGTTCGCGAGGAAAGCTTTCGGCTTCTTCCCACTGCTCGATATCAGGAAGAATCTCGCGCTCGACGAAACGTCTGACGCTGTCACGGACCAATTGGTGGTTGGGGTCGAAGTATTCCTGAAAGGCAGACATCGGCGAGCTCCACTGAAGGGGTCAGTGAAGTTAACCGAGCGCTTGCTTGGTTTTCAACAGGATTGTGAAACCGCATCGCCTGCATCGCGAGCAAGCTCGCTCCCACATTGGTTTTGTGCACGCCGCAATACCCTGTGGGAGCGAGCTTGCTCGCGATGGCGTCAGCCCAAACAACTCAAATCACAGAGAAATCGGCTTGCGCCCGGCAAACGAATGCGCCAGCGTCCCGCCATCCACCAGCTCCAGCTCGCCACCAAGCGGCACGCCATGGGCGATACGCGAGGCGATCAGGCCTTTGTTGCTGAGCAATTGGGCGATGTAGTGCGCGGTGGCTTCGCCTTCCACGGTCGGGTTGGTGGCCAGGATGACTTCGGTGAACGTGCCGGCCTCTTCGATCCGTGCCATCAATTGCGGAATGCCGATGGCTTCCGGCCCCAGGCCGTCGAGCGGCGAAAGATGTCCCTTGAGCACGAAATAGCGCCCACGGAAACCGGTCTGCTCCACTGCATAGACATCCATCGGACCCTCCACCACGCAGAGCAAGGTGTCGTCGCGACGGGTATCGGCGCATTGCGGGCACAGATCATCTTCGGTCAGCGTACGGCACAAGCGGCAGTGACCGACCCCTTCCATGGCCTGGCTCAGGGCCAGCGCCAGTCGTGAGCCGCCATTGCGATCACGCTCGAGCAACTGCAACGCCATGCGCTGGGCGGTTTTCTGACCCACACCGGGCAAAATTCGCAGGGCGTCGATCAGTTGGCGAATCAAAGGGCTGAAGCTCATGGTGGAAAAGTCCGACAAAACAACGAGACGCGGTTTATACCCGCGCCTCGGTTGAGCGTCAAATTGCAGCGTCAATTACTCAGTCCCGGGAAACCCGAACCACCAATTTGCCGAAGTTGCGCCCCTCCAGCATACCGATGAACGCATCTGGAGCCTGCTCCAGGCCATCGACCACGTCTTCGCGGAACTTCACCTTGCCATCGCGCACCCAGGGCGCCATGGCACTGAGAAACTCCGGCTGGCGATCACCATAGTCATCGAACACGATGAAGCCCTGGATGCGCACCCGCTTGGTCAACAGGGTGCGCTGCAACAGTGGCAGGCGATCCGGCCCGCTCGGCGCTTCATAGGCGTTATAGGAGGCAATCAGGCCGCAGAGTGGAATTCGTGCCTTGGGATTGAGCAACGGCACCACGGCGTCGAATACCTTGCCGCCGACGTTTTCATAATAAATGTCGATGCCCTTGGGGCAGGCCTGCGCCAGCTCGTCAGCAAAATCCGGACTCCTGTGGTCAACGCAGGCATCGAAACCCAACTCGTCGACGACATAGCGGCACTTTTTTGCGCCACCGGCCACACCGACCACGTGCAGGCCCTTGATCTTCGCCACCTGGCCGACCACCGAACCCACCGCCCCGGACGCCGCTGCAACCACCAGGGTCTCGCCGGCTTTCGGCTGGCCGATGTCCATCAGGCCCATGTACGCGGTCATGCCCGGCATCCCCAGCACCCCAAGGGCCATTGAAGGACTGGACAGGCCGTTGGGCACCGGGATGATGCCGCGCCCGTCATTGATGCTGTGGCTTTGCCAACCGGTGGCACCGACCACCAGATCACCTTCCTGAAACTTCGGATTGAGCGAACGCTCGACCCGGCTGACAGCGCCGCCGGTCATGACTTCGCCGATTTCCACCGGTGCTGCGTAGGACGGTGCATCACTCATGCGTCCGCGCATGTAAGGATCGAGCGACAGGAAAACGGTCTTGAGCAGCACCTGACCTTCGGCCAGATCCGGCAGCGCCACCCGTTCCATGCGAAAGTTTTCCGGCGTTGGCGCGCCTACCGGGCGAGAGGCCAGGACAATGCGTTGATTGAGGGGCATGGGGTCGGACATGGCAGCGTCTCCTGTGATCGATGGGGCTCGGTGATATAGGGAGCAGACCTTTGTGGCGGTATGGCGTTCGATGTTTATTCAGCAAGACCGAGGCGAGATTATCGCCGGCAAGCCAGCTCCTACAGGGTTCTATGTCGCCCGAAAATTCTCTGTAGGAGCTGGCTTGCCAGCGAAGGCTATTTCATAGGCACTACATGCCTGTCCGCCAGAAACAAAAATGCCAGGCGCAATGCCTGGCACTTTTTGTAACTCATCTGCCGCCTGAAGGCGAATCAGAATGGCAGTTTCATGCCCGGCGGCAGTTGCATGCCGGCAGTCATGCTGCCCATCTTGTCCTGGCTGTTGGCCTCGATCTTGCGCACGGCATCGTTGACCGCGGATGCGATGACCGCTTCGAGCATTTCCTTGTCGTCTTCGCTCATGCCTTCAACCAGGCTTGGGTCGATGGTCACGCTCTTGACGTCATGACGACCGGTCATCACCACGGTGACCATATCGCCACCGGCTTTACCGGTGACTTCGGCGTTGGCCAGCTCTTCCTGCATCTTGGCCATTTTTTCCTGCATCTGCTGCGCCTGCTTCATCAGGCCGGCCATGCCACCTTTCATCATGGTAATCACCTCAAAAGTACTTGGATCAAAACAGCGTCCGGCCCATGCGGCCGAGCGCCTTCAGTTATCAGCCCTGAGTGACCAGGGCGTCGACAGGTTCAATAGTATCGTTACGGACCACCGCACCGAACTGCTGCATCATTTGCTGGATGAACGGATCACCGTGGATCGATTCCTCCGCCTCGCGCTGACGGTTGGCGCGGCGGCGCGAAGCCGCTTGCGCCGGAGTTTCCTGCTCGGGCTTGATCAGCTCGATGCTCAGGGTCAGCGTGCGCTGGTGATACTGATTCAGCGCATCGTTCAGGCGACGCTGCTGAGTGGCGTTGAACAAGGCACTGTGGGCCGGGTCCAGGTGCATCAGCCAATTGTCGCCATCCACCGCGATCAACGTGCAGTTGGCGGCGATGCTGCCAGTCATGCCGGAGATCGGCAATTTCGGAAACAGCTCCAGCCACTGCAGGGCCAGACCGGTGGCCGGCATTGCCGCGGGCTCAGGCTCGGGCTCCGGAACCGGGTCGGCGGCATGCTCGCTGGCCAGCTCGTCGAGGTAACTGTAGGCCGAATCCATGTCCGGCTCGATGTAATCCTCGTCCAGCGGCGGTTCGTCATCCAGGTCCATGCCCGACGTCGCGGCATCGACGTCGGCCACCGAAGGTTCCGGGATCGGTGCGGCGGCCCACTCCGGGGCGTCCGGCACCACGCTGTCCGGCGCCGGCAACGGCATCGACGGTAATTCGGGTTGTTCGCTGGCGGTTTCCAGTACAGGCTCCACCGCCGATTGCTGAACGGGCGCGGGCTCGACCGGGTCATTCCACGGCAGGTCGACGACTTCTTCGACCACGACCGCGTCGACCACAGGCACAGGCGCAGGTTGTGGAACAGGTACAACGACCGGCGCTACCGGTTCCAGTGCAGGCGCTGGAGCCGCCACTGGCGCAGCCGCTATCGGTGCAACGGTCGCAGCGACTACCGGCGCAACAACCGGCGCGGCAGCCACTGAGTTTGCGGAATCAACTGTGGCCTGGCTGATCCCCACTGGCTTTAGCGGTTGCCTCGGGGCATCCGCGGTGTCTGCGGGCCGGAACGCCAGCATCCGCAGCAGCACCATTTCAAAACCGCCCCGGGGATCCGGCGCCAGCGGCAGGTCGCGGCGGCCGATCAGGCCCATCTGGTAGTAGAACTGCACGTCTTCGGCCGGCAACGCCTGGGCCAGCGCCAGCACGCGATCACGGTCGCCGTGACCGTTATCGACGCCTTCCGGCAAGGCCTGGGCGATGGCAACGCGGTGCAGCACATTGAGAATTTCCGAAAGCACGCCGTTCCAGTCCGGGCCTTGCTCGGCCAGGTGGCGGACGGCTTCGAGCAACGTCTTGGCATCGCCTTCGATCAGCGCATGCAACACGTCGTAGACCTGCCCGTGATCGAGGGTCCCGAGCATCGCCCGCACATCGGCGGCCATGACCTTGCCTTCACCAAAGGCAATCGCCTGGTCGGTCAGGCTCATGGCATCACGCATCGACCCATCGGCGGCGCGGCCCAGCAGCCACAGTGCATCGTCTTCGAACGGCACGTTCTCGGCACTCAGCACATGAGTCAGGTGCTCGACCACACGCTCCGGCGTCATGTTCTTCAGGGAGAACTGCAGACACCGCGACAAAATCGTTGCAGGAAGTTTCTGCGGGTCGGTGGTCGCCAGGATGAACTTGACGTAGGGTGGCGGCTCCTCAAGGGTTTTGAGCAGCGCGTTGAAGGAATGGCTGGAGAGCATGTGCACTTCGTCGATCAGGTAGACCTTGAAGCGCCCGCGGCTCGGGGCGTACTGCACGTTGTCGAGCAATTCGCGGGTGTCTTCGACCTTGGTGCGGCTTGCAGCGTCGATCTCGATCAGGTCGACAAAGCGCCCTTCGTCGATTTCGCGACACACCGAGCATTCGCCACAGGGGGTGGAAGTGATACCTGTTTCACAGTTCAGGCATTTGGCAATGATCCGCGCGATAGTGGTCTTGCCGACCCCCCGGGTACCGGTAAACAGGTACGCGTGGTGCAGCCGCTGGCTGTCCAAGGCATTGATCAGAGCCTTGAGCACATGGGTCTGGCCGACCATTTCGCGGAACGAGCGCGGACGCCATTTACGTGCAAGAACCTGATAACTCATCGAAAACCGTCGCAGCGAAGGAAGCAGAAGCGGCTAATGCTAGCGGAGCAAGGCGCAAATTGCATCCGGTGCGCTCGTGTATTGTGACCAAGCTGCCCATCGGGGGCTATTAACGGAGTGTTTATGCGGCTGGCTTTGGGGGCATTGCTGTTGATCAGCCTGGACGGCATGGCCGCGCAAGCGCCGCTACGCTTCGTGATACCCGACAGCTGGACCATGCCCATGGTGCAACTTGAACAGGGCAAACCGATCCAGGGCATCCTGTATGACGTGATGCTCAGCCTTGCGACCCAGATCGGTGTACCGGCCGAATTCCATGTATTGCCCCGCGGGCGGATGCAAAACGCCATGGAGCAAGGCGAAGTCGATGTCCGCTGTTATGCCGCGCAATCATGGCTGCCTCATCAGTCCGGCGACTACCTCTGGAGCATCCCGCTCTTTGCCCAGCCCGACCTGTTGATCACCCGCAATGCGCGCCCCACCGCTGTGAACCCGGCGGACTTGCCAGATCAGCCCATCGGCACCGTGCTGGGCTACAGCTACCCGACCCTGCAACCGCTGTTCGACGCCGATCAGTTGCAGCGCGACGACGCACGCAATCAGGAACTGGTGCTGGAAAAACTCCTCGCCGGCCGCAACCGCTATGCCGTCAGCAATCAATGGAGCCTGGACTGGTTCAATCAACGGCTGCTGCCGGACCAACAACTGCACAGCGTAGCGATACTGCAGGAGCAGAATTTCGGCTGCTACGTGCGCAACGACCCGCAAGTGCCGGTGCAGCGCATTTTGCGCACCCTGGTTCGAATGAAGATGTCCGGGGAGATCGATGCGATTGTTCGGTTGTATATCGGTGGGGAGCCTGCGGCTATCGATAAATCGGAAACGACAAAAAACCGCCCCGGACAAGATCCTGGCAGCTAGCAAAAGTCTTTTTTCAGCAAGATAACGCGAGAGAACACTCGCGTGGCGTTAAGGTGGTAACCCCACCAGCCACACCCCGGCACACAATGTCACCGCTGCGGCTGCTCCCTTCCAGGCCTGACCGGGTTCACGGTTGATCGTTGCGGGGGGACCGATGGGGTCACCATAACGACACTCACCTGTCGGCGAGCCGCGCCATTGTACCTATCTGAGGCGAAGTTACAACCGTTCGGGGATATTAAAAAATATGAGCTGCTTCAAGGACATGCGCTGGCCTTAAAAGATCGCAGCCTGCGGCAGTTCCTACAGGTGTACGCCGGTCCATATAGGAGTTGCCGCAGGCTGCGATCTTTTGATCCTATTGCACCAACACCTCATCCGCCCGGCCGCCCTCCTGCTGAATCACCAGATGAATGAAATGCAGCTTGGCAATCACCGCCGACGGCAGGACGAAAGGATAGAAGTCCGGCTGCCCCATGCTGCGTGACAATTCATTGAGCATGCCGGCCAGTTCGATCCAGGCGTTGACGAACGACAGGAACGCCGGACCGTCGGGGTGCTGCGGATCGAAGAGTGTGCTGGGCGGAAACGGTTGGTAATCGAAATCCAATTCCCGCGCACTCATGCCAAAACCCAAGGCGGTGTCCACCGCATCGATCATGTGCAGGTAGTGAGCCCAGGTTTCCGCCCAGTCTTCCCAAGGGTGCATGGTGGCGTAGGCGCTGACGCAATATTGCTGCCAGTCAAGCGGCGCACCTTGCTGATAATGTCGTTCGAGCGCCTCGACGTAGCTGGCACGCTCGTCGCCGAACAAGCCACGGAACGGTTCCAGCCAATGGCTGCTGGAGACCAAGCGGTCCCAGTAGTAATGCCCCACCTCGTGACGAAAGTGACCGAGCAACGTGCGATAAGGCTCTCGCATCTGTATGCGCACCTGCTCACGGTGAGCGTCGTCGGCTTCCTTGATATCGAGGGTGATCAGGCCGTTGGCATGGCCCGTGGTCGGCAGTGTTCCCTCCAGGTCCACGCCAATGAAATCGAAGGCAAGGCCTGTCTCTTCATCGACTGTTTTGGGAATCACCTGCAATCCCAGACTGACCAGTTGCGCGACCAGACGCCGCTTGGCGGTTTCCACCTTGCCCCAGCGCTCGTGGTTGTCGGCTATCGACAGGTCGGGAATGGTGCGATTGAGGCTGCAGGCAATGCACAAGACGTCATGGTCATTGGCTGGCAGCACCCAATTACAGGCTGCCGGCGAGTCGAGGTTGGCACAGCGTCGAAACAGGCCAGCCCCGGGATCGACATCAAGCTGCCAGGTGCCCGTTTGTACACCTGGTTGCAATGAGGACAAGCGACTCTGCGTCGGCTGATAACCCAACGCAGCCGAACAGGCCAGGCACTGACTGTTGCGAAAAAACAGCGACTGCCCGCAACGACAGGACCAGACCTTGCTGTTGCGCGAATTCTCGGCCATGAACGGCGCGGCGATGCGCGAGCTGAGCTGTTCGAAGAAAGGGTGCATCACACGGAAATACCGTGCTTGCTCAAAAACGCCACAAACGCCTCTTCATCCAGCACCTTCAACCCCAGCTCACTGGCCTTGGCCAGCTTCGACCCGGCGCCAGGGCCTGCGACCACGCAATGGGTCTTGGCCGACACCGAGCCCGCTACCTTGGCCCCCAGACTTTCGAGCTTGTCCTTGGCCACATCGCGGCTCATCAGCTCCAGCGAGCCGGTCAGCACCCAGGTCTGTCCGGCCAGCAGCAAACCTTCGACGACCTTCTTCTCGCTCTGCCAGTGCATGCCGAAATCAGCCAGCTGCTTCTCGGCCGCCTCGGCCAATTGGCGATTTTCTTCGACCGCAAAAAACTCGCGTACCGAATTGGCCTGTTTCTCTGGCAGTGCCTGACGCATGTCCAGCCAATCTGCACCGATCACCGCCTGCAGCGAGCCGAATTTGTCCGCCAGTTTCTGCGCCCCGCCTGGCCCGACCAAGGGGATATGCAGCTTGTCGAGGAAACCACCCAGTGTGGTGCTCGCCGAAAACTCGGCACCCAACTCGCCCTGATCCTGAATCTGCATGCCATGCCTGAGCAAATCGGCGATCACCTGCTGGTTATGCGCATCCTCGAAGAAGCTATGGATCTCGTGCGCGACTTCCAGGCCAACATCCGGCAGGTACGTCAACACTTGCGGCAAAGCCTGTTGCACACGTTCCAGCGAACCCAGGGAGCGCGCCAGGACCTTGGCCGTCTCCTCACCGACATCGGGAATCCCGAGGGCATAGATGAACCGCGCCAGGCTCGGCTTCTTGCTGTCTTCGATGGCGCCGAGCAGGTTCTTGCTCGACAGCTCGGCAAAGCCTTCCAGGTCGACGATCTGCTCGAAAGTCAGGGCGTACAGATCGGCCGGCGAACTCACCAGGCCTTCGTCGACCAGTTGCTCGACGCTCTTCTCGCCCAGGCCTTCGATGTCCATCGCACGACGGGAAACGAAGTGAATGATCGCCTGCTTGAGTTGCGCGCCGCAGGCCAGGCGACCGACGCAGCGATACACCGCACCTTCGCTGACCGTCTCGCGACCCTTGCTGCGCTTGATCAGCTGGGTGCGCTCGACATGGGAACCACACACCGGGCACTGCTCGGGAATCTGCACCGGCCGGGCGTTTTCCGGACGGCGCTCCATGACCACTTGCACCACCTGCGGAATCACGTCACCGGCGCGACGGATGATCACCGTGTCGCCGATCATCAGGCCCAGACGCGCCACTTCATCCATGTTGTGCAACGTGGCGTTGGCCACCGTGACGCCCGCGACCTTGACCGGTTTCAGACGCGCCACCGGCGTCACCGCCCCGGTGCGGCCGACCTGGAACTCCACATCGAGCAGTTCGGTGAGTTCTTCCATTGCCGGGAATTTGTGAGCGATAGCCCAACGTGGCTCACGGGCGCGAAAACCCAGTTCGCGCTGGGAGGCAATGCTGTTGACCTTGAACACCACACCATCGATTTCATACGGCAGCGCGTTGCGACGTTCACCGATGTCGCGGTAATAATCCAGGCACTCGGCGATGCCGTGCGCCAGTTTCAGCTCATGACTGATCGGCATGCCCCAGGCCTGGAGTTGCTGCAAATTGCCGATGTGCGTATCGGCAATGTCCGCCGACACCTGGCCGATGCCGTAGCAGCAGAACTCCAGCGGACGATTGGCGGTAATCTTCGAATCCAGCTGGCGCAAACTGCCCGCCGCCGCGTTGCGCGGGTTGGCGAAGGTCTTGCCACCGTTTTCCAGTTGCGTGGCGTTGAGCCGTTCGAAACCGGCCTTGGACATGAAGACTTCGCCGCGCACTTCCAGGATCGCCGGCCAGCCGGTGCCATGTAGTTTGAGCGGGATATTGCGTACGGTGCGCACGTTGACGCTGATGTCTTCACCCGTCGTACCGTCGCCGCGCGTGGCGCCGCGTACCAGTACGCCGTCCTGATACAGCAGGCTGACGGCAAGACCATCAAGCTTGGGTTCGCAACTGTACTCGACTGTCGCGCCGCCACCGAACAGGTCGCCGGCCGGCAGGTCCAGGCCTTCGGTCACGCGGCGATCGAACTCGCGCATGTCGGCTTCTTCGAAGGCGTTGCCGAGGCTGAGCATCGGCACTTCATGACGCACCTGGGTAAACGCCGACAGTGCCGCACTACCCACGCGCTGGGTTGGCGAGTCGCTGGTGATCAGTTCGGGATTGGCCGCTTCCAGCGCCTTGAGCTCGTTGAACAAGCGGTCGTATTCGGCGTCCGGAATGCTCGGCTCGTCGAGCACGTGGTAGCGATAGTTGTGCTGATCCAGCTCGGCTCGCAGCTCTAGAATACGGTTTTTGACGGCAGTCATGGGTGTTCTCTCATAAAGCAAAAGAGCAGCCGAGGCTGCTCAATTTTTTAAATACAGTAGCTCAAGGCTATGGACATTGTGGCGAGGGAGCTTGCTCCCGCTCGGTGGCGAAGCCGCCATAAATCCTGCAATCGCGTTGAACCTGACACAACGAGGGGGATGGTTTTGGGGCTGCTTCGCAGCCCAGCGGGAGCAAGCTCCCTCGCCACAAGAGCTCGCTCCAACCTTTTCAATCAACGCTTCTGGGTCAGGGCGCGGCGTTCGAATTCGACGATGCGCTGACGGTAGTGCTCGATCGTCTGGGCGGTCAATACGCTGCGCTGGTCGTCCTTCAGTTCGCCGTTGAGCTCCTGGGACAATTTGCGCGCCGCTGCCACCATCACATCGAAGGCTTGCTTCGGGTGACGCGGGCCTGGCAGACCCAGGAAGAAGCTCACCGCCGGGGTGCTGAAATGGTCGATGTCGTCCAGATCGAATACGCCCGGCTTGACGGCGTTGGCCATGGAGAACAGCACCTCGCCGTTGCCCGCCATGCTTTCGTGACGGTGGAAAATATCCATCTCGCCGAAACGCAGGCCGCTCTCCAGAATGTTCTGCAACAGCGCCGGCCCCTTGAAGCCGGCAGCGTCGCGGCAGATCACGCTGATCACCAGCACTTCTTCAGCTTGCGGTTGTTCTTTGCCGTTGACCGAAGGCGAAGCCTTGGTGTCATCCGGGAAGTCGTCGTCGCGACTGCTGAAGCTCGGGCCACCGTCCAGATCCAGGCTGAGGTTCATGTCACCCTGGGAAGGCTCGCTGTGGCCACGCTTGCCGCGCTTGGAGCCCGACTCGCGAGGCTCGCGGGCCGGCATGCTCACCGACGGCAGATCGTGCTCGTCCAGTTGCGGCTCTTTGTGCGTGTCCAGCACGCGCGGCGGGCCCAGCAACTCGGCGCTGGCGTTGCTGTCCTCGTCCGGCAGGTTAGACAGACTTCGATCAAGACGGAACTTCAGTTTTCCCTTGCCGCCGCGCATACGGCGCCAGCCATCGAAAAGAATACCGGCAATGACAATAATGCCGATGACGATCAGCCACTCGCGCAGACCGATTTCCATGTAATCCCGTGCCTCTATAAAAAATGCTGAAAAATAAGGGGTTTACAACCTGCAAACCGCTTTAAAACGTGGCGCCAACTCTATGTTCTGACAGGCGTTTTGCCCACGTATACGAAAAATTGACATTAAACTAGCACGACCAAAGGCAACTTTACACCGTCTACCACGTCGGCTAGCGCGAATATGTCGATTGGCCAGCAGGTCGAAGCAAGGAAAAGAGTCCTACATACCGTAAACACCCTTTTCTACAACCACGACTCAGGCATCCACCATCGCCATCGCCTCCTCGACATCCACGGCCACCAGACGTGAACAACCGGGTTCATGCATCGTCACACCCATCAGCTGTTCGGCCATTTCCATGGCGATCTTGTTGTGGGTGATATAGATGAACTGCACTGTCTGTGACATCTCTTTTACCAATCGCGCGTAGCGTCCAACGTTAGCGTCATCCAGTGGCGCGTCAACCTCATCGAGCATGCAGAACGGCGCCGGGTTCAACTTGAAGATCGCAAAAACCAGGGCCAGTGCGGTCAGGGCTTTTTCGCCACCGGAGAGCAAATGGATGGTGCTGTTCTTCTTTCCTGGCGGCTGCGCCATGATTGTTACCCCTGTATCGAGTAGATCTTCGCCCGTCAGTTCCAAATACGCGCGGCCTCCACCGAAAACTTTTGGAAAAAGCGCCTGTAAACCGCCATTGATCTGATCAAAGGTATCCTTGAAACGGTTACGGGTTTCCTTGTCGATCTTGCGAATCACGTTCTCAAGGGTATCGAGCGCTTCCACCAGATCGTCGTTCTGCGCATCCAGATAACGTTTACGTTCCGATTGCTGCTGGTACTCGTCGATGGCCGCCAGGTTGATCGCACCCAGACGCTGGATCCTGGCGGCGATACGTTCTAGCTCTTCCTCGGCATCCTGCTCGCTGGCCTCGGCGGTCAATGTTGCGAGTACGCCGTGCAGATCGTAGCCGTCTTCCAGCAATTGGTCCTGCAAAGTCTTGCGGCGCACAGTCAGGGCTTGCCATTCCATGCGCTGGGTTTCGAGCTGACTGCGAATCAGCTGGGATTGTTGCTCGGCCTGACTGCGGCGCTTTTCGGCCTCGCGCAGTTCGCGGTCGGCGTCTTCGAGGGCGATCTGTGCGGTCTTGAGTTCTTCGTCGACGGTCATGCGCTTGTCGAGCAACTCCTCGAGCTTCAAACGCAGCTCTTCCAGCGGTGCTTCGCCCTCCTCCAGATTGAGGCTCAGTTGTTCGCGTTTTTCCGTCAGCCGCTCGGACTGCATCTCCAGTCGCTCCAGCGCCTGGCGCGTCGAATCATGCTGCGCCTTGAGCGACCCCAGACGCACCGCCAGCTGGTGGGCATGATCTTTGTGTTGCCGCGCTTCCTGACGCACCCGGTCCAGGCGCTCGCGCAGGCTGTCGCGCTGGGCCAGCAGCAACTCACGCTGCTCGGTGTCCAGCGCCATGCTGTCGAGGGCTTCCTGCAATTGCAGGCGCGCTTCGCCGATGCTTTCGTGCTCCAGGGCCCGCTGCTCGTCCAGCTCGGTGAGCTCTTCGTCGAGGCGGGTCCGGCGCAGGGTCAATTGTTCGGCCTTGGCTTTACCCGCGGACAACCGGGCTTTGAGTTCACCTTGCTGACGGGCTTCGTCCTGCAGCAAACGGCGCAGATGTTCGCGACCGTTTTCCTGCTGACGCTGCTGCGCGCGCAGGTTTTGCAGTTGGGTTTCCAGGGTTTCGACCGCGGCTTCGCGCTCCTCACGCTCAAGGCCCAGTTGCTGGATTTCCTGACCACGGGCGAGCACGCCGCTTTCGGCTTCACTGGCCCGACGCACCCGCAGAAAATGCCGACCAACCCAGTAACCGTCACGGCTGATCAGGCTCTGCCCGGCGGCCAGTTGACCGCGCAAGGCCAAGGCCTGTTCGAGGCTGTCGACCGGTTTGACCTGCCCCAGCCACGGCGACAGATCGATCTGCGCCTCGACCTTGTCCAGCAAGCTGCCCGGCACCCGTACGCCATCGCTGGACGGGCTGAGCAAACGCAAATCGCCTTGGGCAAATCCCGACAGATCGAAATCGTTGAAGTCGTCCACCAGCACCGCTTGCAGGTCGGCACCCAGTACGGTTTCCACCGCCAGCTCCCAACCGGCTTCAACCTTCAGGCCTTCGGCCAGGCGCGGGCGATTCGCAAGATTCTGTTCGCGCAACCATTCGGCGGTGCCGGTGCCCGGATCGAGCGCGGCTTGCTGCAGGGCTTCGAGCGAAGCCAGTCGACCGTTGAGACGCTGCAAATCGCCCTGAGCCTGCTGTTGCGCCGACAGCGCCTGCTGCAGCTCCTGACGCAATTGCTCAAGCTTTTCGACCTGCGCTTGTTCACTGGTCTGCAAATCTTCAAGGGTCGCTTCGGATTCAGCGAGCTGCTCGCTGAGTTCCATGATTGCCGCGTCTTCGGGATCCGCCGAGAGCAAGGCGCGTTCTTCGCCAAGACGTTTCTGTCGGTCGGCCAGGCGCTCCAGGCTGGTTTCCAGCTGCTGGATCCGCGACTGCTGCACTTCGGCCTGACGTCGTGGTTCGGCCGCGGTGTGGTTGAACGTATCCCACTGCTCCTGCCAGCCATGCATGGTGGTCTCGGATTCTTCCAGCGCGGCAGCGGCCTCTTCGGCGGCGGCACTGGTGACTTCCTGTTCCGGGGTGAGCATGTCCAGCTCTTCGCCGAGGGTCAGCAGCAGCGTGCGATCGTGGCCCAGGTGCGATTCGGTTTCCAGGCGCGCGCGCTCGGCTTCTTTCAGGTCGTCCTGCAACTGGCGCAAACGCTGCTGACCGTGCTGGATGCTCTGCTCGACCCGGGCGATGTCGCCACCGACCGAGTAGAAGCGCCCCTGCACCAGATTGAAGCGTTCCGAAAGGTCATGATGCCCGTCGCGCAGGCGCTCGATGCTCGCATCGGCGTTGCGTTGCTCGGCGACCAGGGCTTCGAAAGAAACCTCCTGATTACCAATGATCGCTTCACGCTGGCCGACCTGATCGTTCAGCGCCTGCCAGCGCAGGGCCGACAGTTGGGCCTTGAGTTGACGCTCCTCTCCCTTGAATTCCTGATACTTCTTGGCGGCCTCGGCCTGGCGATGCAAGCGCTCCAGCTGACGCTCAAGCTCTTCACGCAGGTCGGTCAGGCGCTCGAGGTTCTCGTGGGTGCGGCGGATGCGGTTTTCAGTCTCGCGCCGACGCTCCTTGTACTTGGAGATGCCCGCCGCTTCTTCGATGAAGTTACGCAAGTCTTCGGGCTTGGACTCGATCAGCTTGGAGATCATCCCCTGCTCGATGATCGAGTAGCTGCGCGGGCCGAGGCCGGTGCCGAGAAAGATATCGGTGATGTCGCGGCGCCGACATTTGGTGCCGTTGAGGTAATAGGTGGTCTGGCTGTCGCGGGTCACTTTGCGACGAATGGAAATTTCCGCATAGGCGGCATACTCGCCGAGCAGCGTCCCGTCGGAGTTATCGAACACCAGTTCGATGCTCGCCTGGCTCACCGGTTTGCGACTGGTGGAGCCGTTGAAGATGACGTCGGTCATCGACTCGCCGCGCAGGTTCTTCGCCGAACTTTCGCCCATCACCCAGCGTACGGCGTCGATGATGTTCGATTTGCCGCAGCCATTGGGCCCGACCACCGCCGCCATGTTACTGGGGAAGTTCACCGTGGTCGGGTCGACGAAGGACTTGAACCCCGCCAGCTTGATGCACTTTAGCCGCACGCTCAGGCGTCCGTCAGGGCAGAAACCACCAGATCGCAACTGCGCTGGGCGTAAGCCGTCAGCACTTCGCGGATCTGCGGAAAATCACGGGCCAGCACCGCAGCGAGCAAGCGCTCGAACAGCTCCAGGAATTCGCTCATCGACGCTTTGCGCTGGTCCAGAGCCAGGAAATACGCGCGGCTCATGGCCGGCTGCAGATTCTCGACGGTTTCCTGCAAGTACGGGTTGTTGGCGAACGGATACGCGGCGCGCATCACATTGAAACTGTCGTCGACGAAAGTGCGGATGTCCTGACGCTCGTAGCTGGCAGTCAGGCGCTGCTGGATCTGCAGGAACGGCGCCATGTCGGCCTGGGCTTTCCAGCCACTGGCCACCGCGTTACCGAGCAGAATGTAGAGCTCACTCATCAATGTGCACAGGCTCTGCACCTTGTGCGCGGTGAGTTCGGTAACGTGGGCGCCACGTCGCGGCAGGATCGCGATCAAGTGCCGACGCTCGAGGATCAGCAAGGCCTCGCGAACCGAACCACGGCTGACATTGAGGGCCAGCGTGACTTTCTGCTCCTGGATGCGCTCCCCGGGCTTCATTTCGCCGCGAATGATACGTTCGGCGAGGTGGTGAGCGATTTGCTCGGCGAGGCTGTCCGGCGCCTTGAACGTCATGGTTGTCTTTCAAACTCTTCGATCTGTACAAGCGGCGCAGTGTAGCGCAATTGCTGCATCAGGGCGCAGTGCCCGTCCGGAGGTTTTTGGCACGATTCAAGCAAAAAAGCAGGCTATCGAACCAACGACAATAATTAAGGAACAGGTGGTTAATCGACAAATTGCATTTTCCTGACCTTTAAGTCAGAAAATCATTGACCGAAAAGTCAGACCTGCTAAATTCAGTTCCTGTCGGTTAACAACAATAATGAGTCTGCGAGGCCTTCCGTGATCCAGTTTTTACTAAACCAGGAACTCCGTAGCGAGCACGCCCTGGACCCGAACCTGACCGTGCTCAATTATCTGCGCGACCATGTGGGCAAACCCGGCACCAAAGAAGGCTGCGCCAGCGGTGACTGCGGCGCCTGCACCGTGGTGGTCGGCGAATTGCAGACCGATGATGACGGCCGCGAACACATTCGCTATCGCAGCCTCAACTCGTGCCTGACGTTCGTGTCGTCCCTGCACGGCAAACAACTCATCAGCGTTGAAGACCTCAAGCACAAGGGTGAACTGCACAGTGTGCAAAAAGCCATGGTCGAGTGCCACGGCTCGCAATGCGGCTTTTGTACCCCTGGCTTTGTGATGTCGCTGTTTGCCCTGCAAAAGAACAGCGACGCACCGGACCCTGCCAAGGCCCACGAAGCACTGGCCGGCAATCTGTGCCGCTGCACCGGCTACCGGCCGATCCTGGAAGCTGCCGAGCAGTCCTGCTGCGCCAAACAGCCGGACCAGTTCGACGCCCGCGAGGCCGAGACCATCGCGCGCCTCAAAGCCATTGCCCCGACCGATATCGGCGAGCTCAACAGCGGCGACAAACGCTGCCTGGTGCCGCTGACCGTGGCTGACCTGGCCGACCTCTACGACGCTTATCCACAGGCTCGCCTGCTGGCCGGCGGTACTGATCTGGCGCTGGAAGTCACGCAGTTCCACCGTACCCTGCCGGTGATGATCTACGTCGGCAACGTCGCCGAGATGAAGCGCATCGAACGTTTTGACGATCGCCTGGAAATCGGTGCCGCTACCGCCCTTTCCGATTGCTACGAGGCCTTGAACGCCGAGTACCCGGACTTCGGTGAATTGCTGCACCGCTTCGCGTCCTTGCAGATCCGCAACCAGGGCACCCTCGGCGGCAACATCGGCAACGCTTCACCGATTGGTGACTCGCCGCCCTTGCTGATCGCCCTCGGCGCGCAAATTGTCCTGTGCAAAGGCGAAACCCGCCGCACCCTGGCACTGGAAGATTACTTCATCGATTACCGCGTCACTGCGCGCCAGGAAAGCGAGTTCATCGAGAAGATCATCGTGCCGCGCGCCAGCGTCGAAAAACTGTTTCGCGCCTACAAGGTTTCCAAACGCCTGGACGACGACATTTCTGCTGTCTGCGCCGCCTTCAACATTCGCCTGGAGAACGGCGTGGTGGCCGAAGCCCGCGTCGCCTTCGGTGGCATGGCGGCCATCCCGAAACGCGCCGCTGCTTGCGAAGCCGCGTTGCTCGGCTCGCCATTCAACAGCACCACTATCGAGCGTGCCTGCGCTGCCCTGGGCGAAGACTTCACGCCGCTCTCGGACTTCCGCGCCAGCAAGGAATACCGCCTGCTCAGCGCACAAAACCTGCTGCGCAAATACTTCATTGAACTGCAAACACCGCACATCGAGACTCGGGTGACCGCTTATGTCTAATCATCACGCCGTAGAGAAGACCCAAGCCGAACTGGCTGAATTGTTCGCCAAGGACCTGACCACCGGTGTCGGCCGTAGCGTCAAGCACGACAGCGCCGCCAAGCATGTGGCCGGTGAAGCGCAGTACATCGACGATCGCCTGGAGTTCCCGAACCAGTTGCACGTTTATGCGCGCATGTCGGACCGCGCCCACGCCCGGATCATCAGCATCGACACCGCGCCCTGCTACGCCTTCGAAGGCGTGCGCATCGCCATCACCCACGAAGACGTGCCGGGCCTGAAAGACATCGGCCCATTGCTGCCCGGCGATCCGCTGCTGGCCATCGATACCGTGCAATACGTCGGTCAACCGGTGCTCGCCGTCGCGGCGAAAGACCTGGAAACCGCGCGCAAGGCGGCCATGGCCGCGATCATCGAATACGAAGACCTCGAGCCTGTGCTGGATGTGGTCGAAGCCCTGCGCAAGCGCCACTTCGTACTCGACAGCCACACCCACAAACGCGGCGATTCAGCCACGGCGCTGGCCACCGCCGAGCACCGCATCCAGGGCACCCTGCACATCGGTGGCCAGGAGCACTTCTACCTGGAAACCCAGATCTCTTCGGTGATGCCCACCGAAGACGGCGGCATGATCGTCTACTGCTCCACCCAGAACCCCACCGAAGTGCAGAAGCTGGTGGCCGAAGTGCTGGACGTGTCGATGAACAAGATCGTCGTCGACATGCGCCGCATGGGCGGAGGTTTCGGTGGCAAGGAAACCCAGGCGGCGAGCCCGGCATGCCTGTGCGCGGTGATCGCGCACCTCACCGGCCAGCCGACCAAGATGCGCCTGCCACGGGTCGAAGACATGCTGATGACCGGCAAGCGTCACCCCTTCTACGTCGAATACGACGTCGGCTTCGACAGCACCGGCCGCCTGCACGGCATCAACCTGGAACTGGCCGGCAACTGCGGTTGCTCGCCCGACTTGTCGGCGTCGATCGTCGACCGGGCGATGTTCCACTCGGACAACTCGTACTACCTGGGCGATGCGACCATCAACGGTCATCGCTGCAAGACCAACACTGCATCGAACACGGCTTACCGTGGGTTCGGCGGCCCGCAAGGCATGGTCGCCATCGAAGAAGTGATGGACGCCATTGCCCGTCACCTGGCCCTCGATCCGCTGGCGGTGCGCAAGGCCAACTACTATGGCAAGACCGAGCGCAACGTCACCCACTACTACCAGACCGTCGAGCACAACATGCTCGAAGAGATGACCGCGGAGCTTGAAGAAAGCAGCCAGTACACCGAGCGTCGCGAAGCGATCCGTCGCTACAACGCCAACAGCCCGATCCTGAAAAAAGGCATGGCGCTGACCCCGGTGAAATTCGGCATTTCCTTCACCGCCAGCTTCCTCAACCAGGCCGGTGCCCTGGTGCACGTCTACACCGACGGCAGCATCCACCTCAACCACGGCGGCACCGAAATGGGCCAGGGCCTGAACACCAAGGTCGCGCAGGTGGTGGCCGAAGTGTTCCAGGTGGAAATGGACCGCGTGCAGATCACCGCGACCAACACCGACAAGGTGCCGAACACCTCGCCGACCGCCGCTTCCAGTGGTGCCGACCTGAACGGCAAGGCCGCGCAGAACGCGGCTGAAACCATCAAGCAACGCCTGGTGGAATTCGCGGCTCGCCATTACAAGGTCAGCGAAGAAGACGTGGTATTCCACAACGGCCACGTGCGGGTCCGCGATCACATCCTGACCTTCGAAGCATTGATCCAGCAGGCGTATTTCGCCCAGGTGTCGCTGTCGAGCACCGGCTTCTACAAGACCCCGAAAATCTACTACGACCGCAGCCAGGCCCGTGGCCGTCCGTTCTACTACTTCGCCTTCGGCGCGGCGTGCTGCGAGGTGCTGGTCGATACCCTGACCGGCGAATACAAGATGCTGCGCACCGACATCCTCCACGACGTCGGCGCCTCGCTCAACCCGGCCATCGACATTGGTCAGGTCGAGGGCGGTTTCATCCAGGGCATGGGCTGGCTGACCATGGAAGAGCTGGTGTGGAACGACAAGGGCAAGCTGATGACCAACGGCCCGGCCAGCTACAAGATCCCGACCGCGGCGGACATGCCGCTGGACCTGCGCGTCAAGCTGGTGGAAAACCGCAAGAACCCGGAGGACACGGTGTTCCATTCCAAGGCCGTGGGCGAGCCGCCGTTCATGCTCGGCATCGCCTCCTGGTGCGCAATCAAGGACGCCGTGGCCAGCCTGGGCGATTACAAGCATCAACCGAAGATCGACGCACCGGCGACCCCGGAGCGGGTGTTGTGGGGCTGTGAGCAGATGCGCCAGCTGAAGGCAGCGAAGGCTGTCGAGGCTGAAACCGAGTTGGCCTCGCTCTAAAGACCGCGTCGCCTGGTTCGCTGGCAAGCCAGCTCCTACAAGGACCGCGGCGCCTGGTTCGCTGGCAAGCCAGCTCCTACAAGGATCGCATATCACCTGTAGGAGCTGGCTTGCCAGCGAAGAGGCCCAAACAGACAACACAGATGTCGAGGTGAACATGTACAACTGGATCGACGCCCTCGCCGACCTGCAAAACCGGGGTGAGCCCTGCGTGCTGGTGACCATCATCGAAGAGCTCGGCTCGACGCCGCGTAATGCCGGCTCGAAGATGGTCATCAGCGCTAACCAGAGCTTCGACACCATCGGTGGCGGGCACCTGGAATACAAGGCCATGAAGATCGCCCGCGAGATGCTGGCCAGCGGCAAGCAGGACACGCATCTGGAGCGTTTCAGCCTCGGTGCCAGCCTGGGCCAATGCTGCGGCGGTGCAACCGTTTTGCTGTTCGAACCGATGGGCCAGGTTCAAGCGCAGATCGCCGTGTTCGGTGCCGGTCATGTCGGCCGCGCGCTGGTGCCGTTGCTGGCCAGCCTGCCCTGCCGGGTACGCTGGATCGATTCGCGGGAAGATGAATTCCCTGAGCAGATCCCCCACGGCGTGCGCAAGATCGTCAGCGAAGAACCGGTGGATGAAATCGATGACCTGCCCGCCGGCAGCTATTGCATCGTGATGACCCACAACCACCAGCTCGACCTCGAACTGACCGCTGCGATCCTCAAGCGCAACGACTTCGCCTACTTCGGCCTGATCGGCTCAAAGACCAAGCGCGTGAAGTTCGAACATCGCCTGCGCGACCGTGGTTTCGACAGCAGCGTCGTGCAACGCATGCGCTGCCCGATGGGCATCGGCGAAGTCAAAGGCAAGTTGCCTGTGGAAATCGCCATCTCCATCGCTGGCGAAATCATCGCCACCTATAACGCGAACTTCGGGCAGCACACCGCCAGCGCCGGATCGATTGCCAAACTGCTGCCTGCGTCACGCCGCAGCCAAGCCTCCCATTGAGAATACCCATGTCACTGACTCGCAAAGCCTACCGTGCCGCTATCCTGCACAGCATCGCCGACCCCGCCATCGTGGGCATCGAAGCCTCCTACGAGTATTTCGAAGACGGCTTGCTGGTTGTGGATAACGGCCAGATCAGCGCCCTGGGCCACGCCAGCGAATTGCTGCCGAGCCTGCCGGCTGACGTCGAAATCACCCACTATCAGGACGCACTGATCACTCCCGGCTTCATCGACACCCATATCCACCTGCCGCAAACCGGCATGGTCGGTGCCTACGGCGAGCAATTGCTGGACTGGCTCAACACCTACACCTTCCCGTGCGAAAGCCAGTTCGCCAACAAGGCCCATGCCGATGAAGTCGCGGACATTTTCATCAAGGAACTGCTGCGCAACGGCACCACCACTGCGCTGGTATTCGGCAGCGTGCACCCGCAATCGGTGGACTCGTTCTTCGAAGCCGCCGAGCAGCTCGACCTGCGGATGATCGCCGGCAAGGTGATGATGGACCGCAACGCCCCGGACTACCTGACCGACACCGCCGAATCCAGCTACGTGCAAAGCAAGGCGCTGATCGAGCGCTGGCACGGCAAGGGTCGCCTGCACTACGCCGTCACCCCACGCTTCGCACCGACCAGCACCCCGGAGCAGCTCACCCTGGCCGGCCAGTTGCTGACCGAATACCCGGATCTGTACATGCAGACCCACATCAGCGAAAACCTCAAGGAAATCGAGTGGGTCAAGGCGCTGTTCCCGGAGCGCAAGGGCTACCTGGACGTCTACGATCACTACCAGTTGCTCGGCGAACGCTCGGTGTTCGCCCACGGTGTGCACCTGTGCGATGACGAATGCGCACGACTTGCAGAAACCGGTTCGGCCATCTCGTTCTGCCCGACCTCGAACTTCTTCCTCGGCAGTGGCCTGTTCAACCTGCCGATGGCCGAGAAGCACAAGCTCAATGTCGGCATCGGCACCGATGTGGGCGGTGGCACCAGTTTCTCGCTGCTGCAAACCCTCAACGAAGCCTACAAGGTCATGCAGCTGCAAGGTGCACGCCTGAGCCCGTTCAAGTCGCTGTACCTGGCGACCCTCGGCGGCGCCCGCGCGCTGCGCCTGGAAGACAAGATCGGCAACCTGCAACCGGGCACCGATGCCGACTTCCTCGTGCTGGACTACAACGCCACGCCGCTGCTGGGCTATCGCCTGAAGCAGGCCAATAACATCGCCGAGACGTTGTTTGTGTTGATGACCCTGGGGGATGACCGGACTGTGTTGCAGACCTATGCGGCGGGGAATCTGGTGCATCAGCGCTAAATTTCTCCAGACATAAAAAATCCCCCGCAATCATCAGATTCCGGGGGATTTTTTTGATCCTCTGTAGGAGCGAGCTTGCTCGCGATGGTCGTAAACGATTACACGGGAAGCCTGACACCCCGTGGCGCCCTCAGGTTCATCGCGAGCAAGCTCGCTCCTACAGATCAGAGCTTCGCGGTCGACCGCCCTGGCTTCTTGGTCTGCAACAAATGCGAAAACACCGCATGCAGATCATCCGAAGCACTTTCCTCATCGAGGTTGAGCTTGCTGTCGATGTGATCCATGTGATGCATCATCAGGTTGACCGCCAGTTCAGCGTCGCGCTTCTCTATGGCGTCGATCAACTGGGTGTGCTCGTCGTAGGAGCAGTGGGAACGGTTGCCGCTTTCGTACTGGGCGATGATCAGCGAAGTCTGGGACACCAGGCTGCGCTGGAAACTGATCAACGGGGCGTTTTTCGCCGCTTCGGCCAGTTTCAGGTGGAATTCGCCCGACAGGCGGATGCCGGCACCGCGGTCGCCACGGGAAAAGCTGTCGCGCTCGTCATTGACCATCTGGCGCAATTCGGCAATCTGCTCGGCGGTCGCGTGCTGAACGGCCAGTTCAGTGATCGCGCGCTCGACCAGACGGCGGGCCATGAACACCTGGCGCGCCTCTTCGACGCTCGGGCTGGCAACCACGGCGCCGCGATTCGGACGCAGCAATACCACGCCTTCGTGGGCCAGGCGCGACAAGGCGCGGCGAATGATGGTGCGGCTGACCCCGAAAATTTCCCCCAGCGCTTCTTCGCTCAACTTGGTGCCGGGCGCCAGGCGCTGTTCGAGGATGGCCTCGAAGATATGCGCGTAGACAATATCGTCCTGGGTACCGCTACGGCCGGCTTTGCCTGCACGCGGTTGTTTCTTTAGGGGTTGCAACTGTTCGTTCATGGGCACTCGAGTCGGAAGAACTGCGGCGAATTGACGGTGACTGTATGACGGCACGGTGGGTCGCTGGCAAGTATCGCGTAAATAACACTGCGATTGTACACAATGGACGGTGGCAACACGACTGTACGGCCGAATGTTGCTTCGGCTGTATTGCAACGTCTGGTTACTTTTGAGTTTAGGCTTAAAACACAAAACTTTTGGCGAGAGACATTTTTGTGGCGAGGGAGCTTGCTCCCGCTCGACTGCGCAGCAGTCGTAAAGTCAGCCGACGCATTTCATTGGGCACACTGCGGTGCCTGGATTGGGGCTGCTTCGCAGCCCAGCGGAAGCAAGCTCCCTCGCCACACATTTGGGCCAGCCACAAATACCTGCTTGATTCATTGCTTTTATAGACAAGGAACACCCCCGTCATGAACGACGCCACCCACACGCAATTCCGCCCGTTGGCCGACACCTCGCCCTCGGCCATCGTCGCCGGATTCATCGCCATGATGACCGGCTACACCAGCTCCCTGGTGCTGATGTTTCAGGCAGGGCAAGCGGCGGGCCTGAGCAGCGGGCAGATTTCTTCGTGGATCTGGGCCATCTCGATCGGCATGGCGGTGTGCTCCATCGGCCTGTCCTTGCGTTATCGCACGCCGATCACCGTTGCCTGGTCGACCCCCGGCGCCGCGCTGCTGATCACCAGCCTTGGCGGCGTGAGCTATGGCGAAGCCATCGGTGCCTATATCACCTGCGCGGTGCTGGTGACGATTTGCGGGCTGACCGGCAGCTTCGAACGACTGATGAAAAAAATTCCAGCATCCCTGGCCGCCGCCCTGCTGGCGGGGATCCTGTTCAAGATCGGCAGCGAGATTTTCGTCGCCGCGCAACACCGCACCGCCCTGGTACTGGGGATGTTTGTCACTTATCTGGTGGTCAAGCGCCTGTCGCCACGCTATGCGGTGTTGGCTGCATTGCTGATCGGCACGACATTGTCAGGCTTCATGGGGCTGCTGGACTTCAGCGGTTTCCACTTGGAAGTGGCCACGCCGGTCTGGACCACGCCGCACTTCTCCCTGGCCGCGACCATCAGCATCGGCATCCCGCTGTTTGTCGTTGCCATGACCTCACAAAACATGCCCGGCATCGCCGTATTGCGCGCCGATGGCTACACGGTGCCCGCCTCGCCGCTGATCACCACCACCGGCATCGCCAGTTTGCTGCTGGCACCGTTCGGTTCCCACGGGATCAATCTGGCGGCCATCAGCGCAGCGATCTGCACCGGACCGCACGCCCATGAGGATCGCAACAAGCGCTATACCGCCGCGGTCTGGTGCGGGGTTTTCTACGGGATCGCCGGCGTATTCGGCGCGACGCTCGCAGCATTGTTTGCCGCGCTGCCCAAGGAGTTGGTGCTGTCGATTGCGGCGCTGGCGCTGTTCGGCTCGATCATCAACGGCTTGAGCATCGCCATGAGCGAAGTGAAAGAACGTGAAGCGGCGCTGATCACCTTCATGGTCACGGCGTCAGGGCTGACACTGTTTTCCATCGGTTCGGCGTTCTGGGGGATTGTCGCGGGGGTGGTGACGCTGCTGATTTTGAATTGGCGTAAAAGCTGAAAGATCGCAGCCTCGTTGCACTCGACAGCTCCTACAGGTTTACACCGCCCCGCAGGAGCTGCCGAAGGCTCGGGCCGCGTTTGGACGATTTTTTGATCCCCATAAAAAAACGGCGACCCTTGAGTCGCCGTTTTTTACTGGAACATCAAGCTACCGGATTGATCGGCTTTTCCGGGTACCAGACGTCCAGCAGCGGGCTGACTTCAACGCTGGTCAGCTCGGTGCGGCCTTTGAGCCAGGCTTCAACGGCAGCGCGCTGTTCAGCGCTGACCGAGCCACGCTTCTGCAGGCAAACCAGACCGTAGTCGTCGCCGCCAACATAACCCAGACCGTTGGCTTCCATGGCTTCTTTGAGGAACGCGTCGAGGAAAGCATCAATGGCTTCATCAGCCAAATCTTCTTTGAAATCCAGGTTCAGTTCGAAACCCAGCTCTTGAAATTCATCGACGCACAGTTTTTTGCGCAGACGCTGGGAACGGTTAGTCGCCATTGGAACAATCCTCTTAAGTAATAACGGGCGGCACTTTAGCAGTTTAAGCGGCCGATTGCCTGACTCTCTGGGCCACCACGCCTACCGTCGGTAAAAAAATAGCCGATCAGAATGCCCACGCACGGCCCAAGCGGTGAAACCTTGGGGCATAATGCCGACACTTTCATGACCATTGAGGGAATTTATCTCCATGCCCTCGTCTTTTCCCCCTCGACTGTAGGGTTTTATTTCAGATGATCAGATCTTTGCGTCCATTGCTGTTGGCCGGTTTTCTTCTCCCCCTGGCCCTTCCCGTTTGCGCCGCTCCCATCAATACCGCGTTGTCGCCCAACGTTGAAAAAGCCCTGAAGGCCAGCAAGTTGCAGGACAACGCCCTGTCGCTGGTGATGATCCCGCTCACCGGCCCCGGCACTCCGACAGTGTTCAACGCAGACGTCTCGGTCAACCCGGCGTCGACCATGAAACTGGTCACCACCTACGCGGCCCTGGAAATGCTCGGCCCGAACCACCAGTGGAAAACCGAGTTCTACACCGACGGCACCTTGAGTGGCGGCATTCTCAACGGCAACCTCTACCTCAAGGGTGGCGGCGATCCGAAGCTGAACATGGAAAAACTCTGGTTGCTGATGCGCGACCTGCGTGCCAACGGCGTCACCCAGGTCACCGGCGACCTGGTGCTGGATAAAACCTTCTTCGTGCAACCGCAATTGCCGGAGTTCAACGACGACGGCAACGACGAGAACAAACCGTTCCTGGTCAAACCCGACTCGCTGCTGGTCAACCTCAAGGCGCTGCGCTTCGTCGCGCGCAATGACTCGGGCAAAGTGCTGGTCTCGGTGGAACCGCCGATTGCAACCATCCGTATCGACAACCAGGTCAAGGCCCTCAATTCCAAACAATGCACCGGTGGCGTGCGCTACAACCCGGTGGCCCAGGCCGATGGCACTATGACCGTTACTGTCGGCGGCCAACTGGGCGAAGGCTGCAGCTCGCAGACTTACCTGTCACTGCTCGACCACGCAACCTACACCGCCGGTGCCGTCCGCGCGATCTGGAAAGAACTGGGTGGCAGCATTCAGGGCAAGGACGTGCTGGCGCCAACACCCAAGGACGCCAAGGTCCTGGCCCGGGCGTTCTCCCCGGATCTGGCGGAAATCATCCGCGATATCAACAAGTACAGTAACAACACCATGGCTCAGCAGTTGTTCCTGAGCCTGGGCCAACGCTTCCGCACCGATGCCGATGGTGACGACGCCAAGGCCGCCCAGCGTGTCGTGCGCCAGTGGCTGGCGAAGAAGGGCATCACCGCGCCGCACCTGGTGATGGAGAACGGCTCGGGCCTGTCCCGTGCCGAGCGCGTCAGCGCCCGGGAAATGGCCTCGATGCTCGAAGCCGCGTGGCACAGCCCGTATGCCGCCGAGTACATCAGTTCGATGCCGATTGCCGGCACCGACGGCACCATGCGCAAGCGCCTGAAGACCACCGCGATGCGCGGTGAAGCCCACGTCAAGACCGGCACCCTGAACACCGTGCGGGCGATTGCCGGATTCAGTCGCGACGTCAACGGCAACACTTGGGCGGTGGTGGCGATCCTCAACGACAAGGCCCCGTTCGGCGCCTCGTCGGTGCTCGATCAGGTGCTGCTGGACCTGTACCGCCAACCGAAAATGCCGCAGACGGCTTCGGTGTTGTAGAGCATCACGGACCTAATGTAGGAGCTGGCTTGCCAGCGAATGCGGCCGTTCAGTCAACATGAATATTGACTGACAAAACGTCTTCGCTGGCAAGCCAGCTCCTACAGGGATTGCGTGCACCCTCTAGTTCAATTGCGCCTCAACCCGATCCCTTCCCGCCTGCTTCGCCGCATAGACCCCCGAATCCGCACGCAACAGCAAGGCATCGGCGCCCTCTCCGGCCCGCCAACTGGCAATCCCGAAACTGGCGGTGACCGTACCCACTTCGTCAATGGGTGAACTGCGCAAGCCTTGCCACAATTGCCGGGCCAACACATAGGCATGTTCGCCGCTGATATCCGGGCACAGCACCATGAACTCCTCACCGCCCAGACGGCAGAACACATCGGTGCGGCGCAGCCGATGACCGATCCGTTCGCACACGACCTGCAACACCCGATCACCGATGGCATGACCGTGCAGGTCATTGATGCGCTTGAAATGGTCGATATCGAGCATGATCACCGACAGATTCCCACCGCCGCGCTCCACTCGGGCCATTTCGATGGTCAGGCGCTCCTGGAAATAACGCCGGTTGTGGATGCCGGTCAGGGAATCGGTGACCGACAACGCGCGCAATTCCTCCTCTACCCGTTTCATATCGGAAATGTCCGAGATATAGCCGTGCCACAGCACGCCGCCACCGGGCAGCTCCTCCGGAGTGGCTTCGCCGCGAACCCAACGCAAACCACGTTGCGGCAGTTGCACCCGGTATTCCTCACGCCACGGGCTGAGGGTGTCAGCCGAGGCGCGAATCGAGGCGCGGACACGGGTGGTGTCCAGAGGGTGAATCCGGGTGAAGATCGCTTCGGCATTGAGCACCAGCACATCGGGTTCGAGTTCGTAGATCTCGCGAATGCCGTCACTGGCATAGATCACACTGAAGCGTCCGTCGAACTCCATCTTGAACTGGTAGATGCCACCGGGCACATGGGCACTGAGCTTCTTCAACAGCAGGTCCCGCGCCGCGAGCGCTTCGTGGACCCGTTTGCGTTCGGTGATGTCGATGCACACCGCCAGGTGCCCGACCCACAGGCCTTGCTCGTCGAGCACTGGCGTGGCGAGCATGTTGACCATCAAATGGCTGCCATCGCCTCGCACCAGCGTCCACTCCCGCGCCTCGTGGGTGCCCTCCATGTCGCCTTCGACCAGCATCGCGTGGCAGGTTGGGACCGGCTTGCCATAGCGCGCGCTCAACTGCGCCGAGCGAGCGACCAGCTCCCGGGACAGGTGCAGGTTCTCCAGGGTCATGTGCCCCACCACCTCGGCACTGCTATAGCCGAGCATCTGCTCGGCACCGGCGTTGAAGGTGCTGATGACCCCGCGCAGGTCGGTGGCGATGATCGCAACCTGAGTGGCGGCATTCAGCACGCCACGCAACTGACCATGGGTGCCACGCAGTTCCTGTTCTCGATCCCGCAGCTCCCGGGTGCGTTGTTCGACCAGTTTCAGCGCCCGCTGCCGTTGACTGACCAGCACATACAGCAAGGCACTGAGCAACACGCTGAGCAATCCACCCAACACCACCAGACTGGTCACGGAGGAATGGTTGGCCCGCAAGAACGCGTCGCTGGGCTGGATATCGACTTGATAGTCATGGTCAGCCATGCGTAGCAGGCGCGTGGCGGACAACTCGCTGATAGCCGGCGGGTTGGGCGACTCGAACAGCACCTCGTGCTGCTCGTCGGTCGACAAATCGAGGATACGCACCGAGAGATAGTCACGGCTCGCCTGCGGCAGTCCGTCCACCAGCAACTGGCGCATGCTGATCACTGCCATGACATAACCGTAAGGTTTCTTGGCTTTGTGGCCCTGATTGTCATGTTGCGTGACCGGCGCGACCAGCAGCACGCCTCGCGCATAAGCCGGCTCGATACTCACCAGATGCATCGGTTGCGACACTGCCATGCCACCACGCTGATCGGCCCGATCGAGCGTGGCACGCCGCAGCGGCTGGGCCAGCAAGTCGTAACCGAGGGGGGAGCCAAGTCTGCTTTGCGTCTGGCTATACAGGACCGCTACGTACTCATCTCGCTCGCCGGCCAGCTGCAATTGGCCGTCAGCGCTGAGCTCTCTCAGGGTGAAGCTGCTCAAGCCTTCGTCACGCACTCGCCCCTCGAACGCCGCCCGCTCGTCACGAGTGACCCGTTTGGCAAAGGAATAAGCCTGGGTTCGCAATAGTAAAGGCTGGGTGTAACCGTCGAAATCCGTTCGAGAAACCGAATCGGAGTTGGCGAAAAACCGGCGCAGGCCATCAAGACGCTGCTCCTGATCTTCGAAACGCTCTTCGATACGGCTGTAACGCTCACTGGCCAGCAGTTGAAAGCGTTGCCGCAATTGATGGTGAAACAGATTCAGCGTCGACCATGCCAGTACCCCGGTGAGCACCCCGCCGGTCAGCAACACCAGCAGTGCGACCAGCCAGGCCGAAACATCTTCGCTGATAAAACCCAGGATCCTGGGGCGCACGGCGTGCAACGACATAAAACGCAAACTCAAAACGCCAGGTGCGGAAAAGCCCTTTGGCCATGGACTGAGTTATAGCTATTGGCCACTAATTTGACCAGCACTGTAGGAGCGAGCTCGGCTCCGGGCTCGCTCCTACAGTGAATCAGCACAGCTATCTAGCGAGCCATGATTTTCCAGGCGCGATGGATTTTTGCGTTGCGGGCAAAATCCGGATCGATCGTCTGGGCGGTGATCTCCTCGACCGCATAACGCTCGCCGAGGTTGGCCTCCAGTTCGAACTTGCGGAAGTTGTTGGAGAAGTACAACACGCCGCCAGGTGCCAGCCGCGCCATGGCCAGGTCGATCAATTGCACCTGGTCACGCTGCACGTCGAACACGCCTTCCATACGCTTGGAGTTGGAGAACGTCGGCGGGTCAATGAAGATCAGGTCGTACTCGTCACGACTGGCTTCGAGCCACGCCATTACATCGCCCTGCTCCAGGCGGTTCTTGTCGGAAAAACCGTTCAGCGACAGGTTGCGACGCGCCCAGTCCAGATAGGTTTTCGACAGGTCGACACTGGTGGTGCTGCGCGCGCCGCCCTTGGCCGCATGCACACTGGCCGTCGCGGTGTAGCAGAACAGATTGAGAAAGCGTTTGCCCGCCGCCTCCTTCTGGATACGCATGCGCATCGGCCGATGGTCGAGGAACAGCCCGGTGTCGAGGTAGTCGGTGAGGTTCACCAGCAGCTTCACGCCGCCTTCATTGACCTCGACAAACTTGCCCTGCGCCGCCTGGCGCTCGTACTGCCGGGTGCCACTCTGACGCTCGCGGCGTTTTACCACTACACGGCTCTTGTCGATGTTCAACGCCTGCGGAATCGCCGCCAGGGCATCGAACATACGGCCCGAGGCCTTTTCCGGATCGATGGATTTCGGCGCCGCGTATTCCTGGACGTGAACCCAATCGTGATACAGGTCGATGGCCATGGAGTATTCCGGCATGTCGGCGTCATACACGCGGTAGCAGTCGATGCCTTCACGCTTGACCCACTTGCCCAGGGCCTTGAGGTTCTTTTGCAGGCGGTTGGCGAACATCTGCCCACCTTCGCTCAGGCGCGGTTGCTCGACCACCGGTGCCGGTGCCGGCGTCGGTTTGATCGGGTTGCCGTTTTTGTTGAACTTGCGCTCCTGCGGTTCGTTCGGCGCCTGATCGTAGGCGGCTTGCTCACGCTCGACCTGGCGCTGTTCCGGAGTACGACGCTCGCCGGTGACGAACTGATCCGGCAGTACCTTGATCAGCAACAGCTTGCACGGCAAGGCACCGTTCCAGAACGAATACTGCTTGTGGCTGCGGATGCCCATGCGCTTGCCCAGGTCCGGCGCGCCGGTGAACACCGCCGCTTCCCAGTTCAGGCAGGCCTGACGCAGACGCTCGCCAAGGTTCTGGTAGAGGTAGAGCAGGCTCGCCTCGTCACCCAGACGCTCGCCGTATGGAGGGTTGCAGATCACCAGGCCTTTCTGGTTCTGGTCCGGGCGCGGCTCGAAGGTCGCGACCTCACCTTGGTAGATTTTGATCCACTCGCTCAGGCCGGCACGCTCGACGTTGTTACGACCCGGTTGAATCAGCCGCGGATCGGCTTCATAGCCGCGAATCCACAGTGGTGTTTTGGCCAGGCCGGCAGCGGCACGCTCGGACGCTTCTTCGTGGAGTTTTTTCCACAGCGCCGGGACGTGACCGAGCCAGGCGGTGAAACCCCACTGCTCGCGACGCAGGTTCGGCGCGATGTCGGCGGCGATCATCGCCGCCTCGACCAGGAAGGTACCGACACCGCACATCGGGTCGGCCAGCGCGCCGCCTTCGGCTGCGATACGTGGCCAGCCGGAACGGATCAGGATGGCGGCCGCGAGGTTTTCCTTCAGCGGTGCCGCACCTTGCTGCAGGCGATAGCCGCGCTGGTGCAGGCTGTGGCCGGACAGGTCGAGGGACAGAATGGCTTCGCCACGGTCCAGGCGCAGGTGAATGCGCAGGTCCGGGTTGAGCTTGTCGATGGACGGACGGTCGCCTTGCGGGGTACGCAGCTTGTCGACGATGGCGTCCTTGACCTTCAGCGCGCCGAAGTGGGTGTTGTCGATACCCGAGCCATGGCCGCTGAATTCGACGGCCAGGGTGCCGTCATTGAGCATGTGGTCTTGCCACTCGATGTCCAGCACACCGTGATACAGGTCTTCGGCGTCTTTCATCGGGAAACGTTTGAGCACCAGCAGCACACGGTTGGCCAGACGCGACCACAGGCACAGGCGATAAGCGGTTTCCATGGTGGCCATGCCGCGCACGGCCGAGGTGTGCTCCCGCGCTTCCTCAAGGCCAAGCCCGACGGCTTCCTCGATGAGCAGGCCTTCAAGGCCTTTTGGGCAAGTGAGGAAGAGTTCGAAACGATCGGACATGGGAATTCCAGAACCTTTAGCTAAGTGACCGGGCAACGCATTGCCGGTCCGGTTTTCAATCAGGCGCTTTTCTCGAAGAGCGCCCGCGTGGCACGAAGGTGTGCCGTTCCACCCTTGCTGCCCAGGTTAAAAGAGCTTAGATGCAAGGACAGATAAAAAAGTTGATGCAACAAAATGTCATAAGTCGACCCTTCGTCGAATAGTGCTTCCCGGCAACGGGAGCCATTCTCACTAAAGGATTAAGCCCATCATCCAGCGCAGGGCCGATCATACCGGGGTTTGGCCAATAAATACGGTAAACACGCTGTTACTTATGGCCTTAGCACATTAACAGTTACGTTCTTATGACAAAACGATCATTCCCTCGATGTGACGCATTGGTTAGAACTCAACTCAGGTTGGCGCCGCAATGACGCCAACACCTTGGCTCGTCACGCCGGCAACGAGCCCCCAACGGCAGAGTTTTTCTGCCAGACCTCAATTGAGGTCGACGCGATAAATACAGTCAACAAGTGAGGGCAACACCCTATGAGAAGACTTAAGCGTGATCCGTTGGAAAGAGCATTTTTGCGCGGATATCAATATGGCGTTGGTGGTAAATCCCGTGAGCTTTGCCCATTTACTCTACCGTCGGTACGTCAAGCCTGGATCAACGGCTGGCGAGAAGGACGCGGCGACAACTGGGACGGTATGACCGGCACTGCGGGAATCCACAGACTCAACGAACTTCACGCCGTCGGCTAATTACAGGGCAAAACACTCCGACACGACAATCTGATTTTGTACTGAATTAACCATGCGCGTCCCATCCGGACGGCGGGCTCCGGCCCAGGGGCTCCTTTTAAGGAGCCCTTTTTTATGCCTGCCAGAAACACCGCCACAAAAGCCCCCAAGCGACCTTTAGCGTAGCGCTGCGATGGCGTCTACCGACTCACGAATCAGCGCCGGGCCTTTGTAGATGAAGCCCGAATAGATCTGCACCAGGCTTGCGCCTGCGGTGATTTTTTCTGCGGCGTGCTTGCCTTCGGTAATGCCGCCGGCAGCAATGATCGGCAGCCGACCACCCAGCTCCGAAGCCAGCACTGTCACGGTGTGGGTGCTCTTGTCGCGAACCGGTGCGCCGGACAAACCACCGGCTTCGTCGCCATGCTCCAGGCCTTCGACGCCTACGCGGCTCAGGGTGGTGTTAGTCGCAATGACGGCATCCATTCCGGTTTCGATCAGCGCTTGCGCAACCTGAGCGGTTTCTTCGTCGCTCATGTCCGGCGCGATCTTGATCGCCAGCGGGACATGTTTGCCATGACGCATTGTCAGTTCCGTGCGGCGCTCGGCCAGATCGGCCAGCAACCGCTTGAGCGAGTCACCGAATTGCAGGCTGCGCAGGCCTGGCGTGTTCGGCGAACTGACGTTGACCGTCACATAGCTGGCGTGGGCGTAAACCTTGTCCAGGCAGATCAGGTAGTCGTCCACGGCACGCTCGACAGGCGTGTCGAAGTTCTTGCCGATGTTGATACCCAGCACGCCCTTGTACTTGGCCGCCGCCACGCGGGCCAGCAGGTGATCGACGCCGAGGTTGTTGAAACCCATGCGATTGATGATCGCCTCGGCCTCCGGCAAACGAAACAGGCGCGGCTTCGGGTTGCCCGGCTGCGGACGCGGCGTGATGGTGCCGATTTCGACAAAACCGAAACCCAGTTGGGCGAAACCATCGATGGCCGCACCGTTCTTGTCCAGACCGGCGGCCAGTCCCACCGGATTCGGGAAGTCCAGGCCCATGACATTCACCGGCATCTTCGCCGGCGCCTTGCACAGCAAGCCGTTGAGCCCAAGACGCCCGCCCGCGCCGATCAGGTCCAGGGACAGATCGTGGGAGGTTTCCGGGGAGAGTTTGAACAACAGCTGACGGGCCAGGGTGTACATGGGCGGATTTGACTCGATGGGCGGCGAATTGAGGCGGCGATTATAGCCGGGCATCGGCGCTGCAAGCGAGGCGCGAGAGCAAATCAGCGGTTAATGGCATATGCCTTGCACCAATCCTGGTACCAGCACCCATGCCGACGACGGAATGTGTGCAAAGACAATGGCGTCGTCCACGGCCTGCTCATGCAAGGACTCGGGACGACGTTTTTTTTGCAAGGTGAACACGCGATGAACGAACCGTCAGCCGGCCCTCTGGCCTGGGTCAATGGCAGCGATGCCCCGGAAAAAACCGAAATCAATCTCGGCTTCATGGCCCTGAGCGACTGCGCCTCGGTGGTGGTCGCCGCCACCCAGGGCTTCGCCCAACCCCACGGCTTGACCCTGAACCTCAAGCGCCAATCGTCCTGGGCCAACCTGCGGGACAAACTGGTCAGCGGCGAACTCGATGCCGCCCACAGCCTCTACGGTCTGATTTACGCCGTACACCTGGGTATCGGTGGCGTGGCGGCGACCGACATGGCCGTGCTGATGGGCCTGAATCAGAACGGCCAAAGCATTAATCTTTCCGGCGGCTTGCAGGCCCTTGGAGTGACCAGTCCTGAAGCACTGGATCGGCACGTGCACCAAACTCGCTCAAAACTCACCTTCGCCCAGACTTTTCCAACCGGCACCCACGCCATGTGGTTGTATTACTGGCTCGCCAGCCAGGGCATTCATCCCTTGCAGGATGTCGACAGCGTGGTGGTGCCGCCACCGCAAATGGTCGCGCACCTGCGAGCCGGGCGTATCGACGGGTTCTGCGTCGGCGAACCCTGGTCCGCCAGCGCCGTGCAACAGGACCTCGGCTTCACCCTGGCCACGACCCAGACCCTCTGGCCCGATCATCCGGAAAAAGTCCTGGGCTGCACCCGCGCGTTCGTCGAGCAATACCCCAATACTGCCCGGGCATTGGTGATGGCGGTTCTGGAGGCCAGCCGTTTCATCGAAGAAAGCACCGAGAATCGCCGCAGTACCGCACAATTGCTCAGTGCCGATCAGTACCTTGACGCGCCACTGGACTGTATCGAACCGCGCCTGCTGGGCGAATACGCCGACGGCCTTGGCCATCGCTGGCAAGACCCGCACGCATTGCGCCTGCACGGGGATGGCGAGGTCAACCTGCCGTACCTGTCCGACGGCATGTGGTTCATGACCCAGTTCCGCCGCTGGGGCTTGTTGCGCGACGACCCGGACTATCTCGCTGTGGCGCGGCAGGTCCAGCAACTGGACCTCTACCGTGAGGCCGCCCGTGCCGTCGGCGTCGCCTCGCCAGCCGAGGAAATGCGCAGCAGCCAGTTGATCGACGGCAAAATCTGGGACGGCTCGGACCCGGCCGGTTATGCCCGCAGTTTCAAACTGCACGCCATGTGCGACAGCTCCCATCGATCCGCCAGCCGCTGACAGGAGACCACGAACATGCTGCGTATCCTGCTGATCAACGACACCGCAAAAAAAGTCGGACGCCTGAAGGCCGCCCTGATCGAGGCCGGATTCGAAGTGATCGATGAATCCGGCCTGACCATCGACCTGCCCGAACGCGTCGAAACGGTGCGTCCGGATGTGATTCTGATCGATACCGAGTCACCGGGTCGCGATGTCATGGAACAAGTGGTGCTGGTGACTCGCGACCGGCCACGACCGATTGTGATGTTCACCGACGAACACGACCCCGGAGTGATGCGACAGGCGATCAAGTCCGGGGTCAGTGCCTACATCGTCGAAGGCATTCACGCACAACGCCTGCAGCCGATTCTCGACGTGGCCATGGCGCGCTTCGAAAGCGACCAGGCCTTGCGTGCACAATTGCAGGCCCGCGACCAGCAACTGGCCGAGCGCAAGCGCATCGAACTGGCCAAGGGACTGCTGATGAAAATGAAGGACTGCAACGAAGAAGAGGCCTACACGCTGATGCGCCGTCAGGCAATGAGTCGCCAGCAGAAGCTGATTCAGGTGGCGGAGCAGATTATTGCCATGAGCGAATTGTTGGGTTGAGCCCGCCCTGTGGCGAGGGAGCTTGCTCCCGCTGGGCTGCGAAGCGGCCCCAAAACCGGCCACTTCGGTAAATCGGACACAACGCGACTATTGAATTACGACTGCTTCGCAGTCGAACGGGAGCAAGCTCCCTCGCCACAAAAGCAGTGTTGGCACAAATCTCGCTAAGCAATCACCACAGGTAACCAACGGCGGTTGCCCCACCTACGACAAAGACGTCGCTCACCTCATTCGCCCCTGGCGGATCGGGTAGCGGCGTTTTTTCGTTTTGGCCCCACAGCACGGGGCCGGTGGTGCGGCCGTGACGGCGCCCCACCTGCAAGCTCATGACTCCTTTCGAGACTCTTCACAGCTGAGGTGCGCAATGAATTCAAGCTTCTGGAAATCCGGCCATACACCCACATTGTTCGCAGCCTTCCTCTATTTCGACCTGAGCTTCATGGTCTGGTACCTGCTCGGTCCTTTGGCAGTACAAATCGCCGCCGACCTGCACCTGACGACGCAGCAACGGGGGCTGGTGGTCGCCACGCCGATTCTGGCCGGGGCGGTGTTGCGCTTCGTGATGGGGATGCTGGCTGATCGCCTGTCACCCAAAACCGCCGGCCTGATCGGTCAGGTCATCGTGATCTGCGCATTGTTCGGCGCCTGGAAACTCGGTATCCACAGCTACGAGCAAGCGTTGCTGCTGGGTCTGTTTCTCGGCATGGCCGGCGCTTCTTTCGCCGTCGCCCTGCCCTTGGCATCGCAGTGGTATCCGCCGCAGCATCAAGGCAAGGCCATGGGCATCGCCGGTGCGGGGAACTCGGGCACTGTGTTCGCCGCATTGATCGCCCCAGTGCTGGCGGCGGCGTTTGGCTGGAGCAACGTGTTCGGGTTCGCCCTGATCCCGCTGATTCTGGCCTTGATCGTCTTCGCCTGGCTGGCCAAAAACGCCCCCGAGCGGCCAAAAGCCAAAGCCATGGCCGACTACTTCAAGGCCCTGGGCGATCGTGACAGCTGGTGGTTCATGTTTTTCTACAGCGTGACGTTCGGCGGTTTCATCGGCCTGGCCAGCGCCCTGCCCGGTTATTTCAACGACCAGTACGGCCTGAGCCCGGTCACTGCCGGCTACTACACCGCCGCCTGCGTGTTCGGCGGCAGCCTGATGCGCCCTCTGGGCGGCGCGCTGGCCGACCGGTTCGGTGGCATTCGGACCTTGTTGGCGATGTACACCGTCGCGGCGATCTGCATTACCGCTGTCGGTTTCAACCTGCCGAGTTCCTACGTCGCACTGGCACTTTTCGTCTGCACCATGCTCGGTTTGGGTGCAGGCAATGGTGCGGTGTTCCAGTTGGTGCCGCAGCGTTTTCGCCGGGAAATCGGCGTGATGACCGGCCTGATCGGCATGGCCGGCGGCATCGGTGGGTTTGCCCTGGCGGCCGGCATGGGCGCGATCAAGCAAAGCACCGGCAGCTATCAACTGGCCTTGTGGTTGTTCGCCAGCCTCGGCGTACTCGCCTGGTTCGGTCTACATGGGGTGAAACGTCGCTGGAGAACCACTTGGGGTTCGGCAGCCGTCACCGCTGCACGGGTGTGAGGACTGCATGAGCCTGCAACTGAGTTTCGCCGAACACAGCGCCATCGGCCCCCGCGAGGAGAACCAGGACGCTCTGCGCCTGGTCACTCCGGCCCCGGCGCTGGCGGCGAGCAAAGGTTATCTGTTCGCCATCGCCGATGGCGTCAGCCAATGTGCCGATGGCGGTCTCGCGGCCCGTTCGACCTTGCAGGCCCTGGCGCTGGACTACTACGCCACCCCGGAAACCTGGGGCGTCGCCCAGGCATTGGATCGCCTGCTGCTGGCGCAAAATCGCTGGTTGCAGGCTAACGGTGGCGGCCAACCACTGCTGACCACGGTCAGTGCCTTGGTGATGCGCGGCCGGCGTTTTACCCTGGCTCACGTCGGCGATTGCCGGGTTTATCGCTGGCACGCCGATACGCTGCAACGGGTGAGCGAGGATCACGTCTGGGACCAGCCGGGCATGCAGCATGTGCTTAAGCGGGCCCTCGGGCTGGATCAGCATCTGGTGCTGGACTTTCTCGATGGCGAACTGCGCCTGAACGAGAGTTTCGTGCTGCTCAGCGACGGCATCTGGGCCGTGCTGGGCGACACGGCCATTGCGGCGATTCTGCGGGATCAGCCTGATTTGGACAGTGCCGCGCAAACGCTGGTCAGCGCCGCGCACCTGGCCGGCAGTCAGGACAATGCCAGCGCCCTGCTGGTGCGGGTCGATGCCCTTGGCGAAACCAGCATTGGCGATGCATTGATTCATTTGCAGCAATGGCCACTCCCGCCTGCACTGAAGCCGGGCCAGACCTTCGAAGGCTGGCACGTGGAAGGGATCCTCGGCCAGAGCCAGCAATCGCTGCTGTATCGGGTGCGCGACGCGCAACAACAACCCTGGTTGCTGAAAACCTTGCCCGGTGCGCTACGTGACGATCACCAGGCCGGGCAGGCATTGTTATCCGAGGAATGGTTTCTCAAGCGTGTGGCCGGGCGGCATTTTCCTGAAGTCCATGCCTCGAGTCAGCGTCAGCATTTGTACTACGTGATGCGTGAATATTCCGGGTCTACCCTGGCTGAGCTGCATGAGCGTGTCGCAATGCTGCCACTGGCTCAATGGCTGGACCTGGCCGAACGCCTGCTGCGGGCCGTTGGCATACTGCATCGACGGCAGATTCTGCATCGCGATATCAAACCGGAGAACCTGCTGCTGGGGGACGACGGCGAGTTGCGCCTGCTGGATTTCGGCCTCGCCTACTGCCCCGGGCTGTCCGAAGATCAAGCTTGCGCCCTGCCCGGAACGCCCAGCTATATCGCGCCGGAGGCTTTTCGAGGCGACTATCCTACGCCACAACAGGATTTGTATGCGGTCGGCGTGACCTTGTATTACCTGCTGACCGGGCATTATCCCTACGGCGAAATCGAAGCGTTCCAGCGACCACGGTTTGGTGTGCCTGTCAGCGCCAGTCGCTACCGGCCCGACTTGCCGGAATGGATCGCGCAAAGCCTGGAGCGCGCGGTGGCTGCGGCTCCGGATCAGCGTTTTGAAACGGCGGAAGAATGGTTGTTGCTACTGGAACAGGGAGAACGTCGTAGTTTGAGCGTGCGTCCCAGACCGTTACTGGAGCGCGAGCCGCTGATAGTCTGGCGGACATTGGCGCTGGTGTCGCTGCTGGTGAATCTGGTGCTGCTGTTTTTGTTGTTTCATGGCTGAGTTTTTCACTACACCCAAAAGATCAAAAGATCGCAGCCTGCGGCAGCTCCCACGGGTGCCCACGATCTCCTGTAGCTGCCGCAGGCTGCGATCTTTTGATCTTTCTGCTTCAAAACCGGGCACTACGCCTTGAACCGGTGCACGCCAACCCTCTCCTCCCACGGTGAGAGTCCATAAATCAAGCCCTTGCGAGAGTTGGCACAACCACTGCATTACCTCTCCCAACAGACATAAAGCGCGGGCTTCAACGACGAAGGCTGCACTTCCCGAGAGAACGGGACCAGGACAAAGGCGTCCTCGCTAGGCAACTAGCGGGACGCCTTTTTTTGTTTGCGCAAAATTTGTCGAGCATGGCCTGAACCCTGATGAGGCAGGCCTGAGCTCCCCGGAGAACCTGATGAAAAAACTAAAACTGGTGATGATCGGCAACGGCATGGCCGGGGTCCGTACCCTGGAAGAACTGCTCAAGCTGAGTAATGAACTGTACGACATCACGGTCTTCGGCGCCGAACCCCATACCAACTACAACCGCATTCTGCTGTCGCCCGTACTGGCGGGCGAGCAGACATTCGAAGAGATCGTGCTCAACGATCTGGACTGGTATCTGGAAAACAACATCAAGCTGCTGCTCAACCGCAAAGTGGTGGAGATCGATCGGGTCAAACGCCGGGTCATCGCCGAAGACGGCACCGAGGCCGAATACGATCGCCTGCTGATTGCCACCGGCTCGACCCCGTTCATCCTGCCAATCCCCGGTAACACCTTGCAGGGCGTGATCGGCTACCGCGACATCGCCGACACCCAGGCGATGATCGACACCGCCAAGACCCACAAGCACGCCGTGGTCATCGGCGGCGGCCTGCTGGGCCTTGAAGCCGCCAACGGCCTGATGCTGCGCGGCATGCACGTCACCGTGGTGCACATCGGCGAATGGCTGCTGGAACGGCAACTGGACAAAACCAGCGGCCAACTCCTGCAAACCGCCCTGGAAGCTCGTGGCCTGCACTTTCGCCTGTGCGAACAAACCCAGGCCCTGCACGACGCCGGCAACGGCCGGGTCGGCTCGGTGCAGTTCAAGAACGGCGACATCATCCCCGCCGACCTGGTGGTGATGGCCGCCGGCATTCGCCCCAACACCGAACTCGCGGAAAAATCCGGCATCCCTTGCAGCCGCGGGATTCTGGTCAACGACACGATGCAAACCTACGACCCTCGGGTCTACGCCATCGGCGAATGCGCCAGCCACCGTGGCATCGCCTACGGCCTGGTCGCGCCGCTGTTCGAACAGGCCAAAGTCTGCGCCAACCACCTCGCCCAGTTGGGTTTTGCCACCTATAAGGGGTCGGTGACCTCGACCAAATTGAAGGTTACCGGTATCGACCTGTTCTCCGCCGGCGACTTCATGGGCGGTGAAGGCACCGAGACCATCACCCTCTCGGACCCGATTGGCGGGGTCTACAAAAAACTGGTGATCAAGGATGACGTGCTGGTCGGCGCCTGCCTGTATGGCGATACGGCAGACGGCGGCTGGTACTTCCGGCAGATCCGTGAGAATCACGCCATCGACGAGATCCGCGATCACTTGATGTTCGGTGAAAATTCGCTTGGCGACGTAGGACATCAGGGCCAGGACAAAGCCATGAGCATGGCCGACACAGCCGAAGTCTGCGGCTGCAACGGCGTGTGCAAAGGCACCATCGTCAAGGCCATTCAGGAACACGGACTGTTCAGCGTCGACGAAGTGAAGAAACACACCAAGGCCGCCAGCTCCTGCGGTTCCTGCGCCGGCCTCGTCGAACAGATCCTGATCAACACTGTGGGCGGCGCCGCCGACGTCAAACCGAAAAGCGAAAAGGCCATCTGCGGCTGCAGCGACCTCAACCACGGACAAATCCGCCAGGCCATCCGCGAACAGCACCTGCTGACTATCGCCGGCACCATGAGCTACCTGAACTGGCGCACCCCCAACGGCTGCGCCACCTGCCGGCCGGCGCTCAACTACTACCTGATTTCCACCTGGCCGGGGGAAGCCCGGGACGATCCGCAATCGCGCCTGATCAACGAAAGGGCCCACGCCAACATTCAGAAAGACGGCACTTACTCAGTAGTCCCGCGGATGTGGGGCGGCGTGACCAATCCTTCGGAACTGCGGCGCATCGCCGACGTCGCCGACAAGTACAACGTGCCGATGGTCAAGGTCACCGGTGGCCAGCGCATCGACTTGCTGGGCATCCGCAAGCAAGACCTTCCGGGGGTGTGGAAAGACCTGGACATGCCGTCCGGCCACGCCTACGGCAAATCCATCCGCACGGTGAAAACCTGCGTCGGCAGCGAGTTCTGCCGCTTTGGTACCCAGAACTCAACACAGTTGGGTATCGAACTGGAACATGACCTGTTCAACATGTGGTCACCGCACAAGGTGAAACTGGCTGTCTCCGGTTGCCCGCGCAACTGCTCGGAAGCCGGCATCAAGGATGTGGGAATCATCGGCGTGGACTCCGGCTGGGAGATGTACATCGGTGGCAACGGCGGGATCAAGACCGAAGTCGCGGAGTTCTTCGTCAAACTGAAAACCGCCGAAGAAGTCCGCGAATACAACGGTGCATTCCTGCAGCTCTATCGCGAAGAAGCCTTTTACCTCGAACGCACTGTGCACTACCTGCAACGGGTCGGCATGGACCACATCAAGAAAGCCGTACTAGAGGACCCGGAGCGGCGCAAGGCGCTCAACGATCGCCTGCAATTCTCCCTGTCGCTCGAACAGGACCCGTGGAAGGAACGCCTGGAACAGCCCCAGCTGAAAAAAGAATTCGACGTCATCCCCGTGAAGAACCTGGAGGTGCTGGCATGAACTGGCTGGATATCTGCGCACTGGAAGAGATCAATGCCCTGGGCTCGCGGATCATCGCTGGCCCCAAGGGTGACATCGCGATTTTTCGTACCAGCGACGACGAAGTGTTCGCCCTCGACGACCGTTGCCCGCACAAGGGCGGGCCGCTGTCCCAAGGTCTGATCTACGGCAAGCGGGTGGCCTGCCCGTTGCACAACTGGCAAATCGACCTGGAAAACGGCGAAGCCCTGGCCCCGGACATCGGCTGTGCCCATCACCATCTGGCTCGGGTAGAAAATGGCCGGGTGATGCTGGCCCTGCGGGATGCAGGCTGATGGGCCGCCAGATAACTGCGTCCACCTGCTGTTACTGCGGGGTCGGCTGCGGGGTGCTGATCGAGCACGACGGTTCACGCATCCTCGGCGTCAGCGGCGATCCCGCGCACCCGGCCAATTTCGGCAAGCTGTGCAGCAAGGGCTCGACCCTGCACCTGACCGGCGACGAGACCGCGCGGGCGCTGTACCCCGAGCTGCGCCTCGGCAAAGGCCTGGCCCGCCACCGCACAGACTGGGACACCGCCCTCGATCACGCCGCCAGCGTATTTGCCGCGACCATTGCCGAACATGGCCCGGACAGCGTGGCTTTTTACATTTCCGGGCAGCTGTTGACCGAGGACTACTACGCCTTCAACAAGCTGGCACGTGCCCTGGTGGGTACCAACAACATCGACAGCAATTCGCGGCTGTGCATGTCCTCGGCGGTGGTCGGCTACAAGCGCAGCCTGGGTGCCGACGCGCCGCCCTGCAGCTACGAAGACCTGGAATCGAGCGATTGTGTGATGATCGTGGGCAGCAACATGGCCTACGCCCATCCGGTGCTGTTTCGTCGGCTGGAGGAAGCCAAAGCCCGCCGGCCGCAGATGAAGGTCATCGTCATTGACCCACGTCGTACAGACACCTGCGATCTGGCTGACCTGCACCTGCCGATCTTGCCGGGCACCGATGTCGCTTTATTCCATGGGATTTTGCATTTGCTGCTGTGGGAAGACTGGATCGATCGTGACTTCATCAAAGACCATACCGAAGGTCTGGCTGAGCTGAAAAGCCTGGTGCGTGACTACACCCCGCAAATGGTTTCGCAGCTCTGCGGAATCAGCATCGAGCAATTGCAGCAATGTGCCGAGTGGATCGGTACATCCCCAAGCTTTCTGTCGCTTTGGTGCATGGGCTTGAACCAGTCCACTGCCGGTAGCGCGAAAAACAGTGCGCTGATCAATCTGCACCTTGCCACCGGGCAGATCGGTCGCCCCGGCGCCGGACCTTTCTCCCTCACCGGTCAGCCAAATGCCATGGGCGGGCGGGAAACCGGCAGTTTGTCCAACCTGCTGCCCGGCCATCGTGATGCCGCCAATGCGCAACACCGTGAGCAAGTAGCGTCCTATTGGGGCGTCGAGCAACTGCCGGAAAATCCCGGGCTCTCGGCGATCGAGCTGTTCGAGCAAGTGCGCAGCGGCAAGATCAAGGCGTTGTGGATCGCCTGCACCAACCCCGCGCAATCCATGCCGGACCAGATGACCGTGAGCGCCGCCTTGCAAGCCTGCCCGTTCGTGGTGTTGCAGGAAGCCTTTCGCACCACTGAAACCGCGAAGTTTGCCGACCTCCTGCTGCCCGCGGCCAGTTGGGGAGAAAAGGAAGGCAGCGTGACCAATTCCGAACGACGCATTTCCCACGTACGCCAGGCAATCGTTGCACCGGGTGAGGCACGGCCGGACTGGGCAATTACAGTAGATTTCGCACAACGCCTGGAGAAATACCTGCGCCCCGGCCAAACCAGCCTGTTTGCATTTGATAACCCCGCTCAGGTCTTTGATGAATACAAACACCTGACTCGCGGTCGCGACCTGGATCTGTCCGGTATCAGCCATGCACTGATCGATCGACTCGGCCCGCAGCAGTGGCCCTTCCCTTCAGGTGCCGTCGAAGGCACGGCACGGCTCTACGTCGACGGGATATTTGCCACTGCCAACGGGCGCGCACAGTTCGTGGCCGATCCGTACCGCGCCGCCAAAGAGCAACGCGATACACGCTTCCCCCTGACCCTGATCACCGGCCGCTTGCGCGATCAATGGCATGGCATGAGCCGCACCGGCACCGCCGCGCAGCTGTTCGGCCATGTCAGCGAAGCGCAGGTGAGCCTGCACCCTGACGAATTGCGCCGCCATCGCTTGCAGCCCGGGGATCTGGTCAGCCTGAAAAGCCGGCGCGGCGCAGTCATCGTCGCGGTCGCCAGCGATGACTGCGTGCGTCCTGGCCAGGCCTTTTTGCCAATGCACTGGGGCGACCGTTTTCTCAAGGGCGGGGTGAACAGCCTGACTTTGTCCGCATTCGACCCTTTGTCGAAACAGCCCGAACTCAAGCACAGCGGCGTACGCCTGGAGCCGGTCGATTTGCCCTGGAAACTGTTCGCACTGATCGAGGGTGATGTTCAACGGCATTTTGAGGCGCTACGACCGCTTTGTGAGGCATTTTCCTACGTCAGTCTCAGCCTGGTTGGTCGTGAACGCCCTGCTCTGCTTGTACGGGCTGCCAATGCTTCAGCGCCTTCGGCAGAGTTGCTCTGTGAAATCGATCAAAGCCTGGCACTCAATGACGGCCCGGTGTTGGCTTACGACGACCCTCGACGGGCCATTGGCAAGCGGGTGCGAATCGAAAATGGCCGGATCACCGCCATTCGCCTGGCCGGTGAAACCCTTGCCCAGCACTGGTTGCAGGGGCTGTGGCTCGACGGCCGCGCAGACGAGCAATTGCGCCGCTGGTTGTTGGCGCCGCTGAGCGCACCACCGGGCAATCTCGACGCGCCCTTCAACGCGACCAAGATCCTGTGCAACTGCAAGAACGTCGGCCAGAACGCGATCTGCGCCGGCATCGACCGTGGCCTGGACTTGCAGGAACTCAAGCAAGAACTGGGTTGCGGCACGCAATGCGGGTCCTGCGTTCCGGAAATCAAACGCCTGCTGGCTGCCAAGGCGCGGCCAGTCACTGTCATCTCGTGAGGAAAACACTATGAGTGCAAAAGTCTGGCTGGTGGGTGCAGGCCCGGGGGATCCGGAGTTGCTCACGTTGAAAGCGGTACGTGCCTTGCGCGAGGCTGATGTGGTGCTGATCGATGATCTGGTCAATGTCGCGGTACTCGAGCATTGCCCAGAGGCGCGGATCATCCCGGTGGGCAAGCGCGGCGGCTGCCGCTCCACTCCTCAAGCGTTTATCCATCGCCTGATGCTTCGTTATGCCCGGCAGGGTAAATGCGTGGTGCGGCTAAAGGGCGGCGATCCGTGCATTTTCGGCCGAGGTGGTGAAGAGGCGCAGTGGATGCGCGAGCGCGGGGTCGAAGCCGAGTTGGTCAACGGCATCACGGCGGGCCTTGCCGGCGCGACCCAATGCGATATTCCGCTGACGCTGAGGGGCGTTGCACGTGGCGTGACACTGGTCACGGCGCACACTCAGGATGACAGCTGCCTGAACTGGCAGGCCCTGGCTCAAGGGGGCACCACGCTGGTGATCTACATGGGGGTGGCGAAGCTGAGTGAAATTCGCGAGCAACTGCTGGCCGGCGCAATGGCTCCCGCTACGCCTGTGGCAATGATCGAAAATGCTTCCCTGCCGCACCAACGGGAATGTTGGAGCGACCTGGCAACCATGGAAGAAGATGCCCGCGACTTCCAGCTCAAAAGCCCGGCAATCCTCGTGATCGGTGCTGTAGCGGCCTGTGATGAGATCAAAAGATCGCAGACTGCGGCAGCTCCTACAGTGGTTCGACGTTCATCCCTGTAGGATGCTGGCGCAGGCTGCGATCCTTTCGCAACAGCGCCAAACCCTCGCTGAAACCCAAATCGCAGACAAAGAAAAGCCCGGCCTGAGCCGGGCTTTTCTCAGAGCTGCGAGCTAATTACTTAGCTTGAGCTTCAACCTGCGCTTCTACGCGACGGTTAACAGCGCGACCAGCTTCAGTGGCGTTGTCAGCAACCGGGCGGGATTCGCCGTAGCCAACGGACTGAACGCGGGACGACTCAACACCGTACTGGTTGGTCAGAACTTGCTTAACGGCGTTTGCACGACGCTCGGACAGTTTCTGGTTGTAAGCGTCAGGACCGACGTTGTCGGTGTGACCTTCAACAGTAGTGGTGGTGGATGGGTACTGCTTCATGAAGTCAGCCAGGTTCTTGATGTCGCCGTAGCTGCTTGGCTTGACTGCCGACTTGTTGAAGTCGAACTTCACGTCCAGCTCTACACGAACGACTTCAGCAACAGCCGGGCAGCCATCAGCGTCAACAGTTACGTTGGCTGCGGTGTCCGGGCACTTGTCAACGTTGTCGCAAACGCCATCGTTGTCGCTGTCGGAGCAGACTTCTGGAGCTGGAACCGGAGCAGCAGCAGGCTTGTTGCCACCGCCGAAGTTAACACCCAGACCTACGGACGGGATGTAGTCCCAACGGCCGTTGTCCAGCTTGTAGTCAGCTTCTACGCCAGCACGAGCGTAAACGTTTTCAACGAAGTAGTACTTGACGCCAGCGCCAGCAGTCAGGAAAGTCGACTGGTCACGACCGGTGTGGCCGTCAGCGGCTACGTTGGTCAGGCTGCCGTGCTTGACACCACCTTGAACGTAAGGACGCAGAGCGTCGCCAGCGTTGTTGAAGTGGTACTGGGCGTTCAGACCGAACTGGTCGCCTTCGATTTTCTGGTTGCCGGTGTTGTTGTTCGAACGGGTGTAGTCATCGTTGTTGTAGGTGAAGTTCAACGATACGTCGTCGGTCAAGAAGTAACCGATGGAGGCGCCAGGAGTGTAGCCGTCTTCAACGTTGTTAACGCTGTCGTTGTACTTCTTCCCGTAGTTGAGCTCGCCTTCAACTGCGCCTTGGCCTTGTGCCAGTGCGCCGAACGAAGTAGCGGCAATAAGAGTACCAATGGCCAAGCCCAAGGTGTTTTTCAGTTTCATCCGTTAAATCCCCATCTGGTGATTGTGAAGCAGTCCCGCAAACCGGGGGACAACTCGGCGGCAAGTCTAACAGAACTTGCCTACGCGTAAGAGATATTTGCGCTGAACTAAGTTTCAGCAATGCCTGCAAATTTCTCACGCAATTTATCTAGAGCGCGCTTGTACCGCATTTTTGTTGCGCTCAAACCCATGTGCATGATGTCTGCGATCTCCTGAAACTCCAGCTCTGCGACAAATCGTAGCACCAGAATTTCGCGGTCAATCGGGTTCACATACACCAACCAGCGATCAAGTCCGCCCTTTTCCTCAGGTTTCGGCGCCTTTTCTTCGGACGCTTCCTCAAGGGGATCAAGACTCAATGCGTCCATCAAGCGACGCTTTCGCCGTTCCTTTCGATACTGTGTGATGCATTCGTTGTACGTGATGCTATATAGCCATGTCTTGAACTTCGATTTACCTTCGAAGTTCTTCAGGCCATACAGCACCTTCAACATGACCTCCTGACAGACATCGTCTGCGTCGCGATCGTTCCCGAGATACCGTGCGCATACGTTAAATAATGTTCGCTGGTAACGCCGCATCAGTTCTTCATAGGCGCGTGTTACGTGAAACAGTTCGGTATGCGAGCGCGCGACCAACTCCTCATCAGAGAGCTCGCGGGGGTCGTAGCGCATGGATAACGATTGGGTTTTATTCAAAACAAGTCGGGCCGACAGTCAGGTCAATGTCCGCCGCAGCCAGCATCAGCAGGCATTTTGCGGCGGCATACATTAGCAGGGTTTGCCGGGTTAGTGGCTACTCACATGCTGCTCAAGGAGAATCCGATTGGAAAGAGAGACTAGCTCACCCTCATCGGTCAGCAATGTGGTTTTAACCGTGCCGATCTCCTCGATCTGGCCTTCGACCTCGCCAACACGCACTTGTTGCCCAACCTGGTACAGCTCACGCACGTAGATTCCCGCAAGAATCTGGCCGGCAATTTCCCGGCTCCCCAACCCCATGGCCAGCGCTACCGCCAGACCAACGGTTATCAACACGATCACGATCACATGGTTCAGCAGGTCAGTCTTGACCTCAAGCTGGCTGATCGCAACCGAAATACTGATGATGATCACCAGGCCCTGGGCAATTCGACCAAGCCCTGAAGCATAGTCCAGGCCTACGCCTTCTGCCGCTCCACGCACCAGCCCGTTGGCCAGTTGCGCCAGCAAAACACCTACCAGCAACACCAGTGCCGCGCCGAAAACCTTCGGCAGATACAACGCAAGCATATCCAGCGTAGCTGAAACCCGCTCAAGCCCAAGCGATTCTGCGGCAGAAACCAGAAAAATAAGCAGAATGAACCAATAGACGATCTTGCCGATCAGGGTCGAGATAGGAACCTGCAATCCAGCGCGGGACAGCAGCTTGGTCAGGCCAGTGCCGCCCATCAAGCGGTCAAGGCCCAGTTTGGCGAGCAACTTGGAGAGCAGGGTGTCCAGCAGTTTGGCCACGACAAAACCCAACAGCAGCACAACCAGTGCGCCGAACAGGTTCGGAATGAAGTTCGCAACCTTGGTCCACAACGCAGTCATTGCAGTGACGAGGCTCTGAGTCCAGAGATCAAGTTCCATATTCAATCAGCCTTATCAGCAGTGCGAGCAGCAGGTTTACGAAGACGGGATACCGGCGCGACATGGGCCGATCCGTTATTCAGGGCGATCATCAGTGCGGGCAACCAGCGCCCCAGCAGACTGAACAAATCACCGGCGCCAACCTGGCGATTGGCGGTTTTCAGCACACGCCCCAGGCACGCATCGTCGTCCCGGTTGGACGGTGAGGCCTTGAGCATGTCGCGTAAAGACTGTTCAAACGGATCGTGCATACGCACCTCTCGTGATGTCTGTGGGAGACGCGGTCAGTTTTGGTCGGGTCACATGGTTTCCCTCAGACCCAGCGCAAACGTCGGAATAACCACCATTGCCCCAGCGCCACCGAGACCATCATCAGGCAGGCGATCAGAAAGCCATAAGGGCTTGCCGAGAATGGAATGCCACCGACGTTGATCCCCAAAAGCCCGGTCAGAAAACTCATTGGCAAAAAGATCCCGGTAATGATGCCAAAGCGATACATCGTGCGGTTCATGCGCACGCTCAAGCGACGATCTTCAGCCTCCAGGACCAGCCCCACCCGCTCCCGGGTCAATTCCAGCTCTTCGAGGTAGCGGGTCAGGCTGTTGTTCAATTCGTTCCAGTAATCGCCATCGTCCTCGACGAACCAGGGCAACTTGATTCGCGTCAACTGCCCGAAAATGTCCCGCTGCGGAGCGAGAAAGCGCTTCAACGCAGCCGCCCGGCGACGAATCTGCAAAACCGATCCGTGCTCAGGAGTATACCGTTCGTCGGAATCCAGTTTTTCTTCTTCCTCATCGACCACTTCCGAGAGACAGCTGACCAGATCCTGCACCTTGTTGGTGAGGTACTGCGCCATGCACAGGATGAGTTCGGAGGCAGTTTTCGGCCCCTTGCCCTCGGACAGTTGCACCAGCAACTCGTCAGTGGCACGCAACGGACGCAAACGCAGGGAAATGACACGCTGGGCCGAGCCGAAGATCCGCACCGACACCATGTCCTCGGGCTCGGCACCGGGGTTCAGATTGACCCCGCGCAAAAATAGCAGCAGTTCGCTGTCGGAAAGCTGTAAAAGTCGCGGACGGGTGTTTTCTTCGAGCAGCAGGTCACAACTGAATTCGCTCAGACCACTGGATTTGCGCAGCCAGGTCCGGGTTTGCGGATGACTGCGATCCCAATGCAGCCACAGGCTTTCATGGGCCTGCAACTGCAAGTCATCGAGTTCAGTCCGGGCAATCGAACGCGCGCCGCCTTTACCGTCCAGCACCAGGGCATGCACCAGCCCCCATTGCGCGTTTTCTTCCTCGAACATCCGCACTCCTTTGGTCGACCAGCGTTTTATTCAGGCATTTTCAGCGGGGTTGGCGAGATGATCACGCCGTTGTTGTCCGCATAGATGTAATGACCCGGATGAAATGTCACGCCGGCGAAGGTCACGGCAACGTTGAGATCGCCGAGCCCGCGTCTGTCGGATTTCCTAGGGTGGCTGGCGAGGGCCTGAACGCCCAGATCGGTCTGCGCAATGATATCGACGTCACGGATGCAACCGTAGATCACCAGCCCTTCCCAACCGTTTTTCGCCGCTTTCTCGGCCAGCATGTCACCCAGCAACGCATGACGCAGGGAACCGCCACCGTCTACCACCAGCACTTTGCCATCCCCCTTGAGTTCGACTTGCTCCTTGACCCGCGAGTTGTCTTCGAAGCACTTGATGGTCACGATTTCGCCACCAAAGGAATCACGGCCGCCGAAATTGCTGAACATCGGTTCCAGCACCTGCACCAGTTCCGGATAGGCATCGCATAGGTCAGGCGTGAGGTAATGGATCATCGAGAAACTCCTGTGAAGAGGAAGACAGCACGAACATCAGTGATGACTTAGCCACGGAAAGTGACCAGAACAGCTCAATGCGTCATATCTTAGCCGCAAGCCGATCAGAGCGAAATGCCCTTGTTAGAGCGTCAGGCTCAGATTGCCGCGGCCAAATCCTGTTGTGCTCCCGGCAAAGGTGTCTGCTGATCAGCCAACCAGCGGGCCACCAACGGCCAGACTTCGGCCTGGGCGGGTTTGCTGACGAGCATTTCAACATGGCCAAAATTGTCGGCGAAACCTTGATCTCGCCCCAGATTGATAAATTGCTTGCGATCGGAACCGAACTGCTCGAACAGTTTGCGGCACGCCCACGCAGGATCCTGATGATCGCCCGTAGCGCTCACGGCGAGCACCGGCAACTTGACCTCGGCCAAACCCGCCCACCAATTCTTATCGGCATCGCCAAAACGCCCGAACAGACCGTACCAGCGCATGCTTTCCAGAGCCAGGCCAATCGGTTCGTCCTCCGGACCACGCTTGAGGCGTGAACCGGACAATTGAGCAAAACGCTTGAGAATAAAGCGTCCACTCCACTCCACCGGCGGAATCTTCAAGGGCCAGTAAGTGCGACTGACCTGAGTGCCAAAAAACGCCGCCGAGGCCACGACCGGCTCACCGATGTACTCGCCACCCAGCGCCGCCGCCAGGGTAATACCGCCCAGCGAGTGACCGATCCAGTGCGGCACCTGCCCGCTCTGTTCGCGCACGAACGCACCAATGGCCGGCAAGTCATAGCGTGCATAGTCGGCGACGCCGTTCTTGCGATAGTTCTGGTTGCGTTGGGACAAGCCGTGACCGCGCATTTCCGGAATCCAGACGTCGAATCCCAGGCGGGCCAGATAAGCGCCCAACCCCAGGCCCTTGGGAGAAAACCAGAACCGGCGATTGGAAAAGCTGCCGTGCAGCAGGATCACCGGCACGCCACGGGAGGACGACTCATCGGCCATGCCAAGACGCGTCACAGCCAGTTCGACGGTGAAGTCGGGGCTGTTACCGGGTTTCAAACGATAGACATCTTCGCTCAGATCACCGCGCCGTTCGGCGCTGATCAGAGCGACAGGAAATAGGTTGCTGCTGCTTTGCATAATCTCTTGCACAAAAAAGGGCGGCATCCAGATGGAGCCCGCCCTGCTTCAATCTCTAAAAGACCGCTCCCTGACGCTACGTCGCCCCTGTAGGAGCGAGCTTGCTCGCGAAAAACTTCAGGACACCGCGTTTATCCAGAATAAACGCGTTATCGTTTGCGTCCATCGCGAGCAAGCTCGCTCCTGCAAAGGTATGTGAGCGGGCCGTTCACACGTTATCAGGCCGAAGCTTGACCTTCCGCCAGGAAGAACCAGGTTTCCAGTACGGAATCGGGGTTCAACGAAACGCTTTCGATACCCTGTTCCATCAGCCATTTGGCCAGGTCCGGGTGGTCCGAAGGGCCCTGACCGCAGATGCCGATGTACTTGCCGGCCTTGTTGCACGCGGCAATGGCATTGGCCAACAGCTTCTTGACCGCCGGATTACGCTCGTCGAACAGGTGCGCAATGATCCCGGAGTCACGATCCAGGCCCAGGGTCAGCTGGGTCAGGTCGTTGGAGCCGATGGAGAAACCGTCGAAGAACTCGAGGAACTCTTCCGCCAGGATGGCATTGGACGGCAGTTCGCACATCATGATCACGCGCAGGTCGTTCTGGCCACGAGCCAGACCGTTTTCCGCCAGCAGATCGACTACCTGGCTCGCTTCGCCCAGGGTACGGACGAACGGCACCATGATTTCGACGTTGGTCAGGCCCATCTCGTTGCGCACGCGCTTGAGGGCGCGGCACTCGAGCTCGAAGCAGTCACGGAACGATTCGCTGATGTAACGCGACGCACCGCGGAAGCCCAGCATCGGGTTCTCTTCTTCCGGCTCGTAGAGCTTGCCGCCGATCAGGTTGGCGTATTCGTTGGACTTGAAGTCCGACAGGCGCACGATGACCTTTTTCGGCCAGAACGCTGCGGCCAGGGTGCTGATACCTTCAACCAGCTTCTCGACGTAGAAGCCGACCGGATCGTCGTAACCGGCGATGCGCTTGTCGACGCTTTCCTTGATGTCTTGCGGCAGGCCGTCGTAGTTCAGCAGTGCCTTGGGGTGCACGCCGATCATGCGGTTGATGATGAACTCCAGACGGGCCAGGCCCACACCGGCGTTCGGCAGTTGCGCGAAGTCAAAGGCGCGGTCCGGGTTGCCGACGTTCATCATGATCTTGAACGGCAGTTCCGGCATGGCGTCCACGGAGTTCTTCTTGATGTCGAAGCCCAGTTCGCCTTCGAAGATGAAGCCGGTGTCGCCTTCAGCGCAGGAAACGGTCACGCCCTGGCCGTCTTTCAACAGCTGGGTGGCGTTGCCGCAACCTACCACGGCCGGGATACCCAGCTCACGGGCAATGATCGCCGCGTGGCAAGTACGGCCGCCGCGGTTGGTGACGATCGCGCTGGCGCGCTTCATGACCGGTTCCCAGTCCGGGTCGGTCATGTCGGAAACCAGTACGTCGCCTGGCTGGACCTTGTCCATCTCGGACACGTCCTTGATGATGCGGACCTTGCCGGCGCCGATGCGCTGGCCGATGGCGCGGCCTTCCACCAGCACGGTGCCGGTTTCTTTCAACAGGTAACGTTCCATGACGTTGGCCTGGGTGCGGCTCTTCACGGTTTCCGGACGGGCCTGCACGATGTACAGCTTGCCGTCGTCACCGTCCTTGGCCCACTCGATGTCCATCGGGCACTTGTAGTGCTTCTCGATGATCATCGCCTGCTTGGCCAGCTCGCTGACTTCGGCGTCGGTCAGGCAGAAACGCGCACGTTCAGCCTTGTCCACGTCGACGGTCTTGACCGAACGACCGGCCTTGGCTTCGTCGCCGTAGATCATCTTGATGGCCTTGCTGCCCAGGTTGCGGCGCAGGATGGCCGGACGACCGGCAGCCAGCGTGCCCTTGTGGACGTAGAACTCATCCGGGTTCACCGCGCCCTGTACGACGGTCTCACCCAGGCCGTAGGCACCGGTGATGAACACCACGTCACGGAAGCCCGATTCGGTATCGAGGGTGAACATCACGCCGGCGGTGCCGGTTTCGGAACGGACCATGCGCTGCACGCCAGCGGACAGGGCCACCAGCTTGTGGTCGAAGCCCTGGTGCACGCGATAGGAAATGGCGCGGTCGTTGAACAGCGAGGCGAACACCTCTTTGGCGGCGCGAATGACGTTTTCGACACCACGGATGTTCAGGAAGGTTTCCTGCTGGCCGGCAAAGGAAGCGTCCGGCAAGTCTTCGGCGGTGGCGGAGGAACGCACGGCCACGGCCATGTCAGGGTTGCCGGCGGACAGCGTGGCGAACGCGGTGCGGATTTCGGCATTCAGCTTTTCAGGAAACTCGGCTTCCATGATCCACTGGCGGATCTGGGCACCGGTTTTGGCCAGGGCATTCACGTCATCGACGTCCAGGGCATCGAGGGCGTCATGAATCTGCTGGTTCAGGCCGCTCAACTCCAGGAAATCACGATAAGCCTGAGCGGTCGTGGCGAAGCCACCGGGCACCGAAACACCGGCGCCTGCCAGATTGCTGATCATCTCGCCGAGGGATGCGTTCTTGCCCCCCACATGCTCTACATCATGGACGCCGAGCTTATCGAGGGAAACTACGTACTCTACCAAGGTGATCTCTCCACTAACTGTGTTGGAAAAGCTCAAAACCGGCTGCTCGGGGGAGCGTTTGCCGGCTATATGGCCTGGACCTGGAAAATAAGTGAGAATGCGGGCCAATGGCGGCCGACAAATCGCGCCTATCATATCCAAGAATGATCATTAGCTTAAGGCCCAAGGTGCAAATGAAACGATCTGCTTTCTTTATCTCCGATGGTACCGGCATTACCGCCGAAACCCTGGGTCAAAGCCTTCTGGCGCAGTTCGAAAACATTGCCTTCAACAAAGTCACGCGGCCGTACATCGACAACGTGGACAAAGCGCGGGCCATGGTACAACAAATCAACAAGGCCGCCGAAACCGACGGCTTCCGTCCGATTATCTTCGACACAATTGTCAATCAGGACATTCGTGAGATTCTCGCAACCTCGAATGGTTTCATGATCGACATATTCTCGACGTTCCTGGCACCACTTGAACAGGAACTGACCGAGCATTCTTCCTACACCGTGGGCAAATCCCACTCCATCGGCTCCAACACCAATTACATGGAGCGTATCGAAGCGGTGAACTTCGCCCTCGACAACGACGACGGCGCCCGCACGCACTATTACGACAAGGCCGACCTGATACTAGTGGGCGTGTCGCGATGTGGTAAGACACCGACGTGTCTGTACATGGCCATGCAATTCGGTATCCGCGCAGCCAACTACCCGCTGACCGAAGACGACATGGAACGCCTGCAACTTCCAAACGCCCTGCGCGCCCACCAGCACAAGCTGTTCGGCCTGACCATCGACCCCGACCGCCTTACCGCGATTCGCAACGAGCGCAAGCCCAACAGCCGCTATTCGAGCTACGCCCAGTGCGAGTTCGAAGTGCGCGAGGTCGAGAACCTGTTTCGCCGCGCAAACATCCCGCACATCAACTCCACGCATTTTTCCGTGGAAGAAATCTCCGCGAAGATTCTTGTCGAGAAAGGCGTCGAGCGGCGCTTCAAATAAATCTCTATTGCTCGTTCTGACCTCATCGTCGGAACGCCGCCCGGAGCAAGCTCGCTCCCACAGGTTTTGTTGGTGTTCGCAAATACTGCATTCACAACCGCACCCTGTGGGAGCGAGCTTGCTCGCGATGAACGATAACTCGGTCTCCTAGATCACAAACAGATCCACAAACCGGTTCACCGGCGTAGCCTCTAGCCGCGCCTGATCCTTGCACAGCGCAAAAATCTCCTCGCTGCGCTGCCCCGCGAATCGTGTCAGCAAGTTCGCCCTGAATTTCTCCTCCAGCAATGGAATACCTTCAGCCCGACGCCGCCGATGCCCGATCGGGTACTCCACCACGACGTTATCAGTGCTGGAGCCATCCTTGAAAAACACCTGCACCGCATTGGCAATGGAGCGCTTGTCGGCCTCCAGATATTCACGGGTGTAGCGTGCTTCCTCGACGATGACCATCTTGTTGCGCAGCACATCGATGATTGGATGCGCCTTGTGGAAATCGTCCTCGTAGTGCTCCGCCACCAGATTGCCGAAGGCCAGCGGCACGGCCGTCATGTACTGGATGCAGTGATCGCGGTCGGCGGCGTTTGCCAATGGACCGACTTTGGAAATGATGCGAATCGCAGACTCGTGGGTGGTGATGACGATCCTGTCGATTTCGTGCAGGCGATTACGCACTCGCGGATGCAAGGTCACCGCCGCTTCGCAGGCCGTTTGCGCATGGAACTCGGCGGGAAAACTGATCTTGAACAGCACGTTTTCCATCACGTAGGTGCCGTACGGCTGCGAAAAGCTGAATGCACGTTTGTCTTCGGGTTTGAGCGCCAGATCATTGTTGGTGTGACTGAACAGTACATCGTAAAACCCCCACTGTTTGGCACTCAATACGCCGGGGATGCCCATCTCGCCGCGCATCGCGATGTCCGCCAGGCGTACACCACGACTGGACGCATCGCCCGCCGCCCAGGACTTGCGCGAGCCGGCATTCGGCGCATGCCGGTAGGTGCGCAAGGCCTGACCGTCGGCAAAGGCGTGGGACAACGCTGACAACATTTGCTCGCGATTGGCGCCCATCAGCTTGGCCGTAACCGCGGTCGAGGCGACTTTCACCAGAATCACGTGATCGAGGCCGACGCGGTTGAACGAATTCTCAAGGGCGATCACGCCTTGAATCTCGTGAGCCATGATCATCGACTCAAGCACCGTGCGCACGGTCAGCGGTGCCTCGCCATTGGCCAGGCGTTTTTGCGACAGGTGGTCGGCCACCGCGAGAATGCCGCCGAGGTTATCCGACGGATGTCCCCACTCGGCGGCGAGCCAGGTGTCGTTGTAGTCGAGCCAGCGCACGATACAGCCGATGTCCCAGGCCGCCTTGACCGGATCCAGCCGAAAAGACGTACCGGGGACCCGGGCGCCAAACGGTACGACGGTGCCTTCGACCACAGGCCCCAGATGCTTGGTGCACTCCGGAAAACGCAGAGCCAGCAGGCCGCATCCCAAGGTATCGATCAGGCAGTTGCGCGCGGTATCCAGCGCCTCTTCGGACTCGATCTTGAAGTTGAGAACGTAATCGGCAATGTCCTGCAGGACCTTGTCGTAGTCGGGGCGGTTGTTCAGGTCGACGTTGGCGCTCATGTTCGATTCACCTGTAGGAGCTGGCTTGCCAGCGAAAGCGGTGTCACAGATAACAATGATGTTGAATTTGACGGCCTCTTCGCTGGCAAGCCAGCTCCTACAAGGGGAATGCGTCAGTTAGAAGGAGTCGCCTGGCACACGAACGAACCCTTCCATCAACACCCGCGCACTGCGGCTCATGATCGCCTTGTTCACGGTCCATTCGCCATTGACCTGACTGGCCTCGGCGCCGACACGCAGGGTGCCGGACGGGTGGCCAAAGCGCACCGCATTGCGTTCGATACCGCCCGCCGCGAGGTTCACCAAAGTGCCGGAAATCGCCGCTGCCGTGCCGATCGCCACCGCCGCCGTGCCCATCATCGCGTGGTGCAGTTTACCCATGGACAGTGCACGCACCAGCAGGTCGACATCGCCTGCCGCAATCGCCTTGCCGCTTGAGGCCACGTAGTCCGCAGGCTTGGCCACGAAGGCCACCTTTGGCGTGTGCTGCCGCTTGGCCGCTTCGTCGATGTTCGAAATCAGCCCCATGCGCAGCGCGCCGTAGGCACGTATGGTTTCGAACATCAGCAAGGCTTTCGGGTCGCCATTGATCGCGCCCTGCAGCTCGGTGCCCTTGTAGCCGATGTCTTCGGCATTGACGAAAATCGTCGGGATGCCGGCGTTGATCATCGTCGCCTTGAAGGTACCGACGCCGGGCACTTCCAGGTCATCCACGAGGTTGCCGGTAGGGAACATCGAACCGCCGCCGCCCTCTTCATCCGCCGCCGGATCGAGAAACTCGATCTGCACTTCGGCTGCCGGGAAGGTCACGCCGTCGAGTTCGAAATCGCCGGTTTCCTGCACTTCGCCGTTGGTGATCGGCACATGGGCGATGATGGTCTTGCCGATGTTGGCCTGCCACACGCGAACCACCGCCACGCCGTTGTGCGGGATGCGGCTGGCGTCCACCAGACCGTTGCTGACGGCGAAGGAACCGACCGCCGCCGACAGGTTGCCGCAGTTGCCGCTCCAGTCCACGAACGGCTTGTCGATGGATACCTGACCGAACAGGTAGTCGACATCGTGATCGGCCTTGATGCTTTTCGACAGGATCACGGTTTTGCTGGTGCTGGAGGTCGCGCCGCCCATGCCGTCGATTTGCTTGTCGTACGGGTCGGGGCTGCCGATCACCCGCAGCAACAAAGCGTCGCGGGCCGGGCCTGGGACCTGGGCCGCTTCAGGTAAATCCTTCAGGCTGAAAAACACGCCTTTGCTGGTGCCGCCGCGCATGTAGGTGGCGGGAATCTTGATTTGAGCTGCGTGAGCCATAGTGCTCTTACTCCTAACCTTGAAAACAGGCACGGGACTCAAAGTCCCGTGCCTGCACAGCTATTAAACGGCAACCGCCGATTCTTCGAGGAAGTCCTGGGCGAAGCGTTGCAGCACGCCACCGGCCTCGTAGATCGACACTTCTTCAGCGGTGTCGAGGCGGCAGGTCACCGGCACATCGACGCGCTCGCCGTTCTTGCGATGGATCACCAGCGTCAGGTCTGCACGCGGAGTGCGCTCGCCGATCACGTCGTAGGTTTCGCTGCCATCGATGGCCAGGGTGTGACGGTTGGTACCTGGCTTGAATTCCAGTGGCAACACGCCCATGCCCACCAGGTTGGTGCGGTGGATGCGTTCGAAACCTTCGGCGGCAATCGCTTCCACACCCGCCAGACGTACACCTTTGGCCGCCCAGTCGCGGGACGAGCCCTGGCCGTAGTCGGCCCCGGCGATAATGATCAACGGCTGCTTGCGATCCATGTAGGTTTCGATGGCTTCCCACATGCGCATCACTTTGCCTTCCGGCTCGACACGGGCCAGCGAACCCTGCTTGACCTTGCCGTTTTCCAGAACCATTTCGTTGAACAGTTTCGGGTTGGCGAAGGTTGCGCGTTGCGCGGTCAAATGGTCGCCCCTATGAGTCGCGTAAGAGTTGAAGTCCTCTTCCGGCAGGCCCATTTTCGCCAGGTATTCGCCGGCGGCGCTGTCCATCATGATCGCGTTGGACGGCGACAGGTGATCGGTGGTGATGTTGTCCGGCAGCACCGCCAGAGGGCGCATGCCCTTGAGCGGACGGGCACCGGCCAGCGCGCCTTCCCAGTACGGCGGACGGCGGATGTAGGTGCTCATTTCGCGCCAGTCGTACAGCGGCGCGACTTTCGGGCCGGTATCTTCATGGATGGCGAACATCGGAATGTAGACCTGACGGAACTGCTCGGGTTTGACCGATGCCTTGACCACCGCGTCGATTTCTTCGTCGCTCGGCCAGATGTCTTTCAGGCGAATTTCCTTGCCATCCACCACGCCCAGCACATCCTTTTCGATGTCGAAACGGATGGTGCCGGCGATGGCGTAAGCAACCACCAATGGCGGCGAAGCGAGGAACGCCTGCTTGGCATATGGGTGGATCCGCCCGTCGAAGTTGCGGTTGCCGGACAACACCGCAGTGGCGTACAGGTCACGGTCGATGATCTCTTGCTGGATCACCGGGTCCAGTGCGCCGGACATGCCATTGCAGGTGGTGCAGGCGAAGGCCACGACGCCGAAACCGAGTTTGTCCAGCTCATCGGTCAGGCCGGCTTCGTCGAGGTACAGCGCGACGGTTTTCGAACCCGGTGCCAGGGACGACTTGACCCATGGTTTGCGAGTCAGGCCGAGCTTGTTGGCGTTGCGTGCCAGCAGGCCGGCGGCGATCACGTTGCGTGGGTTGCTGGTGTTGGTGCAACTGGTGATGGCAGCGATGATCACCGCGCCATCCGGCATCTGACCCAGTACATCGTCCCATTGGCCGGAGATGCCTTTGGCGGCCAGATCAGAAACCGCTACACGGGCGTGCGGGTTGCTCGGGCCGGCCATGTTGCGCACAACCGAAGACAGGTCGAAGGTCAGGCCGCGCTCGTATTGCGCGCCTTTCAGGCTGTCCGCCCACAGGCCTGTGGTCTTGGCATAGTTCTCGACCAACTGCACCTGCTCGTCTTCACGACCGGTGAGCTTGAGGTAGTCGATGGTCTGCTGGTCGATGTAGAACATCGCCGCAGTGGCGCCGTATTCAGGAGCCATGTTGGAGATGGTCGCACGGTCGCCGAGGGTCAGCGCGGATGCACCTTCACCGAAGAATTCCAGCCAGGCACCGACCACTTTTTGCTTGCGCAGGAACTCGGTCAACGCCAGCACCATGTCGGTGGCGGTGATGCCCGGTTGCAGCTTGCCAGTCAGTTCGACGCCAACGCTTTCCGGCAGACGCATCCACGATGCGCGGCCGAGCATCACGCTCTCGGCTTCCAGGCCACCGACACCGATGGCGATCACGCCCAGCGCATCGACGTGCGGGGTGTGGCTGTCGGTGCCGACGCAGGTATCAGGGAACGCGACGCCGTCACGCACCTGGATCACCGGAGACATTTTCTCCAGGTTGATCTGGTGCATGATGCCGTTGCCCGGCGGGATCACGTCGACGTTCTTGAACGCCTTCTTGGTCCAGTTGATGAAGTGGAAACGGTCTTCGTTGCGACGGTCTTCGATGGCACGGTTCTTCTCGAATGCCTCTGGATCGAAACCGCCGCGCTCGACGGCCAGGGAGTGGTCGACGATCAGTTGCGTCGGCACCACCGGGTTGACTTGCGCCGGGTCACCGCCTTGCAGGGCGATGGCGTCACGCAGGCCGGCGAGGTCGACCAGCGCGGTCTGGCCGAGAATGTCGTGGCACACCACACGGGCCGGGAACCACGGGAAGTCGAGGTCGCGCTTGCGCTCGATGAATTGTTTCAGGGATTCGCTGAGCGTGGCCGGGTCGCAGCGACGCACAAGGTTTTCCGCCAGCACGCGGGAGGTGTACGGCAGGGTGTCGTAGGCGCCAGGCTGGATCGCCTCGACCGCTGCGCGGACATCGAAGTAATCCAGGTGGCTGCCAGGCAGCGGTTTACGGAATTGTGTGTTCATCGTCAGGACTCGGTCACGGTAGTTACAAAAGGTGGGGCCTGGCACCAGCCCTGAATTGAAACGGACCTCTGTAGGAGCTGGCTTGCCAGCGAATGCGGTGGATCAGTCAACATGAAGGTTGAATGACAAATCGTCTTCGCTGGCAAGCCAGCTCCTACAGGGTCACCGGTTCATTCAGTGACCTGTGTCGGCGCCTCCACCATTCAGCGTTGTTCGATGGGTACGAACTTGCGCTGTTCAACGCCGATGTACTCGGCGCTTGGACGGATGATGCGGTTGTTGGCACGTTGTTCGTACACGTGGGCCGCCCAGCCGGTCAGGCGCGAGCAGACGAAAATCGGTGTGAACAACTTGGTCGGAATGCCCATGAAGTGGTACGCCGAGGCATGGTAGAAGTCGGCGTTCGGGAACAGCTTCTTCTGCTCCCACATGGTCTTGTCGATGGCTTCGGACACCGGGAACAACACCTTGTCGCCCACTTCGTCAGCGAGTTTTTTCGACCAGCCCTTGATCACCTCGTTACGCGGATCGTTGTCCTTATAGATCGCGTGACCGAAGCCCATGATCTTGTCCTTGCGCTCGAGCATGCCGAGGGTGCCTTTGATCGCGTCTTCCGGCGACGAGAAGCGCTCGATCATTTCCATCGCCGCTTCGTTGGCGCCACCGTGCAGCGGGCCGCGCAGCGAGCCGATGGCCGCGGTGATGCACGAATACAGGTCGGACAGGGTCGACGCACAAACACGCGCGGTGAAGGTCGATGCGTTGAACTCGTGCTCCGCGTAGAGGATCAGCGAAACGTTCATCACCTTGACGTGCAGTTCGCTCGGTTTCTTGCCGTGCAGCAGGTGCAGGAAGTGGCCGCCGATGGACGGCTCGTCGCTCACGCAATCGATGCGCTTGCCTTCGTGGCTGAAGTGATACCAGTAAGTCATGATCGCCGGGAACGCGGCCAGCAGGCGGTCGGTCTTGTCGTGCTGCTCAGAGAAGTCGTTCTCCGGTTCCAGGTTGCCCAGGAACGAGCAACCGCTGCGCATAACGTCCATCGGGTGGGCGTCGGCGGGGATACGTTCCAGCACTTCCTTCAAGGCTTGCGGCAGGTCGCGCAGCTTGCTCAGCTTGTCGATGTAGGCGTTCAGTTGTGCTTTGTTCGGCAGCTCGCCGTACAGCAGCAGGTAGGCGACTTCTTCGAACTGTGCGCCAGCCGCCAGTTCACGAACGTCATAACCACGATAGGTCAGACCGGCACCCGACTGGCCCACGGTGGACAGCGCGGTTTGCCCGGCTACCTGGCCACGGAGCCCGGCGCCACTGAGTACTTTTGCTTCGGCCATTTTTGTCTCCAGTATTCTTGAATTTGTCAGGAAAACCTGTGGGAGCGAGCTTGTTCGCGATGGTGGACCGAACACCGCGGGGTGCCAATTTCCCCGCGTCATCGTTAACGACCATCGCGAGCAAGCTTGCTCCTACAATTACTTCTTAGCGGCGAACAACGCATCGAGCTTCTGCTCGAAGGTGTGGTAGTCGATGCGATCGTAAAGTTCCATGCGGGTCTGCATGGTGTCGATGACGTTCTGTTGCGTGCCATCGCGGCGGATCGCGGTGTAGACGTTTTCTGCGGCCTTGTTCATGGCACGGAACGCCGACAGCGGGTACAACACCAGCGATACATCCGCTGCAGCAAGCTGTTCGGTGGTGTACAGCGGCGTCGCGCCGAACTCGGTGATGTTGGCCAGGATCGGCGCTTTCACGCGGTTGGCGAACAGCTTGTACATGTCCAGCTCGGTGATGGCTTCCGGGAACACCATGTCGGCACCGGCCTCGATGCACGCGGCGGCGCGATCCAGGGCAGACTCCAGACCTTCTACTGCCAGGGCGTCGGTACGGGCCATGATCACGAAGCTGTCATCGGTACGCGCATCGACGGCCGCCTTGATGCGGTCGACCATTTCCTGCTGGCTCACAATCTCTTTATTAGGACGGTGCCCGCAGCGCTTGGCGCCAACCTGGTCTTCGATGTGAATCGCCGCGGCGCCGAACTTGATCATCGACTTGACGGTGCGAGCGACGTTGAACGCCGAGGAACCGAAACCGGTGTCCACGTCCACCAGCAATGGCAGGTCGCAAACATCGGTGATACGGCGCACGTCAGTCAGCACGTCATCCAGGCCGGTGATGCCCAGGTCAGGCACGCCGAGGGAGCCGGCAGCCACCCCGCCGCCCGACAGGTAGATCGCCTTGAAACCGGCGCGCTTGGCCAGCAGCGCGTGATTGGCGTTGATCGCGCCGACCACTTGCAGTGGGTGTTCGCTGGCGACCGCATCGCGGAAACGCTGGCCTGGTGTGCTCTTGTTCAAACTCATGACTCACCTCGTTTGGCTGTCGGGTTGACGCCGTCCTGGTAATGACGGGCGATATTGCGTTTGGAGGCGCCGATGTGACGGCGCATCAACAACTCGGCCAGTTCACCGTCACGGTCGGCGATGGCATCGAGAATGCGGTGGTGCTCGGCAAACGCCTGGTGCGGGCGATTGGGCGTGGTGGAGAACTGGATGCGGTACATGCGCACCAGTTGATACAGCTCGCCGCAGAGCATTTGGGTCAGCGTGCGGTTGCCGCTGCCCTGGATGATTCGGTAGTGGAAGTCGAAATCGCCTTCCTGCTGGTAGTAGCCTCTCCCGGCCTGAAACGCCTCATCGCGCTCGTGGGTTTCCAGGACCCGACGCAGCTCGTCGATTTCTTCGAGGCTCATGCGCTCGGCGGCCAGGCGACAAGCCATGCCTTCCAGGGATTCGCGGATTTCGTAGAGCTCAATCAGTTCGGCGTGATTGAGCGACACCACCCGAGCGCCGACATGCGGCACGCGAACCAGCAGGCGCTGCCCTTCCAGACGGTGGATGGCCTCGCGCAACGGGCCACGGCTGATGCCGTAGGTGCGTGCCAGCTCCGGTTCGGAGATTTTGCTGCCCGGCGCAATCTCGCCTTTGACGATAGCCGCCTGAATGCGTCGGAAGACGTTCTCGGACAGGGTCTCCGTATCGTCTTGCGTTGAAACGGGGCGCTCGAGTTGATCCAGCATATTGTCGACACCTTGTGAGCCAGTGCCGCAAAAACTAACGAATACAGACAAAACAGTCAAAGGTTAAATCGATATTGTCGACAATCTTCTGATAACCGGCTGCACCACAACGAAGCAATCCCTCTGTTTATAGCCACCGGCCAGCGCTGGCGCCATCAAACTACCGTGCTAGAATGCCGCCCGCATTTGTTTGTCGCATCTGCACTGCCTGTCATAAAAACCTGACAGGCATACGAGGGAGCTTGCGCAGCGATGCCAGGGCCTTGAATCAAGTCGGACCGCTGCGCACCAGGATTTATGAGACTCAAGCCCTTCCCTGCCTTCCTTTATTTCCTTTGCCTGCCCGGTTTTACAATGGCCGGGGAAAAGACCCTGTATGGCCTCAATGAGTACGCATCGCTCAATGGCATCGACCTGGAAGTGGCGGCCAAACTCGACACCGGGGCAAAAACCGCATCCCTGAGTGCACGGGATATCAAACGTTTCAAACGCAACGGCGAGTCGTGGGTGCGTTTTTATCTGGCCATCGACACCGCCCATTCGCACCCGATCGAACGCCCGCTGGCCCGTGTCAGCAAGATCAAGCGCCGGGCCGGCGACTACGACCCGGAGGAAGGCAAGAAGTACACTGCCCGCCCGGTGATCGAACTGGACATCTGCATGGGCTCGGCCCTGCGCAGCATCGAAGTGAACCTGACCGACCGCAGCGCTTTCCAATACCCGTTACTGATAGGCTCCGAAGCCCTCAAGCGCTTCGATGCACTGGTCGACCCCAGCCTTAAATATGCTGCCGGCAAACCCGCCTGCACCACCGACGCTTATACCGCCGAGTAATTCAAATGCGCTCTCTTACCCTTCATCTGAAACTGCTGATCGCCATCCTGGTGGTGCTGGGCATTTCAGTTACGGCCTATCAGATCTTCGTGCTGGGCATCCCGGTGACCGAAGACGCAACCGACGACCTGTGGAACATCGACGCCAAGGTCGAGTTCGTCGCCAGTGCCAAGGACCCGGTCAAGATCCAGATGTTCGTGCCACCACTGAGCCGCGACTTCGTCAGCCTCAACGAGAGCTTCATCTCCAATAACTACGGCGTGGCAGTGAACCGGGTCGACGGCAACCGCAAGGTCACCTGGTCGGCGCGCCGGGCCAAAGGCAATCAGACGCTGTATTACCGCCTGGTGCTGACCAAGCGTTATTCCGGTGAGAAAGCCAAGATCAAAGGCCCGACCTTTCGCGACAGCATGACCATCGAAGGTCCGGAAAAAATCGCCGCCGAAGCGCTGCTCGCACCGATTCGCCAACACTCGGCCGACGTCGAAACCTTCGTCGGCGAATCCATCAAGCGGGTCAACAACCTCAACGACGACAACGTGAAGCTATTGCTGGCCGGCGATCCGTCCACCGCGCACAAGGCAAAAATCGTCGAGTTGCTGCTGTCCATCGCCCACGTGCCGATCGAGAAGGTCCACACCATCCGTCTGGTGGCCGACCAGCCGCAAATACCGGAACTGTGGCTGCGCAGTTTCAATGGCACCGACTGGCTGTACTTCAGCCCGGAAACCGGTGAACAGGGCCTGCCTGCAGACCGCCTGCTGTGGTGGACCGGCGACGAAAACCTGATCACCGTCGACGGCGGCAAGAAAGCCAACGTGACCTTCAGCCTGAACAACAGCGAAATGAACGCCATTCGTCTGGCCAAGCTGACCGACGAAAACACCGATGCCAACTTCCTCGAGTACTCGCTGTACGGCCTGCCGCTGCAAACCCAACAGACCTTCATGATCATGGTGATGATCCCGATCGGCGTGCTGGTGATCCTGATCCTGCGCAACCTGATCGGCATCCAGACCCTCGGCACCTTCACCCCGGTACTGATCGCCCTGGCCTTCCGCGAAACCCAGCTCGGCTTCGGCATCATGCTGTTTACCATCATCACGGCACTGGGGCTCTCGCTACGGTCCTACCTCGAACACCTGAAGCTGCAAATGCTGCCGAGACTGTCGGTGGTGCTGACCTTTGTGGTGGTGTTGATCGCGGCCATCAGCCTGTTCAGCCATAAACTCGGCCTGGAGCGCGGCTTGTCGGTGGCGCTGTTCCCGATGGTGATCCTGACCATGACCATCGAACGCCTGTCGATCACCTGGGAAGAACGTGGCGGCGGCCATGCCATGAAAGTGGCCATTGGCACACTGTTCGCCGCATCCCTGGCGCACCTGATCATGACCGTGCCAGAGCTGGTGTACTTCGTGTTCACCTTCCCGGCGATCCTGCTGATCCTGGTAGGTTTCATGCTGGCCATGGGGCGTTATCGCGGTTATCGCCTGACCGAACTGGTGCGTTTCAAGGCTTTCCTGAAAAAGGCTGACGCCTGATGTTCGGCTTCTGGAAGACCTGGAAGGCCCTGGAAGCCCGGGGCATCATGGGGATCAATCGGCGCAACGCAGACTACGTGCTCAAGTACAACAAGCGCAGCCTGTACCCGATCGTCGATGACAAGATCATCACCAAGGAGCGCGCCATCGCCGCCGGCATCCATGTGCCCGAGCTGTATGGCGTGATCTCCACCGAGAAAGAAATCGACAATCTCGAAGAGATCATCGGCACACGCCGCGACTTCGTGATCAAACCGGCCCAGGGCGCTGGCGGCGATGGCATCCTGGTCATCGCCGACCGTTTTGAAGGCCGCTATCGCTCGGTGTCCGGCCGGATCATCAGCCATGAAGAAATCGAGCATCAGGTTTCCAGCATCCTGACCGGCCTGTATTCCCTGGGCGGTCACCGCGACCGGGCGCTGATCGAATACCGCGTGATTCCGGACCAGATCTTCAAGAGCATCAGTTACGAAGGCGTGCCGGACATTCGCATCATTGTTTTGATGGGCTACCCGGTGATGGCCATGCTGCGCTTGCCGACCCGCCAGTCCAATGGCAAGGCCAACCTGCACCAGGGCGCAATCGGCGTCGGTGTGGATCTGGCCACCGGCCTGACTCTGCGCGGCACCTGGCTGAACAACATCATCAACAAACACCCGGACACCACCAACGCAGTGGATGGCGTGCAACTGCCCTACTGGGACGGTTTCATGAAACTCGCCGCTGGCTGTCATGAGTTGTGCGGGTTGGGCTACATCGGTGTCGACATGGTCCTGGACCAGGAAAAAGGCCCGCTGATTCTTGAACTCAACGCCCGGCCGGGGCTGAATATACAGATTGCCAACGACTGCGGGCTGACATTGCGTACCCATGCGGTGGAAGCACGACTGGAAGACCTGAAGGCTCGTGGCGTGACCGAGTCGGTCAAAGAGCGCGTGGCGTTTGTGCAGGAGATGTTTGGGCATATTCCTGCGGTCGAATGCTGATCCGAAACCGAGTTGCAGCGTTCGCTGGCAAGCCAGCTCCTACAGGTGGTCAGCCATCGACAATCAATACCGTAGGAGCTGGCTTGCCAGCGAAGACGTACTTCCAGTCACTGCATCATCCAATCGACATCCCCCTCTAGGAGCAAATCCCCGAGGGGACTACAATCGCCACCCCGCCTCGATGGCTGACTTCCCTCGCCCATGCTGACCTGTTCCGTACACCCGCTGCCCTATCGCGCCAACCCCGCCCAATACTTCGCGGCAATTCGCCATGCCCCCGGCGCCGTGCTGCTCGACAGTGGCCGCCCAAGCGCCGAGCGCGGTCGTTATGACCTGCTCAGCGCCTGGCCATTGGAACAACTGACGGTATCGCCCGACGAAACTGGCGACGCTTTCCTGCAACGCCTGCGCGATAATCTGACACGCCTGGGCGAAGCCAATTTGCCCGCAGATTATGAGTTGCCATTTGCCGGTGGGTTGATCGGCTACCTGAGTTACGACTTCGGCCGACATCTGGAGCGCCTGCCGAGCCAGGCACGGGACGACCTGCAACTGCCTGACGCGCGTTTCGGCCTGTACGGCTGGGCATTGGTCAGCGATCACCTTTCGCTGACCAGCCAATTGGTGTTTCACCCGACTCTGCCGGAGAGCGAGCGTCAGCGCCTGATCGATCTGTTCAGCCAGCCTGCACCGCAAGTGGTCGCCCCCTTCAAACTGCTCACCCCGATGACTGCTGACTTGAGCGCTGACCAGTATCAACAGGCCATCGAGCACATCCAGCAATACATTCAGGCCGGCGACTGTTACCAGGTCAACTTCGCCCAACGGTTTCGCGCCCCCTGCCAGGGTGATCCGTGGGCCGCTTATTGCGCATTGCGCGCAGCATGCCCGACGCCTTTTTCCGGTTTCCAGAGCCTGCCTGACGGCGATGCCGTACTCAGCCTGTCACCGGAGCGCTTCGTCAAAGTCAGCCAGCGCCACGTGGAAACCCGTCCGATCAAGGGCACTCGACCTCGGGGCCTGACGCCTGAGCAAGACGCCACGAACGCCGCCGAACTGCTGGCCAGCCCCAAGGACCGCGCGGAAAACCTGATGATCGTCGACCTGCTGCGCAATGACCTCGGCAGGACCTGCCGCACCGGTTCAGTGCGAGTGCCGGAGTTGTTCAGCCTGGAAAGCTATCCAAACGTGCATCACCTGGTGAGCAGTGTCACCGGTGAACTGGCGGATGACCGCGACGCCCTGGACCTGATCGCCGGCAGCTTCCCCGGCGGCTCGATTACCGGCGCACCAAAGATTCGCGCCATGCAGATCATCGATGAGCTGGAACCGACCCGACGCGGACTGTATTGCGGTTCATTGGTCTACCTGGACGTGCGTGGCGAAATGGACAGCTCCATCGCCATCCGCAGTTTGCTGGTCAAGGACGGGCAGGTGTGTTGCTGGGGCGGTGGCGGGATTGTCGCGGACTCGGAGTGGCAGGCCGAATATCAGGAATCGATCACCAAAGTGAAGGTGTTGCTCGATACCCTGCAAAACCTCTGAAAGCTTCGCCGGCAAGCCGGCTCCTACAAGGATCGCAGAGTTCTCGTAGGAGCTGGCTTGCCAGCGAAGGCGTCATTTCAGACAATTACAAACTCAAGGTCCGGTTCGAAGCCTTGATGAACTCCTGCTTCAGCTCTTCAAACGTATGCACCGCCGGGAACTGCGGGAACTGCGCAATCACGTTTTCCGGCGCATGGAACAAAATCCCGGCATCGGCCTCGCCCAGCATCGTGGTGTCGTTGTAGGAATCCCCCGCCGCAATCACCCGGTAGTAGAGGCTCTTGAAGGCCAGGACCGACTGACGCTTGGGATCTTTCTGACGCAACTGGTAGCCAGTGACGCGCCCGCTGTCGTCGGTAATCAGACGATGGCAGAGCAAGGTCGGAAAGCCCAGCTGGCGCATCAGTGGCTGGGAGAACTCATAGAAGGTGTCCGACAGGATCACTACCTGGAAGCGCTCGCGCAGCCAGTCGACGAACTCGATGGCGCCGTCCAGCGGCTTGAGCGTGGCGATTACTTCCTGAATGTCTGAGAGCTTCAGGCCGTGCTCGTCGAGAATCCGCAGACGCTGCTTCATCAGCACGTCGTAGTCGGGAATGTCCCGGGTGGTGGCCCTGAGGGATTCGATCCCGGTTTTTTCGGCAAAGGCGATCCAGATTTCCGGAACCAGCACACCTTCAAGATCCAGACAGGCAATTTCCACAAGACACTCCCATTTGTATTGATTATTGAGTCGAGCGAGCATAAAACCTGCCAAACTCTAGCGATTCGGGCCTGCCTGCGCAACGCAGAGGATGCCCCTGCCCGTGCAGCTTTTTGTTACCATCGGCGTTATATAGAGCGCCCAGCGCCACCGACCTGTAGGAAGCCGCCCTGATGAGCCCAACGTTCGACGTCGTGGAACTCGCCACGACCTATGCCAACAAATCCGCCCAGGACATCCTGAAGCTTGCGTTTGCCGAATTCGGCGATGACCTGTGGATATCTTTCAGCGGTGCCGAGGATGTGGTGCTGGTGGACATGGCCTGGAAGCTGAACAAGAACGTCAAAGTGTTCAGCCTCGACACCGGTCGCCTGCACCCCGAGACCTACCGCTTCATCGATCAGGTGCGCGAGCACTACAAGATCGACATCGAGCTGGTGTCGCCGGACTACACCAAACTCGAACCCTTCGTGAAGGAAAAGGGCCTGTTCAGCTTCTACAAGGACGGCCATGGCGAATGCTGCGGCATCCGCAAGATCGAACCGCTGCGCCGCAAACTGTCCGGCGTGAAAGCCTGGGCCACCGGCCAGCGCCGCGACCAGAGCCCGGGCACTCGCAGCGCCGTCGCAGTGATGGAAATCGACACCGCGTTTTCCACCCCGGAGCGCACCCTGTACAAGTTCAATCCGCTGGCACAAATGACCAGCGAAGAGATCTGGGGTTACATCCGCATGCTGGAACTGCCGTACAACAGCCTGCACGAGCGCGGCTTCATCAGCATCGGCTGCGAACCCTGCACCCGCCCGGTATTGCCGAACCAGCATGAGCGCGAAGGCCGTTGGTGGTGGGAAGAGGCGACGCAGAAGGAATGCGGCTTGCATGCGGGGAACATCATCAGCAAGTCTTGATCCCAACCTTGTGAAATCCCTGTGGGAGCGTGGCTTGCCCGCGATAGCCGCGCCGCGGTCTGGAGCCGGACTCAAACCGCACTGAACCTCTGCCCCAACCCCCGCTCGGCAAACTGCTCAATGATGAAATCGACAAACGCCCGGGTCTTGCCGGGCAGCAGTTTGTGTTCGGCGTAATAGACAGAAATGTTGCCGTCGTCGACATACCAGTCCGGCAACACCCGCTGCAACGTCCCCACCTCCAGATAACCCACGGCAAACGGCATGCTCACCAAGGCAATGCCCAAACCCTGGGTCGCCGTGGCGCAGGCAGCTTCCGAATCGCTCATGGTCATCCGCGCCTTGAGGGTCAATGGACTGTGTTGCTGACTACGACTGGTCAACTGCCAGGAACGCACGCGACCGGTCTGCGGCGAGCGAATGAGGATGCCATCGTGATACTTGAGATCGTCCGGCTCGACGATTGTCTCCCGCGCCGCCAGATACTCGGTGGAAGCCACCAACACGCGATGGGCCGGTGTCAGCTTGCGCGCCACCACGCCCTGAGGCAGTTCGAATCCGCCGCCAATCGCGGCGTCGAAGCCTTGGGCAATCAGGTCGACCTGTCGGTTGTCGAAATGCCAGTCCGGGTTGATTGCCGGAAAGCGCCGCAGAAACTCCCCGAGCAATGGCACGATGTACAAGCGCCCGAACACCGTGCCCATGCTGACTTTTAATGTTCCGGCTGGACGCCCTCCGGCACTGGCGAGATTGGCCACGGCATTCTGGATGGTGTGCAGACTGCCGCTGACTTCGCCGAGAAAAAGCTGGCCGGCTTCCGTGAGCGTCAGGCTGCGGGTGCTGCGCTGGAACAGCCTTACACCAAGGCGCGCCTCCAGTTTGGCAACGCTTTTGCCGACTGCTGCCGGTGTCAGACTCAAGCGCCGTGCGGCCTCGGCGAAGCTGCCGACCTCAGCGCTGCGCACAAAGCATTCGATACTGCTGAAGGTTTCCATAGGCGCCACTATAAACTTTTGGTTTACACAGACTATCGCAATTACGGTCTACACAGCATGGAATCCTGAATCGATACTAGCCTCCATCAACCGGGACATCTCGCCTCGGGACTTGGAGATCGACATGACTACTCAGAACCTCAGCGGCAAAGTGGCATTGATTCAAGGTGGTTCCCGCGGCATTGGCGCAGCCATCGTCAAGCGCCTGGCTGCGCAAGGCGCGACCGTTGCCTTCACCTATGTCAGCTCCACCGCGAAAGCTGAAGAACTGCAAGACAGCATCACCGCCAAAGGCGGCAAGGCCCTGGCCATCAAGGCCGACAGCGCCGATGCCGACGCCATTCGCGGCGCCGTGTCCGCCACGGTAGACGCCTTCGGTCGCCTGGATATCCTGGTCAACAATGCCGGCGTACTGGCCGTCGCACCGCTGGCCGAGTTCAAACTCGAAGACTTCGATCAGACCCTGGCCATCAACGTGCGCAGCGTGTTTATCGCCACCCAGGCCGCCGCCAAATACATGACCGAAGGCGGACGCATCATCAACATCGGCAGCACCAATGCCGACCGCATGCCCTTCGCCGGTGGCGGCCCATACGCCATGAGCAAGTCGGCACTGGTGGGCCTGACCAAAGGCCTGGCCCGTGATCTCGGCCCGCAAGGCATCACCATCAATAACGTGCAACCGGGTCCGGTCGACACCGACATGAACCCGGCCCACGGTGACTTTGCGGAGAGCCTGATCCCGTTGATGGCCGTGGGCCGCTACGGCAAGGCCGAAGAAATCGCCAGTTTCGTCGCTTACCTCGTCGGTCCCGAGGCTGGCTACATCACCGGTGCAAGCCTGACCATTGACGGCGGTTTCGGCGCGTGATGCGCTGAACGCAAACCCAATGTGGGTGCGGCGCACCGCCGCTCCCACATTGGCCAGTGTCGACCCGTCTATTCAGCTAGGCCCACTCAAGCGCCGGCAAACCAAAAGCACTCGGCTCGAACGCCTTCAGCGTACGAAGAATGCCATCGGCATGTGCGTACTTTGCGTCGGCCATTGCCGCATCCGGAATCGCAATCGCCGTCATCCCCGCTGCTTTCGCCGCCGTAACACCAAAGGGCGAATCCTCGAACACCAGGCAATCTTCAGGTGCAACACCCAGACGCCGCGCTGCCGTCAGGAAAATATCCGGTGCCGGTTTGGCGGCACCCACCTCGGGGTCATCAGCGGTGACAATAAAGTCGAACAAGGCGAACCAGTCGCGGTGCAGTGTGGTTTTCTGACCGAACGACTGGCTCGAAGAACTGGTGCCCACGGCAATGGGAATGTTGTTGGCCTTCAGATGCCGTACCAGTTCCTGTGCGCCAGGCATCGCTTGCGCTGTAGGAAAGCGCTCGCGCATCAACGGCTCACGGATCACCAGAAACTCTTGCGCCGTCATCGGCAAGTCCAGCGCTTGAACCACATAGCGCGCCAGATCGCCCGCGCCCCGACCAATGATGTTCTGTTTGATGCTCCAGTCGAAGGTTCGGCCGTAACGCGCAGCAATGATGGACGTGACTTCGGTGTAGATGCCCTCTGTGTCCAGCAACAAGCCGTCCATATCGAAAATCACGGCCTTGATCGGGCCGAATGCTTTCAGTGGTGCATTCATCGCATCTGATCCGTTTTCCAAGGCATCCCGGCCGACGCAGCTGAGGCCGACTCCCGGATGGATTAAAGGATTCAGCAGCATAGCGACCGCCGCGGGCTTAGAGCAACGATGAAATCCTGATCCACGTCGAATGGCACTGCGTGATTTGGCGAATCGCCCTACAGAAAACGCCAACTTTCCCGACTTCTTTCCTTGAAAATCCTCCGCAGAGTTTCACATCCCACATTCGGCCAAGCGAAAGTCTGCAGATGTTCGATCCCCAAAAGGTATTGGCATGCCCCGCCAGCGGTCCCTTGACAGGGGTGCATAGGGTCGAAACCGCCACCAGCACCGACACCGTCAAGCACACCGCCACCCACAATTGCCCCGTGTCGATGGTCACTGGCGAAGTATTGCTGACCCTCACGGACAGCACTCTCGACGGGATATTGCCGTTCGACTTCACCCGCATCTATCGCACCAGTGCCGTCGAACTCGACACCGGCCTCGGTTTTGGCTGGAGCCATTCGCTGTCCCAGCACCTGGAACTCCACGACGAGCAGGTGCTGTGGATCGACCCCGAAAACCACCGCACGCCATTTCCACGGCCGACGGCGACGCGCCCGGTGATCCACAACAGCCTGTCGCGGATGGCGATTTACCTCGGCGAGGAGCCGGACGAACTGATCCTCGCCCTGGCCGGCGACCGCGCGCGGTTCTACCACTTTCACGACGGCCGGCTCAGCGCGATCAGCGACGCCTACGGCAACCACGTGACGGTGCAGCGGGACCGCTTTGACCGGATCCAACGCCTGGACAACGGCGCCGACCGCGCCTTGCTGCTGCGTTACGACCTCAAGCACCTGATGGCCGTCGATTATCAGGTGTTTCAGCGCAGCGGCCCCGAGGCGTCCACCTGGCGCACCGAACAGACACTGGTCAGCTACCGCTACGACGCTCGCCAGCGGCTGATCGAGGCGACCAATGCCGCGGGAGAAAGCGAGCGCTATGACTACGACGAGCAGCACGTCATCCTGCAACGGCAACTGCCTGGCGGCGCAAGTTTCTTCTGGGCTTGGGAACGCTCCGGCAAAGCGCCCCGCTGCATCCATCACTGGGCCTCGTTTGCGCAGATGGAGGCGCGTTACGTGTGGGACAATCAAGGCGGCGTGGCGGTGAACTACACCGACAATGGCGAAGAGATTTACGTTCATGACGACCGCGCACGGCTAGTGCGCCACGTCGGGCTGGACGGCGGCGAGCGGCACAAGGCCTATGACGATCAGGGCCGCCTGATTGCCGAGCAGGACGCCCTCGGCGCCGTCACCGAATACCATTATGACGAGGTCGGCCGGCTGATCGCGCTGCTTGCGCCGGATGAGGCGCTCACGTCCTGCGAGTATCGCAACGGTTTCCTGCATACCCGCACCTGCGGTCAGGCGACATGGAGCTACCAGCGCAATGCCCAGGGCGACATCACGGCCGTCACCGATCCCGACGGGCAGATCACCCGCTATGTCTACGACTCGCAGGGGCGTTTGCTGACGATCCATCTCCCCGACCAGAGCGGTCACCGGTTTGTCTGGAACGCCTTGGGACAATTGCTGGAAGAGACCCTGCCAGACGGTGCTCAGCGCACTTTTTCCTACGATGCGCTAGGAAGGCGGATTACCCGCCAGGACGAACACTGTGCCGTCACCGGTTATGAATGGGACGCCGTGGGTCGACTGACCCGGACCACGCGCCCCTCCGGTGCCCGCCGTGCCTACCGCTACAACGCCTATGGCCAGGTCACCGCCGACACCGACGAGCTGGGACGGGTAACCCGTTACGAATACGCCGACGACCTGCGCTTGGTCAGCCGGCAGATCAACCCCGACGGTAGCGCACTGAAATACCGCTACGAACATGCGCAAATGTTGCTCACAGAGATCGAAAACGAGGTCGGCGACACCTACCGGCTGGATTACACCCCGGGCGGATTGATCCGACAGGAAACCGACTTTGATGGCCGTCGTACCGCCTACAGCTACGACCTCAATGGCCAATTGCTGGAGAAAACCGAGTTTGGCGACGACGGTTCGCTGCTGGTTACCGGTTATCAACGTGACAGCGCTGGACGGTTACGGGTCAAAACCCTGCCCGACGGGATCAAGGTCGAGTACCGCTACGACAGTCTCGGGCGGCTGGTCAGCGTCGATGACGGTCAGAACCATCCGCTGGCGTTCGAATACGACCGCCAGGACCGGCTGATCACCGAACATCAGGGTTGGGGCACCCTGCGTTACGGCTACGACGCCTGCGGTCGGCTCAAGCGCCTGCGCCTGCCGGACGCCTGTGCCCTCGTCTACCAATATGCCAAGGGAGGCGCCCTCACTGCCATCGACCTCAACGGCACGCGCCTGACCAGCCATCGTTTTGTCGGCGGGCGCGAACAGCAACGCCAACAAGGGCTGTTGCTCAGCGATTACGCCTACGACGAGCAAGGCCGTTTGCAGGCCCATGCCGTCAGCCAAAAGCAACGACCGCTGTATCGCCGCAAGTATGCCTACAGCATCAAGGGCAACCTCCTGCAAATTACCGACAGCCGCCACGGTTCACGTCGCTACCAATACGATGCACTCGACCGCCTGACCGGCGTACGCCAAGCCCGTGACCAGTTCGCGGAGAACTTCACCCACGACCCGGCCGGCAACCTGCTGATCCACGATCGCTCCGGCCCATGTGTGCTTCAGGGCAACCGCCTGCGTCGCCGTCACGACAGCCACTACGATTACGACGCCTTCGGCAACCTGATCCGCGAACGCCGCGGTATGCCGACCCAAGTCACCGAATACACCTACGACAGCCAGCACCGCCTGATCGGCGTCAGCACCCCGGATGGTAAACGTGTCAGCTACCGCTACGACGCGTTCGGCCGGCGCATCGACAAAACCGTCGACGGCCAGACCACGCAATTCTTCTGGCAAGGCGATCAACTCATCGCCGAAAGCGGTCCCCGACACTACCGCAGCTACGTCTATGAACCCGGCAGCTTCCGCCCGCTGGCGCTGCTCGCCGGCAAAGGCCGGGCAAACGCCTGCCCGCTCTACTACCAACTCGACCACCTCGGCACCCCGCAGGAGTTGACCAGCTACGGCGGCGTCATCGTCTGGTCGGCCAAATACACCGCCCACGGCAAACTCCGCGAACTGAGCGACGGCGACGGCGACGGCGACGGCGAACGAATCGAACAGCCGCTACGGTTTCAGGGGCAATACTTCGACGCTGAGAGCGGTTTGCACTACAACCGGCATCGCTACTACCAGCCGGACACCGGTCGTTATCTGACGCCGAATCCGGTCAAGTTAGCCGCAGGGTTGAACCCGTATCGCTACACCCTGAACCCGATCGGGTGGGTTGATCCGTTGGGGTCGAGGGGGAACTGTCCACTGGCGAACAAGGCCGCAGGCTCGGCGACAAATGGGGTGGGCGAGGCAAAGGTTGATGAGGGTGAACCCAATGCACCCTCTCCAATACCTGCAAATCGGTACTTGCATCACGCAGACTCAGGTCACGACATATCGAGGACTGGGCGATGGACGCATTCGATCAGCTAGACAAGCGGTCAATCCGGCAACACGACTCGATCAATCTTCGTCCTCTTCCTCATCTTCCAACTCAATATTCCCCACATCGCCCGCATCATCAGCGTCGTTAAGCGGCACCGTCGCATCATCCATCAGCGATCCCGGATCTTCATTGCCGGGATCGTTGATAGATGGCAGTCCGCCAGAGCCTTTTTCTTCCTTGCCTTCGGTTTTCGCAGTCATGGGATGCCTCACTCGGTTAGTGATGCTTTTTGTGGTGCTTGTTCGTGTGTTTATAACCGTTACCGGAATGGGAGTGACCGCTGTCACTTCCCAGATCATTGCCGACCGCACCGCCGGCTGCACCGCCCAGGCCTGCACCGATGGCCGACCCGGTCGAACCGCCAAGACTGTTGCCGACCACCGATCCACCCGCCGCGCCCAAACCACCGCCTACCGCCGCCTCAGTGCGACTGTGCCTGGGCGCGGCAATGGCACTGCCGGCCGCTCCGCCGACACCTGCACCAATCGCTGCCCCCGTGCTGCCACCCACCTGGCCACCGACCACATTGCCCAGCACCCCACCAAGACCACCGCCCACCGCGGCATCTCCATTACCTCCCGCCAGCGCCATCTGAGAGGCCAGCAATCCAAAAACAATCGCAGGCACAATCAATAGTCGAGCATTCAGGCTTCCATATTTTTTGCCGTTGGTTTTCGGGTTCATGGCACGCCTCGCATTCTTCAGGAGTATGGGAGATTTGAGCGGCTGCCGCGTGAAACGTTCATAAATGAAAAAGCCCGGCATCAAGCCGGGCTCTTTTCAAATCTGGATCAGGATCAGTGACGCTTGTGACCATTGGCCAGATTGCTGCCTACGCCGCCGCCCAATGCGCCGCCCAGGCCTGCACCGATGGTGGCACCGGACTTGCCGCCAAGGCTGTTACCGATCACCGAACCACCGGCCGCGCCGACACCGCCACCGATAGCAGCGCTGGTGCGATGACCTTTTTTGGCGGCGACTGCACTGCCCGCCGCGCCAGCCACGCCCGCACCAATCGCTGCGCCAGTGCTGCCGCCCATCTTCTGGCCGACCACGTTACCCAATGCGCCGCCCAAGCCACCACCCAGCGCGGCAGTACCGTCACCAGCCATTGCACCTTGAGCAACCAGAAGCCCCAGAACCAGAGCGGGCAGTGTTAAACGCATGACAAAAACCTCAAAAATAGGGGGTAAACAAAAAGGGGGCGAGATTGAATGCTTTTGCGCGGATAAAGTCCAGCACACCGGTCCAACTTCGCGATTGGCGACAGTTGGACAGCATTTTCGGAAAAGGTTTTATGACGGACAAAAAAAAGCCCGCTGGGGAAACGGGCCAGGTGTTGCTTTCTAACGGATGAGTCGAGATTACGGAGACTACTGTGAAAAGTTTGTGAAAGATCACCACTTTAAAAAACCTGTCACAAAACCTTTCAGACATTAAAAAAGCCGCTCAATGACGGCAATGCTGTTCAGTTAAGCGAATGTGCTCTCTGTAGGAACGGGCTTGCTCCGGGCGGCGTTCCGACGATGGTCGTTAACGATAACGCGTATTTACTGGCTAAACGCGGCGCTCTTGAGTCCATCGCGAGCGAGCTCGCTCCTACATGACCGGTACCGTCACCCTGGGTAAGAACTTGCCCTTCAGTACCCGGCACGCCCTGGTCTTGATCTTGTCGACCTCAGTCTGGTCCTCGCCGAAGCTGGCCACATATTGGGTCTGGCCACACTGCACGCAATTGTTGATCGGAAACTCTGCGCCATCATCCTCGATATACGGATCAGCCATCTCGTCACCCCTTTTCAACAAACGGAATCGACACCGGCAAGCCCTTTGCCTGAAAGAATATCGATCGCCACGGTTTTTGAGACTAGCCGGTCACCAATGGACCTGCCGTCCGGATTTTCCCGTGACCGACGAATGGCTTTTCACCTTTCATCTCAACTTGACCGCAGTTCCGGTGACAAACACCACGACCATCCCGCCCTTGCCAGCCGGCATACTGATTTCATAATCAAGCCCGACCACTGCGTCCGCCTCAAGCGCCTGCGCCCGCTCCTTGATCTCATCGGTGGCTTGAATGCGCGCCTCCTTCAACGCCCGCTCCAGTGTCTGGGAGCGCCCGCCGAAAAAGTCGCGCATCCCGGCAAACACGTCACGGACGACGTTGATCCCTTGCACCGATTCGGCGCTGACGATGTCCAGGTAGGCGGTAATTTGCCGGCCTTCAATGGAGTGGGTTGTGGTGGTGATCATGGGTGTTCCTTCCTGTTCAGAAATTCAGCCAGTGCATCAAACGCCGGCAACGTGACGGGATCGTTGGTCGAGTTGCTGGCCACCGGACGGGATGCTTAGCGGACGATGACCAACTCGGCCTTGGGGTCGACATAGATGCGCCGCATGATGTCGACTCTGTTCGAAGAGTTTGAGCGGTCTACAGTCGGACAGATCTATTCACTACTTAAGCACGGGCCTCGCGATCAAGAACATCAGCGACCCACTGATTGATACTTTTGTGGGCTAACTGAGCTTTCACAGCAACCGTAGCGTGAAGGGCCGGGGCCAGGCGCAGACTGAGATGGCCTGAATAGGGTTTCTGTGGGGTGCGACCGAGTTTCGCGCAAGTCTCCAGATAATCGGTGACGGCCTCTTCGAATGCGGTGCGAAGTTCTTTGACTGACTCGCCGTGAAACCCGACAACATCCTTGATGCCCGCAATGTGGCCGACGAACAGACCGTCTTCGTCGCTGTACTCGATCCGGGCTGAGTAGCCGTTGTAGTTCATTACGTTCACGGGGTAACTCCTGCTTGTTCAAGAAAAGCCCGGGCGTCACGCACCTGATAGGGCTTGGCTTCTTTGTCGGGGTGCGGCCGGTGGAAGGTGGCGACCACTCCGTTCAGTTCAAAACGTACTCGTGAACCATTGCCTTCGATGGTTATGGCCCCCTGCAGCGCTGAACAAGGATTCGATGCGGGACCACTCCATGGTGGCCGGGGTGGGTCTTGAAAATACGGCTTTGAGGGTGCTGAGCTGTTTATTATTACTGGTATTACATCATGGTACCGTACGAGGTTTAGCAACCGCGAATGACATCGCTGATGCGTGGGAGGCGACGCATTGGAGTGGCAGTGGTCAGAGTAGGATAAGATGCCTGCAAATCAGGCTTGCTGTGAGTAGCCCCACATGACAGATAACAGTCGGAACACCACCCGTCTGATCAAGAAATACCCGAATCGCCGTCTGTATGACACGCACACCAGCAGTCATTTGACCCTTGCGGATATACGCCAATTGGTCGTCGATAGAATCCCGTTCGAGGTGGTCGACGCCAAGACTGGCGAGGATCTGACCCGAAGTATTTTGCTGCAGGTCATTCTGGAAGCCGAAAGTGGCGGTGAGCCGATATTCTCCAGCGAGATGCTCATGGGGATTATCCAGTTCTACGGTCCCTACCAGAGCGTCCTCGGCAGCTACCTGGATAAAAGCATCCAGACGGTCATCGACATCCAGTCCCAGACCGGCGCTCAGTCCTCTGAAGCCTGGAGCGAGTTCATGCACCAGCAAGCACCGGTCATGCAGGATTTGATGCGCCAGTATGTCGACCAGTCAAAAGCCCTCTACCTTAACACTCAGAACCTCTTCGGCCTGTTCGGCGGCATGCCACCAGGCAAGCCAGGTACCGGTAGCGGGCCGAAAAAAAATGGCGATGGGGAGTAAACCCATCGCCATCAGTGTAACCACTCTAATGTGACTTACTTGTTACCGCTTGTAGCCTTGGCACCAGGAGCGCTTTTGCCGGTTGCGGCGGTCGCTGCGTCAAAACTGCTCTGGGCAACGTCAGCAGCCTGTTTTACGGCATTCTGTGCGCTTTCAAAAACGGTACTGGCATTCGCCAGCGACGACTTGAACGCGGCCACGACAGGCTCGGAGCCAGCCGGTGCATTCTTGCTGATCACTTCAACGAACTCTTGCACCTGCTGGGTGCCCGCCTCGACCTGACGCGAAGTCAGCTTGGCGATTTCCGAGTGAGTGCCGACAATCAACGCTTGCACTTGGCGATTGAACTCAGCCAGGCGTTCGGCTTGCACATTTGGCTGGGTGAAAGAAGTCTGGAGCTCAGCGAGCCCTTGTAGATCACGGACTGCCAGTAGCTTGCGAATGCCGTCGAACTGTTCCTCGGTGGAGGCCTGCAGAGTCTTGAACTGCAATTGGGTGAGCTGTTCAACGCTGGCGAAGACTTTGCCGCTGATTTGCTGCAGGAGGTCTAGGTTGGCTTTCTGAGCGTCTTGCAATTTTTCCGAGTTAAAAAAAGACATGCTTGAATCTCCTGATTCTGAAAAGCCGACATGGGCCTGAGGACGCGATAGCGATCCTGCCGGTCATCGCGCTAGCCTTGATATTGCAGCGCACAAATTCGTTTGGCAATGTTTTTTTGTGCAGTGCACAAAAAAAATTCTCCTCCTGCCTCTATTCGCTATAGACTCCTGACATCGAACAGCCAGCCAAGCCCTCCTCATTAAGGAGACGCTGGCAGCTTCTTCTCATGCATAACGCCAGGAGATCACCATGGGCCAGGAAGATATTATTGCACCGCAATATGACAAAACCTCCTCTCAACGCGGCCTGTTCGAACACCTGATTCATCTGCAGCACCTCAATACCCTGAACGTCCTTGATGCTTGGCGCCAGCGCCAGGAAAAAACCCTCGCGCCTCTTAAGCGGGGTCAACTCAAACAACCCACACTCACTGACTGGCAGGAATACTTCACCGACCTCGGCCAACGCAGCCTGCTGTTCTGGGACACACTGCGCCAGCGCGGCGACAATACGCTGGCCCATGAACGCGCCGGGTATCCCCTGCTGCTCAAGTTCGATCATGAAACTCTGGTCGCAGGCTCCGATCTCCCACGCCCGGTCAACTATTCACTGTTGCGAATCCTCCCCGGACCAGAGCAAACAATCGACAGCAATGGCCAGCCGGTGATCATCATTGACCCACGCGGCGGCCACGGCTCGGGAATCGGCGGCTTCAAACAGGATTCGGTATTAGGTGAAAGCCTCAGAGCCGGCCACCCCACCTATTTCATCTCTTTCAGTCACTCGCCACAGCCTGGGCAAACCCTGGCCGATATCGTGGAAGCCCAGGCCCGGTTCATCGAAGTAGTCAGTGCCCTTCACCCGGCCAACAGCGAGCCGATCATCATCGGTAACTGCCAGGCCGGCTGGGCGTTGATGGGACTGGCGGCAACACGACCGGAACTGCCGGGATTGATCATTATCAATGGTGCCCCCTTGTCATACTGGGCCGGTGTCAATGGACGCAATCCGATGCGCTATACCGGAGGCCTGCTGGGTGGCGGCTGGATGGCTCGCCTGGGCAGCGACTTGGGCAATGGCCGTTTTGACGGTACCTGGCTGGTCAGCAATTTCGAAAACCTGGACCCGGCCAACACCTATTGGACCAAGTACTACCAGTTGTTCAGCCAGGTCGACAGCGAGGCTACGCGCTTCCTCGACTTCGAACGCTGGTGGGGCAGCCCGACCCTGCTCAATGGCGAAGAGATCGAGATGATTGTCGATGACCTTTTCATCGGCAACCAATTGTCCGGCGGTCTCGGCCGCAAGAGCAGCGGCATTGACCTGAAACGGATCGAAGTACCGGTGGTGGTGTTCTGTTCCTACGGAGACAACATCACCCCTCCCCAGCAGGCATTGAACTGGATCGCCGATGTTTATCCCAGCGATCTTGCTTTGCATGACGCGGGACGTACCATCGTCTACCTGCGGCACGCCAGCATCGGCCATTTAGGTATTTTTGTTTCCGGCAAGGTAGCGAGGCGCGAACACCGAGGGTTGCTCGGCGCGGTCGAAGCCATCAATGCGCTGCCGACGGGGCTGTATGAAATGCTGATTGATGATCTGCCAACTTCCTCAGGCAGCGATGACATGCAATACCGAGTGCGTTTCGAATCAAGGCGAATCGCCGATATCCATGATGACGTCGAGCCGGCCCGTGATGACGATCGTGAATTCTCGCTGGTGGAGCGCACCTCTGAAATCAACAGCGCGTTTTACGATCTGTTTATTCGTCCGTGGTTGCGTCAGATCGTCAACGAGCCCATTGCCGAACTGTTGCGCAGGACGCACCCCTTCCATCAGCAGCAGGTGCTATGGAGCAGCCAGAATCCAGCGCTGTGGTGGTTAGCCGGGACTGCCTCCCAAGTCAGAAGCGATCGTCGTCCCGCACGTAAAGACAATCCGTTGCTGGCCTGGCAGAAACTGTTCTCCAACCAGATGCAAGACGCCCTGAATGCTTATCGCGATGTGCGTGACGCCACTCAGGAGCTGTGTTTTTACGGTATTTACGGCGCCCTGAGTACTCTCACCGGCAACAAGCCTGCGCGAAATCTCCAGGCTCACGCTGACCAGCAGGACCAGGCCCTGATCGAACGCCTGCAGGATGCGCTGCCCCATGGTGGTCCCCTGGAAGCATTGGTGCGGATTCTGTTTTTGCTGGGCCGCGACAGCGACAAGGCGGGCAAGGAAAGCATCGAGAAGCTGATCCAGCAGGTGCACCTGCTGGTCCAGGATTACAGCAATGAGCCCACTGCCCTGCGCGAAGCCATCCGATTGCAGAACCTGCTGGTTTTCGCCCACCCGCAAGAAAGCTTGCGCAGCCTGCCCTTGTTGCTGCCTGAGGCAAAGGTACGCCAACAGGTCCTGTCAGCCGTTGGGCAATTGATGCCTGAACTGCTAGCGACCGTTGGAGCCGAAGGCGAATTCTGGCGTGAACTGCACGCACTGCTCGAAGTTCCCCTGCCGGGCTTCAGCCTGACCCAGCCAGCCAGTGAAACAGTTGTCATCCCGCAGGAGGAACCCCCTTCGCAGCCATCTGCGTCGCCGCAGATCACACCACTGCCCGCTCCTGCCAACGTAGTCAAAGCCCCGAAGCGCAAAGCGAAAAAAGGGACAACCGGCCCCAAGCCTCAATGACCCTTCACAAGGGATTAGCGGTGTATCCGTTCGCTGTAGACGTTGGCGAAGCCTGCGACCTTATGATCTCTGGACAGACCGATGAGGTTCATGGATCGGACCCGCGCGACTTTTTCGACCACAGGCGACAACTCGTCGGTTCGATACTGACCGGGGGTCATACCGAACCAACGGATGCATGCCTTATGGAAGCTGCTGTGATCATGGAAGCCGAGCAGGCAAGTCACATGCTTCATGTTGAAATGAGAATGGCGCAAATAGAAGTCAGCCATCTGCCGGCGCACATCGTTCAGGACGTCCTTGAATTGCGTGCCATCCTTCTCAAGGCCTCTTTGAAGCGTTCGCTTGCTGATGTTCAGTGCCGCCGCAATCGATTCCATATCACATTGCCCTTGGCCTTGCCCCTGGCTCAAGCGCTCGGTAATCAGCGCGCGAATCCTGCCAACGATAGAGTAACCGGACAACAGGTCCAATTGAGCCTCGGCAAAACTGTCATGGAGTGTAGCCAATGCCTCGTTGGCCATGCTCAACGGACTCAGAAGCTCCTGGCCATCGAACAGGATACTGTCATATGCCGCCCCGAAACCCAGCGGACAGCCAAAAAGCCGCTGATGCTCCGACGTGTCTTCAGGTTCGGGATAAGTGAACTGCACACCCAACGGTTGCGGAGACTTGCCACCTGCCAGCCAACGGCAGAAACCCAACAGCGAAGCCAAGGCTGCATCCGTGTATTGCCGGGGTTTGACCGAGCCATTTTGCTGATGATCGAGACTGGCCAATCGGTAATGCTGCTGCTCCTTTACAAGGAAAAGGCTGAATCCGGTACCGATCAACGGGCTGAAACGAACCAGACGTTCAAGGGCTCTTTTCAGATTCGAACTGGACATCATCGTGTAGCCCACGATCTGAAAACTACTGGGATGGAATTCCCCGTAGGCTTTCAAACCGATATTCAGATCATCCGAAGCCTGAGCAGCCAGGTCCCAAAGACGAAAGATAACGCTTCGCTCGCAGAATGCTCCTGGTCTACTCACGAACCCGACATCCAGTCCCGCTTCCTGGCACAGACCGGCGAGGTCCAGTCCTTGGGCCAAAAACGTATTCGCCAGCATGCTGGCATAACCTGAACTCATTCTATACATGGCGTCCTCAATGACCGATGGAACCGAACGTCCTGTCCGGAGCCGATACTGACATGCGCTGAACATATTTCAACAGTGTTTCAGGAATATTAACTATCCATTGAGTTTTAAGAGTTGATCCAGGTAAGGGTACTCCTCATTTTTTTGCCTGCAGGCCAAAACACCCGCGTGGCACCGATGGACAGGAGAACGTCACCTTCAAACACTTCCGCACGGGCCGTCGATATCGAACAATCTTCTCTCCTGCAGCGCAAAAAAATGGAGTAGACGTATGGAATCGCGTAGTCGCATTGCTTTGGTAACGGGTGGTATGGGCGGTATCGGTACGGCAATCAGCCAACGTCTATACAAGGAAGGATTCAAGGTAATCGTAGGCTGCAGCTCTGATTCCAGCCGCAAGAACGACTGGCGCGCCAGCCAACTGGAGGCGGGTTATGAATTCGAGTTCATCTATGGTGACGTCACCGATTGGGAGTCAACCCGCAAGGCTTTCGAGATGGCTCGTGAACAATTCGGCCCGATCGATGTGCTGGTCAACAACGCCGGCATCACCCGCGACGCGTCTTTTCGCAAGCTCACCCCGCAGGACTGGAACAGCGTGATCGGGACCAACCTGACGGGCTTGTTCAACACCACCAAGCAGGTCATTGAAGGCATGTTGTCCAAAGGCTGGGGGCGGATCATCAATATCTCCTCCATCAACGGTCAGCGTGGCCAGTTCGGCCAGACCAACTACTCCGCCGCCAAGGCTGGCATCCATGGTTTCACCATGGCACTGGCCCGGGAAGTCTCCGGCAAGGGCGTGACCGTCAATACCGTATCCCCAGGCTATATCCAGACCTCCATGACCGCGGCGATACGCCCGGACATTCTCGAAGGCATGATCGCGGCAACCCCGGTTGGTCGCCTTGGCCAACCCGAAGAGATCGCCTCAATCGTGGCCTGGCTGGCATCCGATGAGTCCGCCTACAGCACCGGTGCGGACTTCTCGGTAAACGGCGGCATGAACATGCAGTAACCCTGACCAGGGCATGAATGCCCTGGCTTGCTCGACGAATTTTGTCTTTTCCATGAGGTCACGCATGAACGAAGTCGTAATCGTTGCCGCTACTCGTACCGCCATTGGCAGTTTCCAGGGTGCCTTGTCTGCAATTCCCGCGACCGAACTGGGTGCCGCAGTGATTCGCCGCTTGCTGGAGCAGACAGGGGTCGATGCTGCTCAAATTGATGAAGTGATCCTTGGCCAGGTACTCACTGCCGGCGCCGGGCAAAACCCGGCACGCCAGACAGCGATCAAGGCTGGCTTGCCACACACCACCCCTGCCCTGACCTTGAACAAGGTTTGCGGCTCCGGTCTCAAGGCGGTCCATCTTGCTGTCCAGGCAATCCGTTGCGGCGACGCGGAACTGGTCATCGCTGGCGGTCAGGAAAATATGAGCCTGGCCCCCTATGTTCTGCCCAAGGCACGCACCGGTTTGCGTATGGGCCATGCGCAACTGCAAGACAGCATGATCCAGGATGGCCTGTGGGACGCCTTCAACGACTACCACATGGGTATCACCGCCGAGAATCTGGCGCAGAAGTACGAGATCTCTCGTGAAGCACAGGATAGCTTCGCTGCCGCCTCGCAACAGAAAGCCGCAGCAGCCATTGAGAGCGGGCGCTTCCAGAGCGAAATCACCCCGATCCTGATTCCTCAGCGCAAGGGCGAACCGCTGGTCTTCGACACCGACGAACAGCCCCGTGTCGACAGTACTGCCCAAGCCTTGGCGAAACTCAAACCGGCATTCCAGAAAGATGGCAGCGTGACCGCCGGCAACGCTTCGACCCTCAACGATGGTGCTGCCGTACTGTTGCTGGCCAGCGCTGCAAAAGCACAAGCGCTGGGCCTGCCGGTTCTGGCACGGATCAAAGCCTATGCCAGCGCCGGTGTAGACCCGTCGATCATGGGCATCGGCCCAGTCCCGGCTACACGCCTGACCCTGCAAAAGGCCGGTTGGAGCGTCGAGGACCTGGACCTGATCGAAGCCAACGAAGCGTTCGCCGCCCAGTCGCTGGCGGTTGGTAAAGAGTTGGGTTGGGACACCAGCAAAGTCAACGTCAACGGCGGCGCAATCGCCCTCGGCCATCCGATCGGCGCGTCAGGAGCACGGATTCTGGTATCGCTGGTGCACGAACTGATCCGTCGCGACGGCAAGAAGGGACTGGCCACTTTGTGCATCGGTGGCGGACAAGGCGTCGGCCTGGCTATCGAGCGCTAACCAGCGGCATCCGAGTAGCCCATGCGCGGACTTGGCACCCTTGTTCCGCGCATCAGACTGGCGTCAGGTTGGCGCCAGTCAACGCTGCCCGCATTCCTGCCGTCGCTACGCCGGAATCCGGCAAAGCGCGGCTTTTTTTCTGCCCGGCTCATCTGTATGGGCAAGGAACTTTATGGATAACAACGCGCATACATTCAAAACCTATTGGTCAGGCCAGGTTCCGTTCATCGCTTCCTTTGCAGTGCAACAATTACGCCTATGGGTCAGCACTAATCCGTGGTTTTCCGGGCATGAGCACGGCGCCTGGTTCGAGTTGCCTCGCGAAACCCTGGACAGCCTTCAAGCGGACTACCAGGTTCAATGGGGCCAACTCGGCCAAAAACTGCTGACCGGCCAACCCTTCAGCTTCGATGATCGACGCTTCTCCAGCGGCAACTGGAGCGAGCCACTGTTCGGCTCCCTCGCTGCGTTTTACCTGCTCAACGCAAGCTTTCTCCTGAAACTGCTCGACAAGCTACTGATCGACGAAAAAAAACCGCGCCAACGCCTGCGCTATCTGGTGGAGCAAGCCATTGCCGCCAGCGCGCCAAGCAATTTCCTGGTCAGTAACCCTGATGCGCTCCAGCGTGCGATCGAGACTCAAGGTGCCAGCCTGCTCACAGGTATGCAGCATCTGGCCAGCGACATGAACGAAGGCAAAATGCGCCAATGTGATAGCGGCGCCTTCAAAGTTGGCGTCGATCTGGCCAACACCCCCGGCGAAATCGTCTTTGAGAATCACCTGTTCCAGCTGATTCAGTACTACCCGCAAAGCGAAACCCAGTACCGACACCCGGTATTCGTCGTACCTCCGTCGATCAACAAGTACTACATCCTTGATCTGCGCCCGGACAACTCGATGGTCCGCCACCTGCTGGAACAGGGACATCCCGTATTCCTGATGTCCTGGCGCAATTTTGACGAGGAACACGCCGGCACCACCTGGGACGACCTGATTGAGCACGGGGTAATCGACGCCTTGCAGGTGGCCCGCGAAATCAGTGGCGAGCAGCGACTCAATTGCGTGGGCTTCTGCATCGGCGGCACCCTGCTGAGCACGGCGCTGGCAGTACTTGCCGCACGCGGCGACAGAGAGATCGCCAGCGTGAGCCTGTTCACCACGTTCCTTGACTACCTGGATACCGGCCCCATCGACATATTCGTCGACGAAGAACTGGTGGCCTATCGAGAGCGCACCATCGGCGGCATGAAGGGTCCCATCGGTCTGTTCCGTGGTGAGGACATGGGCAATACCTTTTCCCTGCTGCGCCCCAACGAGCTGTGGTGGAACTACAACGTCGACAAATACCTCAAGGGGCAGAAGCCGATCCCGCTTGATCTGCTGTTCTGGAACAACGACAGCACCAACCTTCCGGGGCCGATGTACTGCTGGTATCTGCGCCACACCTATCTGCAGAACGATTTGAAATCGGGCGAACTGGAGTGCTGTGGGGTCAAGCTTGATTTGCGTGCAATCGACGCTCCCGCTTACATCCTCGCCACCCATGACGATCACATCGTGCCCTGGAAAAGCGCCTACGCCAGCACCAACCTGCTCTCCGGGGCCAAGCGTTTTGTATTAGGAGCTTCAGGGCATATCGCCGGCGTCATCAATCCACCGGCCAAGCAGAAGCGCCATTACTGGACCAATAATCGGGTCACGAAAAACCCGGAGACCTGGTTCAAGAATGCCGAGCAGCAACCTGGTAGTTGGTGGAATGATTGGTTCAACTGGCTGGCGGGACACTCCGGCGAGCGCCAACCAGCGGTTGCGCACATCGGGAATGACAAATTCCCGCCTCTGGAGCCGGCGCCAGGCAGTTATGTAAAGCAATGAAAGACTGAAATGCCCTGCTGCATGACTTCATGCAGCAGGGCAACTGCGGATCATTTGTTTCGGTACAAGGAGAGAGGCCCCATGAGCACCGCGTTGCGCATCAACGAAGCACTTTTGATTGCCGGGCACGCATTCGAACCTTTTCAATGCATCGCCTGGGCTGCGCAAGGCGGCAATGGCGAACTGAGTCTGACCGTCATCGACCAGGCCAGCACCCACATTTGTCGCAAACAGGTTCCAAGCAGTGCCTATTCCGACCCGGCGCAGCTGGAAAGCCTGCTGGAAGAGGTACGCGCCGAGTTGAGCCAGGAAGGCTACAAACTACAATCATGGACAATGCCAGAGTAAGCATTCTCGCGGATCGCTACCAGGATGTGAGGCAAATATTGGGCACGGGGCGACAATCCATTTCATCCCTGATGGAATGATTTGCCGGGCTGGAGTTTTTTCAGAAACGCAGAAACGAAAAAGCCCTGAATAATCAGGGCTTTTTCGTATAAATGTGGCGGTGAAGGAGAGATTCGAACTCTCGATACAGTTTCCTGTATACACACTTTCCAGGCGTGCTCCTTAAGCCACTCGGACACTTCACCGTATCTCTTCAAACAAGTTCTGTCTGTCGAGGCGCGCTAATGTAGTCGAAAGCTTTTCCGATGGCAAACATTTTTTTCAGAATTTTCATGCGGTTAACGCGATTCAGCGTTTTCGGTCGCTCGGGGCCATGGCAAACCGGCCAATCTCCGGCTTCGTGTCTTCTTCTATATAGAGGGAAATGCGCGGCAGGCACGGCGGGCTGCGCCTGGCGGGCGGGCAAAGGGTGACTGGCGGGTCAGTCACGGCGCTTTACCTGGCCTGCGGCGGTGGGTAACGTCTGCCCAACTTTATTGAAAGGAATAGCGTCATGAGTGAGTTGATTTCTTACCATCTCGAAGACGGTATCGCGACCCTGACCTTGAGCAATGGCAAGGTCAATGCCATCTCCCCGGATGTGATTGCCGCGTTCAACGCTGCGCTGGATCAGGCCGTGACTGATCGTGCGGTGGTGATCATTACTGGCCAGCCGGGCATTCTCTCCGGTGGTTATGACTTGAAGGTGATGACATCCGGCCCTAAAGAAGCCGTGGCACTGGTGACCTCCGGCTCGACCCTGGCCCGCCGCCTGCTGTCGCACCCCTTCCCGGTTATCGTTGCGTGCCCGGGGCATGCGGTGGCAAAGGGCGCGTTTCTGCTGTTGTCGGCCGACTATCGCATTGGCGTAGACGGTGCGTTCAGCATCGGCCTGAACGAAGTGCAGATCGGCATGACCATGCACCACGCGGGCATTGAGATCGCACGTGATCGCCTGAACAAAGTGGCGCTACAGCGTTCGGTGGTCAACGGCGAGATGTTCAGTCCACAAGGCGCCGTGGCTGCCGGTTTCCTTGATGTCGTGGTCTCGGCTGAAGAACTGCAAGGCGCAGCACTGGCGGTGGCTCGCCAGCTGAAGAAGATCAACATGACCGCGCACAAGAACACCAAATTGAAAGTGCGCAAAGCGCTGCTGGAGGCCCTGGACAACGCAATCATCCAGGACCAGGAACATTTGGGTTAAACCCGGATCGGCTACATCGAAAGCCCGACTGTCGTGTCGGGCTTTTTCATACATGTCTGCATTAAACGTCTGTAACCGCTCTAGACCGCCTCTGACCGATTGGTCGGAACATCAGCACAAACATCGGCTATTTCCCGCCTCCCCGGCAGCAATTGCCGAAAACAGTGCACATCCGTACACTGCGCCACCTTTTGTCCCGGTGGGGCCTGTAAATGCTGTTTTTGTTACGTATGTCATTGATGGGTCTGCATTTTATTGTGGCGGGTGTGCTGGGTGTGATTCTCGGCCTGTGCCGGCCATTCAATCCGGACAACAGCCGTCTGTGCGCACGCCTATACGCATGGCCGGCCATGTGTATTTTGCGTTTGCGAGTGAAGGCCGACGTCGGGCCGTTGATGGATAAACCGGACGGCTGCGTAATCATCGCCAACCACCAGTCCAACTACGACCTGTTTGTGTTTGGCAACGTGGTGCCCCGCCGTACCGTGTGTATCGGCAAAAAGAGCCTGAAATGGGTGCCGCTGTTCGGGCAGTTGTTCTGGCTGGCTGGCAATGTGTTGATCGACCGTGGCAATGCGCACAAGGCGCGCAACTCGATGTTGACCACCACCCACACCCTGCAAAACAAAGACACCTCGATCTGGGTTTTCCCGGAAGGCACGCGTAACCGGGGTGAAGATTTGCTGCCTTTCAAGAAAGGCGCCTTCCAGATGGCCATCGCCGCCGGGGTGCCGATCGTGCCGGTGTGTGTCAGCAGTTACGTCAAACACATGCGCTTGAACCGCTGGCGTAGCGGGAAAATTCTGATTCGCTCGTTACCGGCGATTCCCACCACCGGATTGAGCCTGGACGACATGCCCCTGCTGATTGCCCAGTGTCGCGAGCAGATGCGTGAATGCATCGAATCGATGGACCGGCAACTGCAAGCCGCCTGAAAAAAGAAAACCCGCCTGGTGCGGGTTTTCTTTTGCCTGCAAGACTCTACCCGCGAACCCGGCAGATTTAACTGACTCTCAAACACTACGAGGCTAAGCTGATCAACGCTGCCATTGCATTTGCTGCCAATTAAAAGCTGCCAAAAGAAGTGAATCACCATCATGGGTAGAGTTGTTGCTTCAGCGGTTTATAGCGCCGGTAAGAGAATCACCAATATCACCCTCGACGAAGGCGCAGCCTGGGCGGCAAAGCCCGGGCACTTTGTCTGGATCGGCCTCGAGGAGCCGAACGCCGAGGAACTCTACAATCTGCAACGCCAGTTCAACCTGCACGAACTGGCCATTGAAGACGCCCTGGAAAAGCACAGCCGGCCGAAGCTGGAAACCTTCGGCGATGCGCTGTTCATCGTGACGTATTCGCCCATCCGGGATGAAGGCAAACTCAAGTTCATCGAAACGCACATCTTTGCCGGTAATGGCTACATCATTACTGCGCGCAACGGTCATTCCGCGTCCTACGCTCATGTCCGACAACGCTGTGAGGCGCGTCCGCTATTGCTTGAGCACGGGGAAGATTTCGTACTCTATGCCATCCTCGACTTCGTGATCGAAAACTACCAGCCGATGGGCGAAGCCATTCACGCAGAAATCGATGAGCTGGAGGGCAATGTGTTATGTGGCTCGTTGAATGACTATGACATCCAGAGGCTGCATGGCCTGCGTCGTGATGTTTTGCGCTTGCGTCGTTATGTGGCACCGATGATTGAGATCGGGGAGGAACTGCAGAGGCTGAGCTTTCCGTTCATCGACAAGAACATGCGGCCTTACTTTCGCGATGTGCAGATTCATGTAACGCGGCAGATGGAAGACCTGACGACCCTGGCGGATATTGCCAGCCAGACGATTGAGGTCGGCGTGCTGTTGGAGGCCTCTCGCCAGAGTGTGGTGCAGCGCAAGTTTGCGGCCTGGGCGGCGATTCTGGCGTTCCCGACGGCGGTGGCGGGGATTTATGGAATGAATTTCCAGAACATACCGGAGCTGAGCTGGCACTACGGGTATTTCGGAGTGCTGGGGTTCATTACGGTGGGTTGCTTGGGGTTGTGGGCGAGCTTCAAGAAGTCGGGGTGGCTGTAGACGGGACCGGGGTGACTGGGAAATTCGCTGGCAAGCCAGCTCCTGCAATAGGTACGCAATCCCCCGTAGGAGCTGGCTTGCCAGCGAAGCTTTTGCTTCAGGTCGTTTGAGGTTTGTGCGCCACAAACCGCATCATCCACTCGGCAACCGTGGTGCCATGGTGCTCCTGCGCAAGGCTCGCGATACCTTTGGAGTAGACTTGCTCACCCAGTGCCTGCTGGCGAATCTCCAACAAAGCGCGGGAGTAGTCGTGGATGAATTCCGGATGCCCCTGGAAGCACAGCACCTGATCGTTGATGTGGTAAGCGGCATACGGACAGAAATCGCTGGAAGCGATGACCGTGGCGTTTTCCGGCAGCGACGTGACCTGATCCTGGTGGCTGATCAGCAACGTCAGTTCTTCGCGCACCGGACTCATCCATGGCGCCTTGGCGGCCAATTTGTAGTTGTGCGTGCCGACGCCCCAGCCTTGGGTCGCGCGCTCGCTCTTGCCGCCCAGCAGCAGTGCCAGCAACTGATGACCGAAGCAGATGCCCAGCAATTTGTCGCCGCGCTCGTAGCGGGTCAACAGATACTTCTTGAGGGTGTCGATCCACGGGTCGGTGCCGAAGGAATCGGCCTTGCTGCCCGTCACCAGATAGGCGTCGAATGTCAGGTCGTCGCTTGGGTATTCACCCTGCACCACGTTGTAGACCACGAACTCGGCGGCAATCGGCTGCTGCGAAAACAGGTGTTTGAACATCTGCCCGTAGCCCTGATATTGGTCAACCAATTCCGGACGCAGGTGGTCGGTTTCCAGAATGCAGATGCGTAACGACATAAAAAATACCTGACACGTGATGGGAATAATGCACACCCCAGAGCCTGCCTTGAAACACAGTGACAAGGCAAGCCCCGAAATGCGTCATCGCGCCGTCAGAAGATCTCCCCTTTCGCCGCTTTTTCCAGCAACAGTGCAGGCGGCGCAAACCGCTCGCCATATTGCCTGGTCAGGTACTGGGCACGGGCGACAAAGTCGTGCACACCGTACTGGTTGATGAACTGCAGCGCACCACCGGTCCATGGGGCGAACCCGATACCGAAGATCGAGCCGACGTTGGCATCCGCCGTTGAGGTCAACACGCCCTCCTCCACACAGCGCACGGTTTCGATGGCTTGCACGAACAGCAAGCGATCACGCACATCCTTTGGCGAGATCTGCCCGTCGGTGTTTTCGAACCGCGCCTTCAACTCCGGCCACAAGTGTTTCTGACCGCCCGCCGGATACTCGTAGAAACCTCCACCGGCAGCCTTGCCCGGGCGCTTGAATTCATTGAGCAGCACGTCAATCACGGCAAATGCTGGATGTTCTATCAGCGGTTTCCCTTCTGCTTGCAAGTCCTTGGCGGTTTGCAGGCGGATATGGCTCATCAGGCTGAGGGAAACTTCGTCAGAGACCGCCAGCGGTCCTACCGGCATGCCGGCTTTGCGCGCCTCAGTCTCTATCATTGCCGCGTTGATGCCTTCACCCAGCATGGCGATGCCTTCGTTGGTGAAGGTGCCGAACACCCGCGACGTGAAGAAACCGCGGCTGTCATTGACCACAATCGGGGTTTTCCTGATTTGCAGGACGTAATCGAAGCCTCGGGCCAGGGTTTCGTCGCTGGTGTTGGCGCCCTTGATGATTTCCACCAGCGGCATTTTTTCAACAGGGCTGAAGAAATGCAGGCCGATGAACTTGCTCTGGTCGGGCACGGCGCACGCCAGGCCGCTGATCGGCAAGGTCGAGGTGTTGGAAGCGATCACTGCGTCCGCGCCGACGACCTTCTGCGCCGCCAACGAGACCTTGGCCTTCAAATCCCGATCCTCGAACACGGCCTCGATGATCAGGTCGCAACCGGCCAGGTCGGCATCGCTTTCGCTGGTTTGAATGCGCGCCAGAACGGTGTCGCGTTGCTCGATGCTCATTTGTCCGCGAGCGACTTTCTTGTCCAGTAGCGCCGCCGAATGTGCCTTACCCCTGTCTGCTGCGGCGAGGCTGATGTCCTTGAGCACCACCTCGATACCCGCCGATGCGCTGACAAACGCGATACCGGCGCCCATCATCCCGGCACCGAGCACGCCGACCTTGCGGGTAACATAAGGCGCAAAACCTTGAGGCCGCGAGCCGCCGGCATTGATTTCGTTGAGCTGGAACCAGAACGTGCCAATCAGGTTTTTCGAGACCTGGCCGGTGGTCAGTTCGGTGAAATAGCGGGTTTCGATCAGGTGCGCCGTGTCGAAATCCACCTGGGCGCCCTCGACCGCCGCGCAGAGGATTTTCTCCGGCGCGGGCATCGTGCCCTGGGTTTTGCTGCGCAGGATCGACGGCGCAATCGCCAGCATCTGGGCGACTTTCGGGCTTGACGGTGTACCGCCCGGAATCTGGTAGCCCTTTACATCCCAGCGTTGTACCGCCGTCGGGTTGGCGAGAATCCACGCCTTCGCCTTGGCCAACAGGTCCTCGTCATCGATCGCCAGTTCGTCGATCAACCCTGCCTGCAATGCCTGTTGCGGTCGCACTCGCTTGCCCTCGAGCAGATACGGCAGGGCCTTTTCCAGGCCGAGCATACGCACCATGCGCACCACGCCACCGCCGCCCGGCAGCAGGCCGAGGGTGACTTCCGGCAGGCCGAGTTGCACCGATGGATTGTCCAGTGCCACGCGATGATGGCAGGCCAGGCAGATTTCCCAGCCGCCGCCGAGTGCCGCGCCGTTGATCGCCGCGACCACCGGTTTGCCGAGGGTTTCCAGAGTGCGCAACTGGCCCTTGAGGGTCAGCACCATGTCGTAGAAGGCTTTGGCTTCGGGCTTGCCGACCTTGATCAGCTCATTGAGGTCGCCGCCGGCAAAGAAGGTTTTCTTGGCCGAGGTGATGATCACTCCGGCGATGTTGCCTTTATCGGCCACCAGGCGCGCGACACAGTCAGCCATGGCCTCACGGTACATCGCGTTCATGGTGTTGGCGCTCTGGCCCGGTATATCGATGGTCAGGACCACGATCTGGTCCTGGCCTTTTTCGTAACGAATGGCTTCGCTCATAACTGGGTTCCTTGAAGTCCGGGCTCAGAGGCGTTCGATGATGGTGGCAATGCCCATGCCGCCACCGACACACAGGGTCACGAGGCCATAACGCAGGCGTCGGGCTTCCAGCTCATCGAGCAGCGTGCCGAGAATGGCGCAGCCGGTGGCACCCAGCGGGTGGCCCATGGCGATGGAACCACCGTTGACATTGACCTTGTCCGGGTCGACGGCCATGTCCTTGATGAATTTCAACACCACCGAAGCGAATGCCTCGTTGACCTCGAACAGATCGATGTCTTCAACCCGCAGCCCGGCCTTGGCCAACGCCTTGCGGGTCGCTGGCGCGGGGCCGGTGAGCATGATGGTCGGATCGGTACTGGTGACTGCCGTGGCGACAATCCGCGCCCGGGGCTGCAAGCCCAGCGCCCGGCCCTTGGCTTCGGAGCCGATGAGCATCAGCGCCGCGCCGTCGACGATTCCGGAGCTGTTGCCTGGGGTGTGCACATGGCTGATCCGCTCGACATGGCTGTAGACCCGCAGCGCGGTGGCATCGAAGCCCATCTGCCCCATCATCTCGAAACTCGGCTTGAGCTTGCCCAGGCCTTCCAGGGTCGAGTCAGCGCGGATGAACTCATCGTGATCGAGCAGGATGATGCCGTTCTGGTCCTGCACCGGCACCAGGGACTTGTTGAACGAACCGTCGGCTCGCGCACGCGCAGCCTTTTGCTGCGAATGCAGCGCGTAGGCATCGACATCCTGACGGCTGAAGCCTTCAAGGGTGGCGATCAGGTCGGCGCCCACACCCTGTGGCGTGAAGTGGCTGTGCAGGTTGGTCGCCGGGTCCAGCGCCCAGGCCCCGCCATCGCTGCCCATCGGCACCCGGGACATCGACTCGACACCGCCAACCACCACCAGGTCTTCGAAACCGGAGCGCACTTTCATTGCACCGAGGTTGACCGCCTCCAGCCCGGAAGCGCAGAAGCGGTTGATCTGTACCCCCGCCACACTGACATCCCAATCGGCCACCTGAGCGGCGGCTTTGGCGATGTCAGAGCCTTGATCGCCAACCGGCGTCACGCAGCCGAGCACCACGTCATCGACCTGGCTGGTGTCCAGCGCCATGCGCTGTTGTAGTGCGGTGAGCAAACCGCCAACCAGATTCACCGGTTTGACACTGTGCAAGGCGCCGTCGGCCTTGCCTTTACCACGGGGCGTGCGTAACGCGTCGAAAATCAATGCTTGGGTCATGACGTCCTCGAACCACAGTGCAGGTGGGTAAATACCGAGCGCTCACTCTTGGCCCGAGCCGCGATTGATTCAATGACCTTAGCGCTCACGGACGTTGACGCTCACGCTCAGACGGACGGTAGCCAGCTACCGGATTAACCGATTCAAGACACCAAGCTGTCTAGCCAACGGGCGCCAAAGAAGCTGGCAATAGGCCTCATACCTTTTTTAAAGCGAATCGTAACAACTCCATATGAAATGGATCTAAACCAAGCACAGCGCGGGCTCTAAGGTGAACTTGTACGAAGTCGTCGTCGGGTTTTGCCGAGGCGCTCGTCACTACAGGAAGTGCAACGCGCTGCCAACATGGAGATATGCAGGCAGGCATCAGGAAATAACAAAAAAGGCGGTCAAGCCATGTTCAAACAATCGAAAGTACGTCAAGCCGGGCTCATCCTTTTCGCCACCACGCTGTTGTTGATATTGCCGAACCTGACCAAGGTGATCGGCTAGTCGCGTCTAAAAGATTCGGCGTCACCGTTTTTGAATGGCCACTATCAAAATGTGACTGGCCCGCTACCCGGGCCAGCGTGGCTGTGCCAATCTTTGCGGCACTTGCACGACATGGACGGCGATCTCTTGAAAATGCTCACTCTGCTCGGGGCCCTGCTGTTCGGCACGCCCTTGTATGCCGCACAGCTGAATCTGGAGCTGGGCGCGAACAGTCGCACCTGGCAAACCGAGCAATTGCTCAAGCATCCCCAGGCTCAAACCATCAACATCAGCAACGACGTTTCCTACAAGCGGGACATGAGTTACCGCGCCGTGCCGTTGTCCGCGCTGCTGAACGGCATCAAGCCTGAGGACCATCTGCAAGCCGTGGCCCTGGATGGCTTTGCCGCCGAAATGGCCGCGGCGCCGTTGCTCAATACCCAGGGTGCACAGGCCTGGCTGGCGATTGAAGACCCGGCCAAACCCTGGCCACCGCTGTCGGAAGGCAAGCCGGGGGCCGGGCCGTTCTATCTGGTCTGGAGCAATCCGCAGGCCGGCAACATCAGCCCCGAACAATGGCCGTTCCAGGTGGCGAGCATCAAACGCCTGGCGCCCGTGGCCGAGCGCTTTCCTGCCCTGCTGCCCGATCCTGCGTTGAAGGCCGATGATCCGGTGAACAGGGGATTTGCGTTGTTCCAGAAGAATTGCCTGGCCTGCCATCGACTCAATGGCGCCGGGGATGCGCAATTCGGGCCGGACCTGAATATTCCGTACAACCCGACCGAGTACTTCGGTGCGGACTTCCTCAAGCGCTACATTCGCGATCCACAGAGCTTGCGCCAGTGGCCGCAGGCGAAGATGCCCGGGTTCTCGGCCGAGGTGCTGCCGGATGGGGATCTGGGGATGCTGGTGGGGTATTTGCAGCATATGGTGGGGCGCAAGGTTAAGCCGTAATAACAGCCTCCTGTAGGAGCGGGCTTGCCCGCGAAGCGGTGTATCAGTCACAAAAGTGCTGACTGAATGGACGCCTTCGCTGGCAAGCCAGCTTCTACAAGGAAGCGGCATTACTGCTGTTGAACGGTGATCACCGGCGCAGGCGTCGGTGAAACCAGCACCTTGGCGTGCATCTGCTCACACCCGCCGCCCCGGCGCATCCCGCGCACCGGACAGGCATCCAGGTAATCCAGGCCCACCGCCAGCTTCAGGTGACGTTCCGGCCGGGCCAGTTCATTGGTCACGTCGAAGCTGTACCAGGCGTCATCCAGCCAGGCTTCGGCCCAGGCGTGGCTGGCCAGGTGTTCGCTGCTTTCGCTGTACAGATAGCCCGACACATAACGCGCAGGAATGCCCAGGCTGCGGGTGCAGGCGAGAAACGCGTGGGTGTGGTCCTGGCACACGCCGGAGCGTCCGGCAAAGGCCTGGGCTGCGCTGGTGTCCACCTCCGTGGAACCCGGCGTGTAGGTCATATGCTGGTTGAGGCCATGCATCAGATCGATCAGCGCCGTGCGATCGCGGCGTTGCTTGCATGCCTTCTCCGCGAACGCACGCAGGGCGACGTCGGCTTCGGTCAAACGGGTGAAGCGCAGGAACGGCAATGCCGACTGGCTCTCGTGTTCGGCCTCACGCCATTCGTCGATATCGACCTGACCACGGGCACCGATGATGATCGCTTCGTGCGGTTCGTCCATGGTCAGCACATGCAGGATGTTGCCGAACGGATCGAGTTGCGCGCGCACCGGGCGCGGCAGGTCGAGCTGCCAACTGAGCACGTGCTGGCGCTCGCTGTCGTGGGGAGTCAATCGCAGGTACTGGATGCTCGCCCGCACCTTGTCTTCGTAGTGATAGGTGGTCTCGTGGCTAATGGAAAGTCTCATGCGGCCTCCAGATAAGAACTGTGAATCGCGTTACCCAACTGGCGCACCAGCGGGATGAACTCGGTCAGCCAGGCGTGCAGGCCTTCTTCAAGAATTTCATGGATGCCGGTGTAGCGCAGGCGTGCGTCCATTTCTGCCGCCAGGCGTTGTGCGGGGCGACCGTTGGCCCCCGGTAATTGCGCCAGGATCTGGTCGATCTCTTCGGTGCAGGCGCGCAGGGATCGCGGCACATCGGCCCGCAGCAACAGCAACTCCGCCACATGCCGGGCGCCGGGGGCGTCGCGGTAGATTTCCGTGTAGGCCTCGAACGACGACAACGCCCGCAATAATGCGCTCCATTGGTAATAGGCGTGAGCGGTGCCATCGCTGACCGCTTCGGCTTGGTCGCCGGCCATTTCGTAGCGGGCATCGAGCAGGCGCAAGGTGTTGTCCGCCCGCTCGATAAAGGTCCCCAGACGAATGAAGCGAAACGCATCGTTACGCATGATGGTGCCGTAGGACGCGCCCCGGAACAGGTGGGAACGTTCCTTGATCCATTCGCAGAAACGGCTCATGCCGTAGCGACTGAGGCCCTGTTCGGCGATTCCGCGAATTTCCAGCCAGGTGGCGTTTATGTTTTCCCACATGTCGGCGGTGATGCGCCCACGCACCGCATGGGCGCTGGCTCGTGCCGCCCCCAGGCAGCTGTAGATGCTTGCCGGGTTGGCGGCATCCAGGGCGAAAAAATGCAGCAGCCGTTCGGCATGCAATTCGCCATGGCGTTCCAGGTAATCATCCAGGGTTCCGGTAATCAACAGCGGCATGGCCAGTTCGTGCAAACCGTCGCCACGTCCGTCCTGCGGCATCAGCGACAGCGAATAGCTGATGTCGAGCATCCGTGCGAGGTTTTCCGCCCGCTCCAGGTAACGCGACATCCAATACAAATCCGAGGCAGTTCTACTTAACATGACAGGCTTCCTTTAATCCTCGACCACCCAGGTGTCCTTTGTTCCGCCGCCCTGGGAGGAATTGACCACCAGGGAGCCTTCGCGCAGGGCAACACGGGTCAAACCGCCGGGCACGACCCGGGTTTCGCGGCCCGACAAGACAAACGGCCGCAAGTCGATGTGGCGTGGCGCGATACCGTTTTCGACAAAGGTCGGACAGGTCGACAGCGACAACGTCGGTTGCGCGATATACGCATGGGGCTTGGCGATGATGCGCGCGCGGAAGGCTTCGATTTCCGCCGCCGTCGCCGCCGGCCCCACCAGCATTCCGTACCCGCCGGAGCCCTGGGTTTCCTTGACCACCAGTTCTGCCAGATTGGCCAGGACGTGGGAAAGCTCAGACGGATTACGGCATTGCCAGGTCGGTACGTTCTTCAGGATCGGTTCTTCGTCCAGGTAGAAACGGATCATGTCGGTAACGAACGGATACACCGACTTGTCATCCGCCACCCCCGTGCCGATGGCATTGGCCAGCACCACGTTGCCGGAACGGTAGGACGACAGCAGCCCCGGCACGCCAAGCATCGATTCCGGGTTGAACGCCAGCGGATCGAGGAAGGCGTCGTCGAGGCGACGATAAATCACATCGACCGCTTTCGGCCCGTCGGTGGTGCGCATGTAGACCTTGTCGTCACGCACGAACAGGTCTGCACCCTCCACCAGTTCCACCCCCATTTCCCGCGCCAGGAACGCATGTTCGAAGAACGCGCTGTTGAAGCGGCCGGGTGTCAGCACCACCACACTTGGATTGTCGATGGGACTTGAGCTTTTCAGGGTATCGAGCAGCAGGTTCGGATAGTGGTCGATGGGAGCGATGCGTTGTGCCGCGAACAGCTCGGGGAACAGGCGCATCATCATCTTGCGGTCTTCGAGCATGTAACTGACGCCGCTCGGTGTACGCAGATTGTCTTCGAGCACGTAGTAGGTGCCGTCGCCGTCGCGTACCAGGTCGACGCCGGAAATGTGCGAATAGATATCGCGGTGCAAATCCAGGCCCTGCATCGCCAACTGGTACTGCTCGTTGGCCAGCACCTGCTCGGCCGGAATGATGCCGGCCTTGATGATGCGCTGCTCATGGTAGAGGTCGGCGAGGAACATGTTCAACGCCTTGACCCGCTGGATGCAGCCGCGCTCGACGACCCGCCATTCACTGGCGGGGATGCTGCGGGGAATGGTGTCGAAGGGAATCAGGCGCTCTGTCCCCTGCTCATCACCGTAGAGCGTGAAGGTTATCCCGGCGCGATGAAACAACAGATCGGCCTCGCGTCGCCGTTGTGCCAGAAGCTCGTCAGGCGTCTCGGCCAACCAACGGGCAAACTCCCGATAATGCGGGCGGACCAGACCGCCGGCATCGTACATCTCATCAAAATAGGTGCGGATCATGCCGTACTCCTTGTCACTCGGACGTACAGACCTTCGCAAGGCCCGTGCCATCGGCATAAACGCTTAAATTTCAATCGGTTGGATAATCAAGATGCACGCGTCGCACCAATCCTGTGCGACAAATGCCCCAACCTGATTGCCCCCGCTTCATTGCAAGGCGCTGTGATCGCCTGTCACCAGCATAGTCTGTAGGAGCCGGCTTGCCGGAGAAGAGGCCACTAAGTCATGCGTTGTTCTTCAAGAACGCCTTCGCTGCGATGCGACGACCCGACAAGCCAGCTCCTACCGGTTCGTGTTGAGTTTTCTGTCGGCGAAAACGAAAACGGCCAACCCGAAGGTCAGCCGTCAATGCGAATTGTCACTGTTCATAAGTTATGCGAGTCGCCCTCGTACCTCCTGTTTCACACCCCAGCCTTCGATGATGCCGCCCAACGGCTCGACCACCGCTTCGAAACCCTGTTCGAAATCGCCGATGTCGTCGTAAGTGGCATACATGACTTTGCACAACTCCAGCGCCCAGGCGCCATCGTCGCGCACACTGATTTGCGCATTCAGGGATTCACCACGGTGGAAATGACCTGCCGCCCTGCGTGCCCGCTCCTCATCCGGGAAAATGGCGTAGAACTCGATGGGATGAAACCGTGAAAAGTCAAAACCGCCTTCTTTCATGCGGCGCAGAACGCTGCTGCTGATGTCTTCTTGATAGGCTGTGCTCATGAAACGTCCTCCTCAAAACGATGGATAGACTTTCCGTACTCCCTCACCCGCAGCCGAACAGCGCGAGCGACGGCAACCGATGTGCCGGCGGGAAACAAGCATGGAGCTGACAAGACCAGACCTTAGCGATCCGTTCGCTGATCTCGCCTGCAGAGTAGCCTCAAGATAGAGCCTCTGCCAAGGCCTGAATGTGAATGCGACAGGTATCGTTCAGATTGGAGTAATGCCGAGGATTTGAATGCTGTTCTGTGATTTGAGCTCTTTGACGCTCGCGTCATTGGTCCGCCCTTCCAGATCGTTCAGATCCAGTTCGGCGGCGACAGGAAGAAGCCGGGCCTTGATGAGCCTGGCGGCACGCTCGTAGTCCGGGCGCTCGACGCACTCAAAGACTTCGTCGATGGTTTCGCCATGATCATCCATGAAGGTGACTTTCCACTTTTGCATTGGTGCCTCCTTGATGAAACCCATGGATGGGTTTACTTCTATCTCGACCTTGTTAGCTGGCTAATTGTTCCGGTGGACCTTAAAGCCCGATGGCCCAGTCAGCACTAACCAATGTGGGAGCGAGCTCGCTCCCACAGGTTTTGTGTTTATACCAATCAGTCGTTGCTTGGCTTGTTGACTGCCTGCAACACGTATTGCGGCAAGGCGAAGGCGCCGATGTGAATTTCAGGATTGTAGTAGCGGGTGACGATGCCGCTGCCCGTGAAGCGCTGTTGCAGGGTTTCGCGGGACAACTTGCGATAAGCGGTATTGGTGGCGCCCCAGGCAAAGGTCATCGAGCCACCGATGTAGGTCGGCACGGCGGCCTGGTAGAAGTGCCAGTCCGGGAACAGGCTGCGCAGGCGACCGGCGGTGGTCTTCACTTCTTCGATCTGCATGAACGGCGTGCCGTTCTGCGTCACCAGGATGCCGCCGTCGTTCAGGCAACGGTGGCAGGCCTGGTAGAAGTTTTCCGAGAACAGCACTTCCCCCGGTCCGATCGGGTCAGTGGAGTCGGAAATGATCACGTCGAATTTTTCAGTGGTGGTGGCGACGAAACGCATGCCGTCATCGATCACCAGGTTCAGGCGTGGATCTTCGAATGCACCTTTGGAGTGGTTCGGCAGGAATTCCTTGCACATGTCGACCACGGTGCCGTCGATCTCGACCATGGTGATGTGCTCGACACTGCGGTGCTTGGCCACTTCACGCAACATGCCGCCATCGCCGCCGCCAATGATCAGCACGCGCTTGGCGGCGCCATGGGCGAGGATCGGCACGTGGGTCAGCATTTCGTGATAGATGAACTCGTCGGCTTCGGTGGTCTGGATCACGCCGTCCAGCGCCATCACCCGGCCCATGCGCGGGTTCTCGAAGATCACCAGGTGCTGGTGTTCGGTGCGCACTTCGTGCAACAGTTTTTCCATGCGAAAACGCTGGCCGTAGCCTTCGTAGAGGGTTTCCAGGTAGTCGCTGGTCGGGGTGATGCTCATGGGAAGTGCTCCGATGAATGCGGGTGGCAACGGACGGTTACCCGCCCATGATGGCCAATCGAGCGTCTCGATTGACCGGGAAAGGCGCGCATTCTACGTCGCGGAACATGACAGGTCGAATGTAGGAGCGAGCTTGCTCGCGAAGGCGGAGGCAGATTCACCATCAATGTGCCTGACAGACCGCTATCGCGAGCAAGCTCGCTCCCACAGTTTCGGTGTTGTTTATAGGAAACCGGTCAGATCCGCACATTCCCCCGCGGCCCGGCAATGGCCCAGATGATCAGTCCCAGTACCGGCAACAGCGCGATCAACAGTACCCAGAGGACTTTCATCCCGGTCTCGGCGCTACTTTTGAACACGTTGATGATGGCCCAGATGTCCAGGGCAAAAATGATCAAGGCAACCAGGCTGTTGAACGTGGAACCCATGGTGACGCTCCCAAAGAGTGATATGCCCTCTCAGGATAGACGGTCGTCGCGAGGGCTCCCTTTTATTGACAGTGTTTGGCTATCAGACGTGGATCGCCACTTTCAGGGCTTCCAGGGATGGCACGGCTGCAATGCCCACTTCTGCGCACAACTGCAGCACCCGTGGCACGTCATTGCCGTAGACCAGCACCACCTGCAACTCGTCATCGAGCAACTGGCTGAAGTTCATCAGCGTGTAGCCACCGTTTTCCTTGTTCAGGCTGCTCATCTGCACCTGGATGCGGTTGAGCGCGGTCAGGGCTTCGGTCCTGGCCAGTTGCTTGGGCTTGAGATTGAAGTCCACCTCCGGGCCGAACGAGGCGACGATTTGCGCGAACAGATCCATGTAGGTGTCCGCCTGGAACAGCACCGTTTCCGGCAGGCTGCCGACCACCACCCACTCACCCAACAGGATCGGGAAGCTGTCGTCGTAGTTGATGTCCGGATTGGCCGTCAGAAAAGCCTGCGGATCGGCGTAGGCCTGGGCCGCTTCGTCTGCGACTTTGAGGATTTCGTCTTCGCCCATGCACCCGGAGCTGATTTTGCTGATGAGTTCGACGAGTGCGGTTTTCATGGGGCGGATCCTGTAGCGAGGGGAGTTTTGAGGGCGCGAAGGATAGCGCATTAACGAGAAAAATGCGGACCTGTGGCGATGCAATCCCTGTGGCGAGGGGGCTTGCCCCCGTTGGGTCGCGAAGCGGCCCCAAAATCAGACGATGCGATTTGTCAGACAGACCGCGCTGAATGGATTTGCGACTGCTGCGCAGTCGAGCGGGAGCAAGCTCCCTCGCCACAAAGGAATCATCAGCCACAAATTCGTTGATATCAGTCCAAGAGCTTCTGCAGTTGCGCGACGGTATCGGAAGCGCCCATGGTTTTAGCCGCTTCCAGCGCGCTGATGCCATTGGCGTCCTTGGCTTTCGGGTCGGCGCCCTTGCTGATCAGGTAATCGACCACTTCGACGCGATTGAACATCGCTGCCATCATCAGCGCCGTGCGGCCATCGAAGGACGAGCCTTCAACCTGGGCGCCGCCGTCGACCAACGCCTTGATCACCGCCAGGTCGCCCTTGAAGGCGGCACCGGCAATCGGGCTCTGGCCGTTGTCGTTGCGGATCTCCGGGTCGGCCTTGTGCTCCAGCAGGACTTTTACCGTGTCCACATGGCCGTGATACGCGGCCAGCATCAGTAAGGTATCGCCTTTGTGGTTACGCAGGTTCGGCGGCAAACCCTTGGTCAGCAGCGCGGCCATCATTGCCGCATCGCCCTCCCGTGCCTTGTTGAATACCTGCTCGGTGAATTCAGCGGCTTCTTCGGGGGTCATCTGGCGGCTTTTGTCTGACATTGGGCACTCCCTTTTCTGTCATTCGTAAAAACCGACAGTTTCCCGAGCGGCCCCGGCACTGTCACTTGTTTTTTCTCATGGGCCGCCATAGCCAGATTCAATAGCGGTACTTGCCACCGTGGATGTCGGACAACAACTGCTGCGTGACCTGCACGTAAGTCTGGGTCCCCGGCAGCCAGGCATAGATCGGGTCATCGCCGGTTTTACCCGGGTCGAAGGCCTCGTCCTTGAGTCGGGTCTTTTGATATTTGAACGTCCCGGTGGTTTCCATTTTCACTTTCACCCGCAGGAACAACGGCACCGCATAGGCCGGCATTTGCTCGCGGGCGAAGACCAGCAGTTCACTGAAGTCCAGGGTTGCCAGGGATTCGGCTGGGGTAATCGCCGCCATCCCGGCCCGGCCATTGGTGTTGCGGATTTCCACGCCATAGGCCACGGCCTCGGAAATATGCGGGTGTTGCAGGAGGATGTTTTCGACCTCCGTGGTCGAGACGTTTTCGCCCTTCCAGCGATAGGTATCGCCCAGACGGTCGACAAACTGTGCATGCCCAAAGCCGATGTTGCGCAACAGGTCGCCGGTGTTGAAGTAGCGGTCACCCTTCTCGAACACATCCTGGAGCACGACCCTGGCGGTTTTCTGCGGATCGGTGTAGCCGTCCAACGGTGCCTTGTCGTCGATTTTCGCCAGCAACAACCCCTGCTGGCCCTTGGCGACCTTGCGCATCAAGCCGTTGGCCTGACGAATCGGCGCGCCGCTGTCGTGGTCGTACGCGACCAGCTCCCAGCGCATCAGGGAAAAACCGATGGTGTTGTCGAAGTTAAGAATATTGGTGAACCCGATATTGCCATCACTGGCGGCGTAGAGCTCGCAGATGTGATTCACCGCAAAGCGGGTCTTGAACTCGTTCCAGGCACCGGGACGCAGGCCATTGCCGATCATTTTCTTCACATCGTGCCGACTGTCGTCGGCGCTGGGCGGTTGATCGACCAGGTAGCGGCACAGTTCGCCGACATAACCGATGGTGGTCGCCCGGTACTTGCGCACATCGCTCCAGAACTGACTGGCGCTGAATTTGCGGCGGATCGCGAACCCGCTGGCACCACTGACGGCCGAACCCCAGCACACGCAAAGGCCCGTGGCGTGGTACAGCGGCAAGGTGCAATAGACGACATCGTCCGGGCGCATGTCCAGGGCGATCATGCCGAAGCTCGCAGAGCTGCGCATCCAGCGTCCGTGCTTGAACACGCCAGCCTTGGGCAACCCCGTGGTACCCGAGGTGTAGATATAAAAACAGGGATCGTCGAAGAAAATCTGCCGGCTGCTGGCCGGGTTGTCGCTGGCGTCATCGAGGCTGACGCTCATCAGGTTGGTGAAACCTTCAGGCGCGATACCCGGTTGGCGTGAGGTGTCCTGATCGGCGACGAACCAGGTTCGCTCAGCCTTGATCGACACCCGATCGCGTACCGCCAGGTACGCCGGGACCAACTCCTCACCGACAATGATCGCCACCGGCGCCACCAGATTCACACTGTGCACCAGGGTGTCGCGGGTCTGCGAGGTATTGAGCAGCGCACTGATCGCGCCGACCTTGGCCACCGCCAGAATCGTCACCAGCAGTTCCGGACGGTTCTCGATAAAGATCGCCACCACATCACCCTTGCCGATGCCTTGGCCGATCAGGTGATGGGCGATGCGATTGGCCCATTGGTTGACCTTGGAGTAACTGAGCGTTACGTCGCCTTGCAACAGCGCCGGGCCATCCGGGTTGCGCAACGCAGCTTGCTCGAAACTCCAGCCCAAACCACACGCCTGGGTCGGGTCCTTGACGTTGGCGGCCTTCATACCCTTCACCACCCGGGGGATGGCTTTGGCGATGGAAGGCAACTTGCGGAGCATCATGCCCCAGGTAATCGTGTCGTTCGACGTACGGCTCATGAGTGCTCCCGTTCGATCTTTTTTTATTGTCGGGTGGCGATGACTGAGCCCGAAAATACGTCAACGGTTCTTGAGCTGTACACGCGGTTTTTGAAATGTTTTGTATCCGCGATCTTGATCCGCGATAGCGCTGCGCGAAGATGATCCCCTGTGCGCCAATTGGTTCCATCGAGTCGCCGACGTACCTGCAAAATGCAGGATGCACGATAATCATTCATGCAGATTGCACGAAAGCAAAAATCACCAAAAAGATTAACTTATTGATTTTATTAACAATCAACCGCTTAAACTACTGGCACAAAGGCTGCAACAGTCTCTCCATGTTTACCATTCAAGTCATCATGGAGCTGAACGACATGAGCCTTATCCAGGAAAAATTTTCGTCCTTGTTCCCCAACTTCTCAGTCACTGCCCAGGACCGCCCTGATGGCGGGATTCTGCTGACCTTGCGCAGCGCCGACGGCAGAGAATTCATGCGCTCGATCTCCTACCAGCAATTGCACAATGGCGATCAACTGTCCTGGGTCATCAGCGCGATTCGCCGTGACCTCGCTGAACAGGCCAGCGAATTGCCGCAGATCTCCATGCTGCAGAGCCAGCAACGGTTTGCCCTGCCGACCTATCACTCGCTGTAAAAAACATTGTGGAAAAAACACTGTGGGAGCTTGCTCGCTCCCACAGGTTGTGCGGTGACCGCTGAAATCAGTGTTTAGAACGTAGCAGGATCGATCCGCGCAAAACTGTCCACGGTGACATGCCCCGCCAGTTCCCCACCCTCGCGAGCCAGCCCGCACGTGGCCATCCCCGCAGCACGCGCCGCATCCAACTCTTCGACGATGTCAGACAGGAACAGAATCTGCCCCGCCTCGATGTTGATCGCCTGCGCAATGTTGGTGTAGGACTGCACCTCGCGCTTGGGGCCCGAAGTGGTGTCGAAGTAGCCATTGAACAACGGCGTCAAATCCCCCGCTTGCGAACAGCCGAAAATCAAGCGCTGGGCCTGGATCGAACCGGACGAATAAACAAAAAGTTGATAACCGGCCTGATGCCAGCGCTTGAGCGCTTCAACGGCGTCCGGGTACACATGCCCCTTCAACTGCCCGGCCAGATAGCCCTGTTCCCAGACCATTCCCTGCAACGCTTTCAACGGCGTGGCCTTGCGGTCTTCGGCAATCCAGCCCAGCAGGATCTCGACAACGCGCTCGACATCGGCGTCCGGCTCATGGCTGTCCCGGCGCACGGCGTCCAACTGTGCCGCCACGTCTACGCGCCCGGCGTGCTCACGAACGAAGTCCGGCAGATGCTTGGCCGCGTAAGGAAACAGCACGTCGAACACAAAACTCACCGCACTGGTGGTGCCTTCGATGTCGGTGAGAATCGCTTTGATCGGCATCGACTCAGTCCTCCAGACGCGGGAATTGATTGGCGATGTCTTCGCCGGTGAAGTTGGCCACCCAGCCTTCCGGGTTGTTGAACAGACGGATCGCAATGAAATGCGGGTGCTCGCCCATGTCGAACCAGTGTTTGGTGCCCGCCGGCACCGAGATCAAGTCGTTTTTCTCGCACAGCACGGCGTAGACGTAATCGTCGATGTGCAGGGTAAACAGGCCACGACCAGCGACGAAAAATCGTACTTCGTCTTCGCCATGACGGTGTTCGTTGAGGAATTTGGCGCGCAATTCGGCTTTTTGCGGGTGGTCGCTGTTGAGACTGATCACGTCGACGGTGATGTAACCGCGTTCGGTCATCAACTGGTCGATTTGCTCTTGATAGGCGGCGATCACTTCATCCTGGCTGGCGCCCGGCTGGAGCTTTGTGGCGGCCTGCCAACGGTCGAAACGCACGCCCTGCTCGGCCAGGGTCGAGGCGATGTCTTCGAAATGGGTCAGCACCTTGTTGGGGATTTCAGGGCTGGAGACGTGATAAACGGACAGGCTGCTCATCAGGGCAACTCCTTAACGGTTCATGCTTTAAAGTTCAGGAGCGAGCGCATCTTCAACTCGCACTCGAACAAAAATTCAAAGGCCTCGATCTGCCGCAGGGCATCGCTCATGCGCGCCCCCCAGGTGTAGAGGCCATGACCACGGATCAGGTAGCCGACGCAATCGGGATGGGCGTCCAGCCAAGGACGCACCTTGGCGGCCAGGCGTGCAATGTCCTGATCGTTGTCGAAAATCGGCACCCGCACCCGGGATTCGTGGGTGGTCACACCGCTGAAGGCTTTTTGCAGTTCGTAGTCTTCGAACTCGATGAAATCTTGCGGCGTCAGGCGCGACAGCACGGTGGCATTCACCGAATGGGTGTGCAGCACCGCACCGATTTCAGGGCGCCAGTTGTAGAGCTGGGTGTGCAACAGGGTCTCGGCGGACGGTTTCTTGCCCGGTTCCAGGCTGTTGCCTGACAGGTCGGTGGCCAGCACATCGTCCATGCCCAGTTGCCCCTTGTGCTTGCCGGACACGGTCAGCAAGGCTTCGGTCGGCGACAGGCGGGTCGAATAATTGCTGCTGGTGGCCGGTGACCAGCCGCGGCCATACAGAAAACGCCCGGCGTCGATGATTTCCTGGGCGAGGTGTTCACGGGTAAGGCTCATGGCCTGTCCTCTTGCATACGTGTGGCAATGATAACGGCAGCGGCGAGCGCTGCGAGGCTGGCAATACTAAAGGTCCATGGCGCACCGAGGGCATTCCAGCTGTAGCCGGAATACAGCGCGCCCAATGCACCACCAGTGCCGGCCAGCGCAGCGTACAACGCCTGACCCTGGCCTTGTTGGCGTGCACCGAAACTACGTTGCACGAATGAAATGGCAGCGGCGTGAAAGCTGCCGAACGTCGCCGCGTGCAGCACCTGGGCAAACAACAGCACCCAGAGAAACTCCGCGAACGATCCCAGCAACAGCCAACGCAACGCCGCCAGCAGAAAACTGGCCATCAGCACCCGGCGCAGCGAGAAGCGCGCGAAGATCCGGCTCATGGCCAGAAACATCAGGACTTCGGCGACCACGCCGACCGCCCAGAGCATGCCGATCACGCCACGGCTGTAACCCAGTCGCTCAAGGTGCAGGGTTAAAAACGTGTAATACGGTCCGTGGCTCATCTGCATCAGCGCCACGCAGGCATAAAACGCCAATACGCCGGGGTTGCGCAGTTGCGTGAGGAAGCCCTCCCCCGCCACCCGATTGCCCGGCGCCGGCTGGGCATTGGGCACCCACAGGCTGCTGAGTACGATGCCGGCCATGATCAGCACCAGCGCCGCCGGGTAGATGTCCAGGCTCAGCCATTCGAACAAACGGCCCAGCGCGACCACGGTGATGATGAAACCGATCGAGCCCCACAGGCGAATCTGGCTGTAACGCGAGGTCTGGCCCTGCAGGTGCGCCAGGGTGATGACTTCGAACTGCGGCAGCACTGCATGCCAGAAGAACGCATGCAAGGCCATGACCATCGCCAGCCAGGCATAGCTCTTGCTGACGAAAATCAGCGAAAAGGTCAGCAGCGTGCACACCGCGCCGAAACGCACGATGGCCAGCCGCCGACCGGTGAAGTCGCCCAGCCAGCCCCAGATGTTCGGCGCCACGCAGCGCATCAGCATCGGGATCGCCACCAGTTCGCCGATGCGCGCGGCACTGAACCCCAGGTGATCGAAGTACAGCGCCAGAAACGGCGCTGTCGAACCGAGCAAGGCGAAATAGAACAGATAGAAACTGGAGAGCCGCCAGTACGGGAGCGTCGCAGTCGCCATCAGACGGCTGCGACCATGAGGCCAGCCATTTACAGCTGACCCAGCACCGGCGTGCTCACGCGCACATCGGCGTTCTGCCCACGGTGACGCAGCAGGTGGTCCATCAGCACGATAGCCATCATCGCCTCGGCAATCGGCGTGGCTCGGATGCCGACGCACGGGTCGTGACGCCCCTTGGTGATCACTTCCACCGGGTTGCCATGGATGTCGATGGAACGGCCCGGCGTGGTGATGCTCGACGTCGGCTTCAGCGCCAGGTGCGCAACGATCGGCTGACCGGAGGAAATACCGCCGAGAATGCCACCCGCGTTGTTGCTGAGGAAACCTTGCGGGGTCATTTCATCGCGATGCTCGGTACCACGCTGGGCGACGCTGGCGAAACCGGCGCCGATTTCCACGCCCTTGACCGCGTTGATGCTCATCAGCGCATGGGCCAGTTCAGCATCGAGGCGGTCGAAGATCGGCTCGCCCAGGCCCGGCATCACGCCTTCGGCGACCACGGTGATTTTCGCGCCGACCGAATCCTGGTCACGGCGCAACTGGTCCATGTAGGCCTCCAGCTCAGGCACTTTGTCCGGGTCCGGGCTGAAGAAGGCGTTCTGCTCCACCGAATCCCAGGTCTTGAACGGAATTTCGATCGGCCCGAGCTGGCTCATGTAGCCGCGAATGACGATGCCCTGACTGGCCAGGTATTTTTTCGCAATCGCACCGGCCGCGACGCGCATCGCGGTTTCGCGGGCCGAACTGCGACCGCCGCCGCGGTAGTCGCGCTCGCCGTATTTGTGGTGGTAGGTGTAGTCGGCGTGGGCCGGGCGGAACAGATCCTTGATCGCCGAGTAGTCCTTGGACTTCTGGTCGGTGTTGCGGATCAGCAGGCCGATGGCGCAACCGGTGGTGCGGCCTTCGAACACGCCAGAGAGGATTTCGACTTCGTCGGCTTCCTGGCGCTGGGTGGTGTGGCGGCTGGTGCCAGGCTTGCGGCGGTCCAGGTCACGCTGCAGATCCTCCAGGGATATCTCCAGGCCCGGCGGGCAGCCATCGACAATGGCGACCAACGCCGGGCCATGGCTTTCGCCCGCGGTGGTGACAGTGAACAGCTTGCCGTAGGTATTGCCGGACATGCAGGACGCTCCGTGAAATGAACCTGAATACGTAATGCGCGCCAGTATACGCAGGCTACCCAAGTAGTTCATCCTCGAACCTTATGGGTGCCGGTGAGTCCAACCGGCATCTTCTGGATGATGGCGCGATGATGCTGCGAGTTCTTGCCTTGAGCCTTACCCTGATTTCCGGCTTCGCCCAGGCGACTGTCCTGCAACGACCGATCACATTGGATACGGGCACCGGCGAGCTTTTCGGCTCGCTGCTGCTACCAAAATCCGACGACCCCGTGCCGGTTGTGCTGATCATTTCCGGCTCCGGCCCTACGGATCGTGACGGAAACAACGTCGATGGCGGGCGCAATGACAGCCTCAAGCGCCTGGCCTGGGTGCTGGCCAAACACAACATTGCCAGCGTGCGTTACGACAAGCGTGGCGTGGCCGCAAGCCTGGCCGCCACGCCGGACGAACGCAATCTGACGGTGGAGGCCTATGTGGCCGATGCGCAAGCCTGGGGCCAGAAACTCAAGACCGATCCGCGTTTCGGCAAGCTGATTGTGCTGGGGCACAGCGAAGGCGCCTTGATCGCCAGCCTCGCGGCGCCAGGCATCGATGCCGACGCGGTGATTTCTGTCTCCGGCAGCGCCAGGCCGGTCGATCAGGTCATCCGCGAGCAACTGGGCAATCGCCTGCCTCCCCCGCTGATGCTGCGCAGCAATGAATTGCTCGACAGCCTCAAGGCCGGGAAACCCGACGACAATGTGCCGCCACCGTTGCAGGCGATTTTCCGTCCGAGCGTGCAGCCGTACCTGATTTCCCTGTTCCGCCAGGACCCGGCCGCGGCGTTTGCCAAGCTGAAAATGCCGGCGCTGATCATCCAGGGCAGCAACGACATCCAGGTCGGCGTCAATGACGCAAGGCTGCTCAAGGCCGCCAAACCGGACGCCGAACTGGCGCTGATCGAGGGCATGAACCATGTCATGCGCATCGTGCCCAACGACGTCAAACGCCAACTGGCGTCCTATAGAGACCCGCAATTGCCCCTGGCAGCGGAACTGGGCACACGAATCCTCGGGTTTATTGACGGACTTAGCACCAGTTAAATCCCCTGGCCCTCCAGTCTTGAAAAAAACGGCCGATAAGCCTTTGTCGCCAACACATTGGTTGGCGACAAGCTGAGCTTGGACAGGATCTCGCCGTTATGACCGACACCCAGACTTCACCCGACACCAGCGCTGAAACAGACGCACCGCCAGCGGTCGAGCTGCCCTGGGCGGACGTCCACGTCGAGCACCACAAGATGCTCCGCCTGGCGCCGCTGCAGACTGACCGCAACACGGGCGGGCGCCCATTGCGCTTTGTCGAATCAGGCTATGCCGAGCGCAACGACAAGGCGCGCAGCCTGATGCGCATGAGCATCACCCTGCCCGGCCAGCGTGTGCGCAAGGAACAGAATCATCTGGACGTGTGGGTCGATCACGCGGAAAAACGCGTGCATTTCGGCCCGGACAGCGGTTTGCAGGTTGAACCGCTGAACCGTGGCATTGGCCGCTACCTGGTGGCCCAGGGCATCAACTGGGCGAAGAAACGCTGGCCGACCTACACCGTCGACGGCTTTGACCTGAACAACAAGGATGCGCTGAACGAAGACACCCGCCTGCGCCGCGATCACTTTTTGCGTGTGCACGGTTTCGACGTGGTGTATGCCGATGCCCAACATTTGAAAGGCAGCGTCAAGCCGGTCAAGGTCGGCGACCTTTCCGGCGACTGGAACAGCGAAAAACTGCAGGTCGTGGAGATTCTCGAGGCGGCGCAGATGCTCCAGCAAGCCGAGCAGAACCTGGCCGAGCAGGAAGTCAAACTCAAGAAACACGAAGAGAAAGTCAGCAAGTACAAACGCGAAGACGCCGGGCTGCGTTTCACCATTACCTGTCTGGTGGCATTCGCGGTGTTTCAGGCGGGGTTGTTGATCTGGATTGCCACGCACCGGTAGGACCTGAGTCGAGTGGCTTACTGTGGCGAGGGAGCTTGCTCCCGCTGGGCTGCGAAGCAGCCCTGAAACCGGACATCACAATTCTTTCAGATAAATCACTGCTACCTGTTTTGCGACCGCTTCGCGGTCGAGCGGGAGCAAGCTCCCTCGCCACAAGAGCTGTCCCGCCACAGTGATGAGTCTTAAACGCGGGAAGCGAACAACGCCTGATGCTCCCGGCACTGCTGCGCACTCAGCATGAACACACCATGCCCACCACGCTCGAACTCCAGCCAGGCGAAGTCGACTTCCGGGTACAACGCCTCGACGTGCACCTGGCTGTTGCCCACCTCGACTATCAGCAAGCCCTTCTCGGTCAGATGATCCGCCGCTTCGGCGAGCATGCGCCGCACCAGGTTCAAACCGTCATCACCGCAGGCCAGGCCCAGTTCCGGCTCGTGTTGGTATTCGTCCGGCATGTCGGCGAAATCTTCCGCATCGACGTAGGGCGGGTTCGACACGATCAGGTCGAAACGTTGCCCCGGCAAACCCTCGAAACCGTCGCCCTGGACCGTGTATACACGCTCATCGACACCATGGCGCTCAATGTTCTGGTTAGCCACTTCCAGCGCTTCGAACGACAGGTCCGCCAACACCACCTCGGCATGCTGGAACTCGTAGGCACAAGCGATGCCGATGCAACCGGAACCGGTGCACAGGTCGAGAATTCGCGCCGGCTCGTTAGCCAGCCACGGGGTAAAACGGTTTTCGATCAACTCACCGATAGGGGAACGCGGGATCAGCACGCGCTCATCGACGATGAACGACATGCCGCAGAACCAGGCCTCGCCCAACAGATACGCCGTAGGCACCCGCTCTTCGATGCGGCGCTTGAGCAAAAGCTGCAGGTGAACCACTTCGTCTTCTTCCAGATTGCAGTCGAGGTAGCTGTCGGCGATTTCCCATGGCAGGTGCAGCGCACCCAACACCAATTGCCGGGCTTCGTCCCAGGCATTGTCGGTGCCGTGGCCAAAAAACAGATCCTCCCCATGGAAGCGGCTGACGGCCCAACGGATATGGTCACGCAGGGTGCGAAGGCGGGAAGTGATCACGACGGCAAACTCCAGAAAAATCGACGGGCGATTCTACCAGTCAAACGGCGTCACGACGACGCGGGAAATTACCGATTCAAATGTAGGAGTTATCCGTTTTTTCGCCAGGCTATTGAAGAAAACGCGACTATTGACAAGGCTACAGGCCAGCAACGACGGCACCTACGATCGTAGCGATTCACAGAACCGCTCAGCCAGAGGACAATGTCGCAAAAGCCCCACTCCAAGGAGCCCCAGAATGTCCGTTCCAAAAACGATGTTTCAACTCAGCGGCCGCGGTTATCCGGCAGCCAAACTGAGCCATGCGACCCTTATCATCATCGATGCCCAGAAAGAATATTTGAGCGGGCCACTGGCCCTCTGCGGCATGGATGAGGCCGTCGCGAACATCAAGCAATTGCTCGCCGCTGCCCGTGCCGCCGGCCGGCCGATCGTGCATGTCCGTCATCTCGGCACCCTCGGCGGAATGTTCAACCCGCAAGGCGTCGGTGGTGAATTCATTCCGGGCCTGGAGCCGCAGGGTGACGAAACCGTCATCGGTAAATTGCTGCCAAGCGCGTTCCACGGCACCGAACTGGCCAAACGCCTGGAAGACCTCGGCGCCCTCGACCTGATCGTCTGCGGTTTCATGAGTCACTCCAGCGTCAGCACCACCGTACGCGCAGCGAAGAACCTTGGCTTTCGCTGCACACTCATTGAAGACGCCTGCGCCACCCGCGACCTGCCTTACAAGGGCGGCGTGCTCAGTGCCGAACACGTTCATCAGACGGAAATGGCGATCATGGGCGACAACTTCGCCACCCTCGCGCTGACCCGTGAACTGATCTGATCGACGCTCAATGAGCGGCCTGTAATGCCGCTCATCCGCAAAAGCCTCTCAACTGCCATAATTGTCTTAGCCTCAGGAACATCCCGGTCAACTCCCGGTCGAAGGGCCGATACCCATTGAGGAAGGTCGGAATGAAGTTATCCGATGGTTTTGACGCCCGGCGCTTGCGGCCCAAAGGCCAAAGCAACTGGCGTTTTCGAATTGGCGTGACGTTCGCGGCATTGCTGGCGATGTGCGGCGTGCTGCTCGCCATGGCCGGTGCCGCCAGTCTGTTCGGCCACGCACCCGCCCTGGGTGAGTTGAACACCAGCCGCACCGGTGCTGCCGTGATCCTGGTCATCGGCCTGTTCGTGCTGTACCTCGGTGTCTGGCTGTGGCGCCGTTGCCGTCGTCGCTCGCGGCAGTCGCGGGAACTGGCCATGTCGCCGCACCTGATGAAAAAACACGACTGAGCCAAGTGTCGTGCGCGTTTTTGTCGCTCCTGATTTGCTTCGAGTTGGGTAAACTGGCCGCCCTTCGCGGAGGCTGACATGCAAGACAACGATTTTTCCCTGTTCAAAAGCGCGATCCAAGGCGTCAAGCCAATCAGGCACGATCGCGCCGAAACCGGCAAACCCAAGGCTGACCGCGCGCAGATCGCCATGCTGCGCCAAGCGGCCACCGTGCGCACCGAATCCACCACCGTAGACGGGCTGTCCGACCAGTTCGTCATCGACGTCGGCCCTGAAGACGAGTTGATGTGGGCGCGTGACGGCGTGCAGGAAAGCCAGATGCGCAAGCTCAAGATCGGACAGATACCGTTCGAAGGCAGCCTCGACCTGCACGGCATGAGCGTGGAAAAGGCCCGGGAAACCCTTTGGGCGTTCCTCGCCGAAGCCACCCGATTCGAAATCCGCTGCGTACGCGTCACCCATGGCAAGGCGGTACGCCTGGACGGCAAGCGGCCGATGATCAAAAGCCACGTCAATACCTGGCTGCGCCAGCATCCACAGGTGCTCGGTTTCACCTCCTGCCAGGCCAGACACGGCGGTGCGGGCGCCGTTTATGTGATGCTCAAACGCACCATGATGGAAGGTCGCGACGAGTAAAGCTGTTGCGCCACGCTTGCAGCGTCGTGTCCGCCACCGTACCCTTGCCCTTTGCGTAAAATCCCACAGGTAGTTTCATGTCCCTGGAACAGAATTACACCGCGATCCTTGGCCAACTGGGCGAGGACGTCTCCCGCGAGGGCCTGCTCGACACGCCCAAGCGTGCCGCCAAAGCCATGCAGTACCTCTGCCGCGGCTATGAACAGACACTGGAAGAGGTCACCAACGGTGCCCTGTTCAGCTCCGACAACAGCGAAATGGTGCTGGTCAAGGACATCGAGTTGTACTCGTTGTGCGAACACCACCTGCTGCCGTTCATCGGCAAGGCTCACGTCGCCTACATCCCGAGCGGCAAGGTCCTGGGGCTGTCGAAGGTGGCGCGGATCGTCGACATGTACGCCCGTCGCCTGCAGATCCAGGAAAACCTCAGCCGCCAGATCGCTGACGCGGTCCAGCAGGTCACCGGAGCCCTGGGCGTTGCGGTGGTGATCGAGGCCAAGCACATGTGCATGATGATGCGTGGTGTGGAAAAGCAGAATTCGTCGATGATCACCTCGGTGATGCTCGGTGAGTTCCGCGAGAACGCCGCCACCCGCAGCGAATTCCTCAGCCTCATCAAGTAATTCGCGGCACGAAGAAAACCGGCACTCATCGCCGGTTTTTTTCGTCCGTGAAAAATCAGGTAAGCTGCGCGCCCTTCTTCGTTTGCACCGTGAGGCTTTCAACGTGTTCGTAAAAGCGCTTCGTGTCGGCCTTGGCCAACTGATCATTTTCATCGACTTCATTACTCGTCCAAGCAAGAAAAAGCGCCCTGCCGCCGCTCAGGCCCAGGTCGAATCCGCCGCCAAGGGTCTGACCCTGTATCAATTCCACGCCTGCCCGTTCTGCGTGAAGACCCGCCGCACCCTGCGCCGCCTGAATGTGCCAGTGGCCCTTCGCGATGCGAAGAACAACGAACAGGATCGCCAGACCTTGCTGGAGCAAGGCGGCAAGATCAAGGTGCCGTGCCTGCGCATTGAGGAGAATGGCCAGACCACCTGGATGTATGAGTCCAAGGTGATCATTGATTATCTGGATAAGCGTTTTTCGGCAGCCTGATTTATTTGTGGTGTTCTGATTGACGCCTTCGCTGGCAAGCCAGCTCCTACAAGGGATGGCAGTAGGCCCGTAGGAGCTGGCTTGCCAGCGAAGAGGCCCGCACAGACACCGCAAACTCCAGGCAAAAATAAACCGGCCCTCGAGCCGGTTTATTTGTTTTTGTTTTCAGGCCGCATTCGCTGCAAGGGCCTGTCGCACCACCGCCGCCAACCGCCTCAACCCCTCATCCAGCCGCGCCGGATCAATGTGGCTGAAGTTCAACCGCAAATACCCCGGATGGTTATCCGGCTCGGGGAAGAACGGCTCGCCCGGCATGAACGCCACGTCATTGGCCAACGCGGCGTTCAGCAAGGTTCGGGTGTCTTGCGGCTGCTTGAGTTTCAACCAGAAAAACAGCCCGCCCTGCGGCACATTCCAGTCCGCCAGATCCAGGAAATGAGTGTTCAGTGCCAACTGAAACGCATCCCGACGCCCGCGGTAAAAGTCACGCAACTCACTGCGGTGTTGCCGGTACTTTTCACTGCCGATCCATTGCAGCGCCTGCCACTGGCCGACCCGATTGGTGTGCAAGTCCGCCGATTGCTTGAGTTTCAACAGATGGGGAAACAGGTCCGGGCTGGCGATCAAGTAGCCGACACGCAATCCCGGTAACAGGGTTTTCGACACGGTGCCGGTGTAGATCCAGCTGGCCTTCTTCAAGCGACTGACGATCGGCGTGGCGCTGCCACCGTCGAAGGTCAGCTCGCGGTAAGGCTCGTCTTCAATCAGCGTCACGCCGAACTCATCGAGCAACGCCGCTACCGCGTCGCGCTTGGCCTCGCTGTAACGCACCGCCGATGGATTCTGGAAAGTCGGGATCAGGTAGATGAAGGCCGGACGGTGTTGTTCCAGGCGAGCGCGCAGCTGCGCCAGGTTCAACCCATCAGCCTCCAGCGGCACGGTCAGGCAATCAGCGCCGAACAGCTGGAAAATCTGTAGCGCCGCCAGATAAGTCGGTGCTTCGAGCAGGATTTCAGTGCCCTTGTCGATGTACAGCTTGGCGGCCAGGTCGAGGGTCTGCTGTGAGCCGCTGACCACCACTACCTGGCTTGCCTCACATGGCACTCCCAACGCTCGCGCCTCGGCGGCCAACGCTTCACGCAACGCCGGCTCGCCTTCGCTCATGCCGTATTGGCCGATGGACACCGGCATCCGGGCCCAATCGAGCTTCGGCAGCATGGCTTCTGCCGGCAAACCGCCGGCAAACGACATCATCTGCGGACGCTGGGCCGCGGCGAGGATTTCACGGATCAAAGAACTTTTAAGGCGTGAGACACATTCGGAAAAAGCCATGGGGATCACCGGTAGCGAGGCATGTGGAAAATGAGTCAAACTTATTGACCGAAATTACGCCTCTCCGAACGGATACGTCAATATGCTTGACCTTAAAAACCCGCTTTCCCAGCAGCAAGCCATGGAAGCGTTTTTCTTCGGCTACCAGGCCTTCACCGCCAAGGCCGATGAAATGCTCGAACGTCGCGGCCTGAGTCGGGTGCATCAACGCATCGTGTTTTTCATCGCCCGCTATCCGAACCTGAGCGTCAAGGAGCTGTTGGCGTTGCTCGGCGTGAGCAAGCAGGCGCTGAACATGCCGTTGCGGCAATTGTTGGAGATGCATCTGGTGGAGAGCGTCGCGTCCGAGACTGACAAGCGCAAACGTCTGCTGGAGCTGACGGCGGAAGGTGCGCGGTTTGAACAGGCACTGCGGCGCGAGCAGGTGAAATTGCTGGAGCGGGTGTTTGCCGAGGCCGGGGAGACGGCGGTGAATGGGTGGCTGGCGGTGAATCTGGCGTTGGGGAAAAGCCAGGTGCTCGCAGACTGAGCGTTCTGCTCGACGGATTTTTTGTGACTGTTCCGACGCCATCGTCGGAACAGGCGATATATCCCGAAAGCCAAACTTTTCGTAAACAAAACCAAAAACATTATTTGCTTTCTTTGTATACAAAAGCATAATCCACTTCGTGCGAGTTCCTGACCAACAGGTCAACAAATTCGCAAGCACCTCAAAGGGCCGCTGCCACCCCTCTCGGATCCGGCCCTGGAAATAAAAATAAAACTCTTGAGGAGTACTCGCTGTGGAAAGCCGCAAATCCGAAGCATCGACGCTGGATCTCTCGCCGCCATTACGCAATGGCTTGCTGGAGCGTCTGTTCAAACTCAGCTTACACGGCACCACGGTGAAGACCGAGCTGATTGCCGGTCTGACAACCTTCATCACCATGGCTTACATCATTTTCGTTAACCCCAACATCATGGCCGACGCCGGGATCGATCACGGCGCGGCATTCGTCGCCACCTGCATCGCCGCCGCACTCGGTTGCCTGTTGATGGGCCTCTACGCCAACTGGCCAGTCGGCCTGGCGCCGGGCATGGGCCTGAACGCGTTCTTCACCTACACCGTAGTCGGCACCATGGGCTACAACTGGGAAACTGCCCTCGGTGCGGTGTTCGTTTCCGGTGTATTGTTCATGATCCTGACCTTCTCGCGGATCCGCGAATGGTTGCTCAACAGCATCCCGGTCAGCCTGCGCTTCGCCATGGGCGCTGGTGTTGGCTTGTTCCTGGGGCTGATCGGTTTGAAAACCGCAGGTATCGTCGTCGATAGCCCGGCCACCCTGATCAAGCTCGGCTCCCTGCGCGAACCCGGCCCGCTGCTCGCCGCCGTGTGCTTCCTGATGATCGCCATCCTCAGCTACCACAAGGTGTTCGGCGCGATCCTCATCAGCATCATCACCGTTACCCTGGCCGGTTGGGGCCTTGGGCTGGTGCACTACGAGGGCATCATGTCGGCCCCGCCAAGCCTGGCCCCTACCTTTATGGCCATGAACGTCGCCGGCGTGTTCAACGTCAGCATGATCAGCGTGGTCCTGGCGTTCCTCTTCGTACACATGTTCGACACCGCCGGCACCCTGATGGGCGTTGCCCAGCGTGCCAACCTGGTGGGCGCTGACGGCAAGATCGAAAACCTCTCCCGCGCCATGAAAGCCGACAGTGCTTCCAGCGTATTCGGTGCGGTGGTGGGTGTTCCACCGGTCACCAGCTACGTGGAAAGTGCTGCCGGCGTAGCAGCGGGTGGTCGGACTGGTCTTACCGCAGTGACCGTAGGTGTGCTATTTATTGCAGCCATGTTCTTCGCACCGCTGGCCGGCATGATCCCTGCCTATGCGACCGCTGGTGCGCTGATTTACGTAGCAATGCTGATGATGGGCGGCATGGCCCACATCGAATGGGACGAAGCGACCGACAGCATCCCGGCAATCGTCACCGCCATCATGATGCCGTTGACCTTCTCGGTCGCCGACGGCATCGCACTGGGCTTCATCACCTACGTGGCGTTGAAGGCCGGTACCGGCAAGTACAAGGAAATTTCCGTAAGCCTGTGGGTGCTCTGCGCGATCTTCATCGCCAAGTTCATCTTCCTGTAAACCTTACGCGGGACCCGCTTGAAAACAGCCTCACCCCGTCGGGTGGGGCTTTTGTGCAAATGGAGGAAAGTGATGAGTCTGGAAACCTGGCTGCTGTTCAGCGGCGCTGCGCTGATAGTGATCCTGATCCCGGGGCCGCTGTCGTTGCTGATGATCAGCAACAGTCTGAATTACGGCCTGCACCGCTCTTACCCGGCCTTTCTTGGCGGCGTATCGGCCTCGATTTGCCTGCTGAGTGCTTCGGCGCTGGGGCTGGGTGCGTTGTTGCTGGCGTCCGAACAGCTATTCAGCGCCCTGAAGATGCTGGGCGCACTGTACCTGTTCTACCTTGCCTGGCAGAGCTGGCAGCAATCGCGTCAGCCTTCCCATGGCGCCGAAGTGCCACAGGCGGCGCCAGTGCCCCGTTTTCGCGCACTGTTCGGCCGCGCCTTCATGCTCGGCGCGAGCAATCCGAAAGACATTCTGTTCTTCGCCGCTTTCCTGCCGCAGTTCTTGAGTGCCGAACAGCCGTTCCTGCCTCAACTGTTGGTGATGATTGCGACCTGGACCGTGCTCGACCTGCTGTGCAAATTGGCCTATGGCCTCAGCGCCCATGGCGCGGCGCGGTATCTGCGCAGCGGCAAGGGGCAGAGCTGGTTCAACCGGATCAGTGCCGGGTTGTTCAGTGGGGCGGGTGCTGCTTCCCTGCTGAGCCGCTAGGAGCTTCGCTGGCAAGCCAGCTCCTACATTCGAACGCATTCTACTGTAGGAGCTGGCTTGCCAGCGAAGGCGTCAGCACAGGCGCCATATTTCTCCAGACGAAAAAAAGCCCGCAGTGTGAGCGGGCGAAAGACCAAAGAAGCTATATGCGCAGTCGCTTCCAGGGTGCGGCAGTTGCCTGGGGGATCAGCTGCCGCGATAGGTGGAGTAGCTGTAAGGCGAAATCAACAACGGCACATGGTAGTGATCCTGCTCGGCAGAAATGCCGAAACGCAGCACCACGACATCCAGAAAAGCCGGTTCCGGCAGCTTGACGCCACGGGCGCGGTAGTAATCGCCGGCATGAAACTGAACCTGATAGACCCCGGTGCGGTAGTCATCGCCTTGCAGCAGCGGTGCATCGACACGGCCATCGCCGTTGGTTATCGCGCTGGCGACCAATTCCAGCTGCGATCCTTCAACGCGGTACAACTCGACCTTGATCGAGCTGCCCGGGCAGCCGTGTGCTGCGTCCAAAACGTGTGTAGTCAAACGTCCCATTGATTCTGCGCGCCTGCCTGCGTGGAGCAGTCAGACTTCGCGCCTCCCGAAGTCAGTTGAAAGGAGACCGCACCGATTCGGAGCACGAAAAGCTGCGGCGAGCGATTGATTAAGACATTTTTCAAAAAAATTGTACACAATAAAAATGACATTTTTCGCGTTACTCTCGCCATCCGTACATTTAACGCCGACTCCCCACCAAACCGCACAGCCTATGAACCCTTCAGCAAATTACTGACCAGTCAGGCAGATTTCTTGCAGGCTCACGCCAATAGCAGTAAAAGATGACAGTCGGTGAAAAATGCGAAAATTCGGGCTTACAAATTGAATATAAAGTTGTATACAATCATCTCATCGCTGTGACGCCAGCCTGCCATCCAATCTTCAGCTACGTCACACCAACCGTCATCATCGAACAAGAAGGAAGCCTGCAGTGAGCGCTGACTATCCACGCGACCTGGTCGGTTACGGCAGTAACCCTCCTCACCCACACTGGCCGGGCAATGCCCGCATTGCCCTGTCGTTCGTGCTCAATTACGAAGAAGGCGGCGAGCGCAATATCCTGCACGGCGACAAAGAATCCGAAGCGTTCCTCTCGGAAATGGTTTCCGCCCAGCCGCTGCAAGGCGCGCGCAACATGAGCATGGAGTCCCTCTACGAGTATGGCAGCCGTGCCGGCGTGTGGCGGATCCTCAAGCTGTTCAAGGAATTCGACATTCCGCTGACCATCTTCGCCGTGGCCATGGCCGCCCAGCGTCACCCGGACGTGATCCGTGCCATGGTCGATGCCGGCCACGAGATCTGCAGCCACGGCTATCGCTGGATCGACTACCAGTACATGGACGAAGCCCAGGAACGCGAGCACATGCTCGAAGCGATCCGCATCCTCACCGAAATCACCGGCGAACGCCCACTGGGCTGGTACACCGGCCGCACCGGCCCGAACACCCGCCGCCTGGTGATGGAAGAAGGCGGTTTCCTCTACGACTGCGACACCTACGACGACGACCTGCCCTACTGGGAGCCGAACAACCCGACCGGCAAGCCGCACCTGGTGATCCCGTACACCCTGGACACCAACGACATGCGCTTCACCCAGGTCCAGGGTTTCAACAAGGGCGACGACTTCTTTGAATACCTCAAGGATGCGTTCGATGTGCTCTACGCCGAAGGCGCCGAGGCCCCGAAAATGCTGTCGATCGGCCTGCACTGCCGCCTGATCGGCCGTCCGGCGCGTCTGGCTTCGCTCAAGCGCTTTATCGAATACGCTAAAAGTCATGAACAGGTGTGGTTCAGCCGTCGCGTCGACATCGCGCGCCACTGGCAAGAAACCCACCCGTACACAGGGGCTGCCAAATGAGCACCTTTCAAACCGTCAAACCTTCGAGCCTGAGCCGCGACGCCTTCGTCGCCACTTTCGCCGACATCTACGAGCATTCGCCATGGGTGGCCGAGAAGGCCTTCGACCTGGGCCAGGATGCCTCGATCGACGAGATCGAGACCCTGCACCAGCGCATGAGCGACATTTTGTTGAGCGCCGATCACGCAAGCCAGCTTGAACTGATCAACGCTCACCCGGACCTGGCAGGCAAAGCCGCCGTCCAGGGCCAGTTGACCGAAGCCAGCACCAATGAACAGGCGGGCGCCGGTATTCACCAATGCACGGCCGAAGAGTTCCAGCGCTTCACCGAGCTGAACGACGCCTACAAAGCCAAGTTCAAGTTTCCCTTCATCATGGCGGTAAAAGGCAGCAACCGGCATCAGATCCTCGCAGCGTTCGAAACGCGCATCCACAATTCGGTCGACACCGAATTCAAATGCGCGCTGGCGCAGATCAACAAGATCGCCCTGTTCCGATTACTGACCCTATAGCAAGCCTGGCCCTGCGAATTCATGAGCGCCGAATTCGACCAGAGCCTTGCAAGCATCCCAAGCCACTTATTTAAAGGCAGACAAGAAGAATGAAAGCTTACGCCGTACCTTTCGAGAAGTTCGTCAACCTGGCCGATGCCCGCCTGGGTACCAAAATCATCTCGGTCACCGATGACTGGTTCGCAGACGCCAACCGTCTGTTCCAACCGACCCCGGCCGTATGGAAGGAGGGCGTGTTCGATGACAACGGCAAGTGGATGGACGGCTGGGAGTCGCGCCGCAAGCGCTTCGAAGGCTTCGACAGCGCAGTGATCCGCCTGGGCGTGCCAGGTTCGATCAAGGGCGTCGACATCGACACTTCATTCTTCACCGGCAACTTCCCGCCTTCGGCTTCCCTGGAAGCCTGCTTCCTGGCCTCGGGCGAGCCTGATGAAAACACCCAGTGGACTGAAGTGCTGTCCGCCGTCGAGCTGCAAGGCAACAGCCACCACTACCACGAAATCAACAACGACCAGGCGTTCAGCCACCTGCGCTTCAACATCTACCCGGATGGCGGCGTGGCCCGTCTGCGCGTGTACGGTGTGCCGTTCCGCGACTGGTCGGCGATCGGCGACAACGAGCAGGTCGACCTGGCCGCAGCTCTCAACGGTGGCCGCGCCCTCGCCTGCTCCGACGAACACTTCGGCCGCATGAGCAACATCCTCAACCCGGGCCGTGGCATCAACATGGGCGACGGTTGGGAAACCGCGCGTCGCCGTACCCCGGGCAATGACTGGGTGATCGTCGCGCTGGGCCATGCCGGTGAAGTCGAGAAAGTCATCGTCGACACCCTGCACTTCAAGGGCAACTACCCGGACAGCTGCTCGATCCAGGGCGCCTTCGTGAAGGGCGGTACCGACAGCCAGATCGAAACCCAGTCGCTGTTCTGGCGCGAACTGCTGCCAAGCCAGAAGCTGGAAATGCACGCCGAACACACCTTCGCCGAGCAGATCAAGGCACTGGGCCCGATCACCCACATCCGCCTGAACGTGTTCCCGGATGGGGGCGTGAGCCGCCTGCGCGTACTGGGCAAGGTCGCGAAGTAATGCTGAGCCTGTAGGAGCCGGCTTGCCGGCGAAGGCGTCAGTGAGGGCGCCTTCGCTGGCAAGCCAGCTCCTACAAAAAGCAGCGTCAGATCCAACAACACAGAATTCGGATAAGAACAGCATGCGCACACTGACGATTGAACCGCTGACCAAAGAAGCCTTCGCCCCTTTCGGTGACGTGATCGAAACCGACGGCAGCGATCACTTCATGATCAACAACGGTTCGACCATGCGCTTCCATAAACTGGCGACGGTGCAAACCGCTACGCCTGAGGACAAGGCGATCATCAGCATCTTCCGCGCCGACGCGCAGGACATGCCGCTGACCGTCCGCATGCTGGAGCGCCATCCGCTGGGCAGCCAGGCTTTCATTCCGCTGCTCGGCAACCCCTTTCTGATCGTGGTCGCGCCAGTTGGCGATGAACCTGTATCAGGCTTGGTCCGCGCCTTCGTCACCAACGGCAGGCAGGGCATTAATTACCATCGCGGCGTCTGGCACCACCCGGTGCTGACGATCGAAAAGCGGGATGACTTCCTGGTGGTTGATCGCAGTGGCACAGGCAATAACTGCGATGAGCATTTTTTCAAAGAGGATGAGTGTTTGATCCTCGCCCCCCACCAATAAGAGAAGGCCTGATCACTCGACAACAGAGTGACAGGCGAGAGGTAAAGACTGTGGAAGCACATCTGTTGGAATGGCTGAATCTTAGCGTGCGCTGGGTGCACATGATTACTGGCGTGGCCTGGATCGGTGCGTCGTTCTATTTCGTATGGCTGGAAAACAACCTCAATCGGGTCAACCCGAAAAGCGGTCTGGCCGGTGATTTGTGGGCAATCCACGGTGGCGGTATCTACCACCTGGAAAAATACAAACTGGCACCACCGACCATGCCGGACAACCTGCACTGGTTCAAATGGGAAGCCTACTTCACCTGGATGTCGGGTATTGCGCTGCTGTGCGTGGTGTTCTACTCCAACCCGACGCTCTACCTGCTGGCTCCGGGCAGCACCCTGAGCGGTCCTGAAGGCGTGGCCATCGGTCTCGGCTCGCTGTTCATTGGCTGGTTCATCTACTCCTTCCTGTGCGACTCGGCCCTGGGTAAACGCCCTGCCCTGCTGGGTTTCATCCTGTTCGTCCTGATCATCGGCGCGGCCTACGGCTTCAGCAAAGTGTTCAGCGGTCGGGGGGCATACCTGCACGTCGGCGCGATCATCGGCACCATCATGGTCGGCAACGTGTTCCGCATCATCATGCCGGCGCAACGCGCACTGGTGGCGGCGATCGCCGAGAACCGCACGCCGGATCCGGCGCTGCCGGCCAAAGGCCTGCTGCGTTCGCGTCACAACAACTACTTCACCTTGCCAGTGCTGTTCATCATGATCAGCAACCACTTCCCGAGCACCTACGGCAGCCAGTACAACTGGTTGATCCTGGCCGGGATCGCGGTACTGGCGGTGTTGGTGCGTCACTACTTCAACACCCGTCACGACAGCCACAAGTTTGCCTGGACTCTTCCAGTCGCAGCCGTCGGCATGATCAGCCTGGCTTACGTCACCGGCCCTGCGCCGCTGAACAGCCCGGAAGTGGCCAAGGCACCCTCGAAGATCGAATACCAGCCGCTGCCGGAAACAGCTGTGGGCGGCGGTTTGAAACCGGCTGAAGCCAAACCTGCAGAAACGCCAGCCGCCGCACCGGCGCAAGCGTCCAACACCGGCCCTGGCTTTGACAAAGTGCACAGCGTGATTCAGGAACGTTGCGCGGTTTGCCATTCTGCCAAGCCGACCAGCCCGCTGTTCAGTACGGCCCCTGCCGGTGTGATGTTCGACACCCCCGAGCAGATCCGCCAGAACGCACCGCGGATTCAGGCGCAAGCCGTCACCAGCCAGATCATGCCACTGGGCAACATCACGCAGATGACCCAGCAGGAACGTGACCTGATCGGTGCCTGGATTGTGCAGGGAGCCCAAACCAATTAATCGTTGAAAAGCTTCGCTGGCAAGCCAGCTCCTACAGGGTTTCACACAACCTGTAGGAGCTGGCTTGCCAGCGAACGGCCGCGCCGCGGCCAACCCGATGCACAAAATCAAAAGAATAAAAAGATCCGAGGTGTTGCATGTCCGAGCTATCCACAGCACGCATCCCCGACGCACCCGCCATTCAGCGTTTGCCCCTCTTGCAACTGATCCTGGTCGGTTTGCAACATGTTCTGCTGATGTACGGTGGTGCCATCGCGGTACCGCTGATCATCGGACAGGCCGCTGGCCTGAGTCGTGAAGAAATCGCCTTCCTGATCAACGCCGACCTGCTGGTCGCCGGCGTTGCCACCATCGTCCAGTCCCTCGGCATCGGCCCCATGGGCATTCGCATGCCGGTGATGATGGGCGCCAGTTTCGCCGCCGTCGGCAGTATGGTCGCCATGGCCGGCATGCCCGGCATCGGTCTGCAAGGGATCTTCGGCGCGACCATCGCCGCCGGTTTTTTCGGCATGCTCATCGCACCGTTCATGTCCAGGGTCGTGCGTTTCTTCCCGCCGCTGGTGACCGGTACGGTCATCACCTCGATCGGTTTATCGCTGTTCCCCGTGGCCGTCAATTGGGCGGGCGGCGGTGCTGGCGCCGCTCAATTCGGTTCGCCGATCTACCTGACCATCGCCGCACTGGTACTGGGCACCATCTTGCTGGTGCACCGCTTCATGCGCGGCTTCTGGGTCAACATTTCCGTACTGATCGGCATGTGCCTGGGCTATGTACTCTGCGGCCTGCTCGGCATGGTCGACCTCAGTGGCATGGCTCAGGCGCCATGGCTGCAATTCGTCACGCCGCTGCACTTCGGCATGCCGAAATTCGAACTCGCGCCGATCCTGTCGATGTGCCTGGTGGTCGTGATCATTTTCGTCGAGTCCACCGGGATGTTTCTTGCGCTGGGCAAGATCACCGGTCAGGAAGTCTGCCCACGGATGCTGCGTCGCGGCTTGCTGTGCGATGCCGGCGCTTCGTTCTTCGCCGGTTTCTTCAACACCTTCACCCACTCCTCCTTCGCCCAGAACATCGGCCTGGTACAGATGACCGGCGTGCGTTGCCGCTCAGTGACCATCGTTGCCGGCGGGTTGCTGATCGTCCTGAGCCTGCTGCCCAAAGCCGCGTTTTTGGTGGCGTCGATTCCTGCGGCAGTACTGGGCGGCGCAGCGATTGCGATGTTCGGCATGGTCGCCGCCACCGGGATCAAGATTCTCCAGGAAGCCGACATCGGCGACCGCCGCAACCAGTTGCTGGTGGCGGTGAGTATCGGCATGGGCCTGATCCCGGTCGTACGTCCGGAATTTTTCGCCCACCTGCCCGTGTGGATGAGTCCGATCACCCACAGCGGCATCGCCATGGCCACCCTCAGCGCGCTGACGCTGAACCTGCTGTTCAACATTCTGGGTGGCGCCGAACGCGCGGCCATCAACGACTGTCAGGCTCACTGACCGGTAACCACACAACCCACTGTAGGAGCGAGCTTGCTCGCGATTAACCCGAGAACGCCGCGTTTATCCAGATAACACGCGTAATCGTTAACGCCCATCGCGAGCAAGCTCGCTCCTACATGCGCCTCAAAAATAAAAACAAGAGGGAGCAACAGATGATTCGGACACAAAGCAGCTTATTTTTGAGTGGTGGCCTGCTGGTGAAGGTGCATTTCTGATGCTGCCTCGCAACCGTGCCTCAAACCTGTCGTCGGTGCGCCGTTGTGGAGCACTTGAGACCTGGCCGAGGAGTCAGTATTCTCCGCGGCCGCCCGAATCCGGTTTAAAAAAAAGCCCGGATGTAAAACCTGACCAGAAGGCCAACTTACCCCGATTCTGGCAGACACCAAGGCACTCCAAAACCCCTCTCAATCGACCGCTCCTGGGCCGCCGAACGGGAGTTTTTTGGCTTTCTGAAAGCCTTGGCCCAGCTATTGCTAACAGCACTAAAGCTGACCAAATGGATGATTTTTTACCGCTACAGAAAAAGGCGTCACACCAGAGCGCCGACCTTAAAAAAATAACGTGGAACCACCTACTTTTTGGGAGCAACCGAATGAAACGTACGTGCACTAGCCTGATGCTGGCAGGATCATTGCTGGCGGGGGGTCAGGCCATGGCCGGCGACTTGCTGCAATGGCAGAACAACAGCCTGTCCTATCTGTATGGCAAGGACTTCCAGGTCAACCCGCGCATCCAGCAGACGGTGACCTTCGAACACGCCGATGGCTGGAAGTACGGCGACAACTTCTTCTTCATCGACAAGATCTTCTACAACGGCAAGGAAGACCATTTCGCGGGAGAGAACAGCCATTACGGCGAGCTCAGTCCACGCCTGTCGTTCAACAAGATCTTCGACCAGAAGTTCGAGTTAGGCCCGATCAAGGACGTGCTGCTGGCCATGACCTACGAGTTCGGTGAAGACGATACCGAGTCGTACCTGATCGGTCCTGGTTTCGACCTGGCCATCCCGGGCTTCGATTACTTCCAGTTGAACTTCTACAACCGCCACACCGAAGGCGACCGCCCGGGCGACAACATCTGGCAGGTCTCGCCGGTCTGGTCCTACACCATCCCGGTGGGTGGCTCGGATGTGCTGATCGACGGCTTCATGGACTGGGTCGTCGACAACGATGTCAACAGCAAAGGCGAATACCACGCCAACCTGCACTTCAATCCGCAGGTCAAATATGACCTGGGCAAGGCGCTGAACCTGGGTGCCAAGCAGCTGTACGTCGGTGTCGAGTATGACTACTGGAAAAACAAGTACGGGATTGAAGACAGCCAGGGCTTCAAGACTGATCAGAGTGTGACCAGTTTCCTGGTCAAGGTTCACTTCTGATCATGTAGGTGCGAGCTTGTTCGCGATGAACTTCAGGGCAACGCGTTGAATCAGGAAACACGCGTTATCGTTAACGTCCATCGCGAGCAATCGAGCGTCGACCGGCTGCTCCTGCAGACCGCCTATTTCAAGCCGAAACCACAGGTTCCGCCAATCCGAGAAAACGGCACAACTCCCCGCGCTTGGCCAACGCATCGCGCCGCCCCAGCTCAATCAACTCGCTGCAATACCCCGCCTCGAACAACAGATAGCTCAGCACCCCTGCCCCGCTGGTCTTGGTCGCGCCCGGCCCGCGCAGAAACAGGCGCAGTGCCGCCGGCAATTCCTGACGATGTCGCGCGGCAATCTCATCGATCGGCTGGCTCGGCGAAATCACCAATACGTCCACCGGCGCCACGCCCAAAGCGCGGGTCGGCGTGCCGTCAGGCATCAGGTGACTGAACTGGTTCAGGCGCTGCAACAACTCGATGTCGCTTTCCAGGCTGTCAATGAACGTACTGTTGAGCATGTGCCCGCCAATCTGCGCCAGGGTCGGCTGCTGACCGGTGTAGCTGCGCTGCAAGGGTTGTTGCGGGTCGACGCCGCGGGGGTTGCCGCTGACACCCACCACCAGCACCCGACTGGCGCCCAGATGCAGCGCCGGACTGATCGGCGCCGACTGACGCACCGCGCCATCACCGAAATACTCTTCGCCGATTTTCACCGGGGCGAACAGCAGCGGAATGGCCGAACTGGCGAGCAGGTGTTCAACGGACAGTTGGGTGGGAACACCGATGCGTCGATGGCGCAACCAGGCATCGATCTTGCCGCCACCCTGATAGAAGGTGACGGCCTGGCCGGACTCATAACCGAACGCGGTGACCGCTACTGCATGCAATTGTTGCTGTGCGATCGCTTCGGCGATGCCGCCCATATGCAGCTTTTCATTGAGCAAGTCGCGCAGCGGAGAACTGTTGAGCAGCGCCACTGGCATGTGCTTACCAATGCCGAGCAAACTGTGGCTGACAAAGCGGCTGGCCTGGCGGATTACCCCGGGCCAGTCGCTGCGCAACACCAGATGACTGCGAAAGCCCTGCCAGAAGGCCGTCAGGCGTTCGATGGCGTTACGAAAGTCCATTGCCCCGCTGGCGAGGCTGACGGCGTTGATCGCACCGGCCGAGGTGCCGACGATCACCGGAAACGGGTTGCTCGCCCCCGGCGGCAGCAATTCGGCAATAGCCGCCAGCACCCCGACCTGATAGGCCGCCCGAGCCCCGCCACCGGAAAGAATCAACCCTGTAACCGGTTCGCCTGGACTCATGCACAACTCTCCATGGTGCTTGATGGGATTTCGTTGTTTCGACCTGTTCCCTTGTAGGAGCGAGCCTGCTCGCGATGGTCGTGAAAACGCCGCGGGGTGTCAGGTGCCCCGCGTTATCGTTGGCTACCATCGTCGGAACGCCGCCCGGAGCAAGCTCGCTCCTACAGGGTGTCGGTTATTCAACCACGTTTGGCGTACAGCTTCGGCTCGCCCGGCGGACGGCTCTTGAAGCGGCGATGGGCCCACAGGTATTGCTCGGGATGCTTGCGCAGAACACTTTCGATCCATTGGTTGATGCGCAGGCAGTCGTCTTCTTCGGTTTCGCCGGGGAAACCTTCTAGCGGCGCATGGATCACCAGGCGGTATCCGCCGCCGTCCGCCAGACGCTCCTGGGTGAACGGCACCACCAGCGCCTTGCCCAGCCGCGCAAACTTGCTCGTGGCGGTGACGGTCGCAGCCTGAATGCCGAACAACGGCACGAAGAGGCTTTGCTTGGCGCCATAGTCCTGATCCGGTGCGTACCAGATCGCCCGGCCCGAGCGCAGCAGCTTGAGCATGCCGCGCACGTCTTCGCGTTCCACCGCCAGCGAGTCGAGGTTGTGCCGCTCGCGGCCCCGGCGCTGGATGTAGTCGAACAGCGGATTCTTGTGCTCGCGGTACATGCCATCGATGGTGTGCTGCTGACCAAGCAACGCCGCGCCGATTTCCAGCGTCGTGAAATGCAGGGCCATCAGGATCACGCCCTTGCCTTCGCGCTGGGCCTTTTGCAAATGCTCCAGCCCTTCGACATGAGCCAGGGTGGCCAGGCGCTTGCGCGACCACCACCAGCTCATCGCCATCTCAAAGAAAGCGATGCCGGTGGAGGCGAAGTTATCCTTGAGCAGGCGCTTGCGTTCAGCGGCGGTTTTTTCAGGAAAACACAGTTCCAGGTTGCGTTTGGCAATGCGCCGTCTGTCGCCGGCCACGCGATACATCAATGCGCCCAGTACACGGCCGATTCCCAGCAGTGCCGGATACGGCAACTGGACAATCAGCCACAACAGCCCCAGGCCACACCACAGCGGCCAGAAACGTGGAGATAGAAATGCTTTTCGAAAACGCGGGCGGTCCATTAATGCTTCCGGAATGACAATGGCCGCGCATTCTACATCGTTCGACCCGGCTTGCGGCCTGCGGGCGTTCTCGTTATAAGTCTCGGCACTTTTAGTGACAAGTCGTTGTATGCCGACCATGAGCCAAACCGAACCGCTAGACCAAGATCCCGTGTTCCAGTTGAAGGGCAGCATGCTGGCCATTACGGTGCTGGAACTGGCCCGTAACGACCTCGAAAGCCTTGATCGGCAACTGGCCGCCAAGGTTGCCCAGGCGCCCAACTTCTTCAGCAACGCGCCGCTGGTACTGGCCCTGGACAAACTCCCGGCCAACGAAGGCGCGGTCGATCTGCCAGGGCTGATGCGCGTGTGCCGCCAGCATGGCCTGCGTACCCTGGCGATCCGCGCCAGCCGTATCGAAGACATTGCCGCCGCCATCGCTGTCGACCTGCCGGTGCTGCCACCGTCCGGCGCCCGGGAGCGTCCGCTGGACCTGACCGAAGGCGAACCGAAGAAAAAACCGGAAAAAACACCCGAGCCGACCATCAAGCCGACGAAAATCATCACCTCGCCAGTACGTGGTGGCCAGCAGATCTATGCCCAGGGCAGCGATCTGGTGGTGATCTCCTCGGTCAGCCCGGGGGCGGAACTTCTCGCCGATGGCAACATCCATGTATACGGCCCGATGCGCGGTCGTGTGTTGGCCGGCGTCAAGGGCGACACCAAGGCGCGGATTTTCTGTCAGCAAATGAGTGCTGAACTGATTTCCATCGCCGGGCATTACAAGGTTTCCGAAGACCTGCGCCGCGACCCTCTATGGGGTTCGGGTGTGCAGGTCAGCCTGTCCGGCGACGTGTTGAACATCATTCGGCTTTAACGGATACTGCCGCATTTTCCAAGCATCTCTAAAACGTAGCGAAAACGGCTCAAACGAAGTAGGAAAAAGGCCGAAAGCAGTGTTTACCGGGGGTAAACGCCGCTCAAATCCGGATTCCAGCCAAGGCTGTCCGACTGCAGTAGTTTTTCAGGAGATGTTTTTCAGGGACTGAAAAGTCCTTTTTCCTTAGGGGTGAAACACCTTGGCCAAGATTCTCGTGGTTACATCCGGCAAGGGTGGTGTGGGTAAGACCACCACCAGCGCCGCTATCGGTACCGGCCTCGCTCTGCGCGGCCACAAAACAGTTATCGTCGACTTCGACGTGGGCTTGCGTAACCTCGACCTGATCATGGGTTGCGAGCGCCGCGTGGTGTATGACTTCGTCAACGTGGTCAACGGCGAAGCCAACCTGCAACAGGCCCTGATCAAAGACAAGCGCCTGGAAAACCTCTACGTGCTGGCCGCCAGCCAGACCCGCGACAAAGACGCGCTGACCGTCGAAGGCGTGGAAAAAGTCCTGATGCAACTCAAGGAAGACTTTGAGTTCGTGGTCTGCGACTCCCCGGCGGGCATCGAGAAAGGCGCCCACCTGGCCATGTACTTCGCCGATGAAGCGATCGTCGTGACCAACCCGGAAGTCTCCTCGGTACGAGATTCGGACCGCATGCTCGGCCTGCTGGCCAGCAAGTCCCGTCGTGCCGAACGTGGCGAAGACCCGATCAAGGAACACCTGCTGATTACCCGTTATCACCCGGAACGGGTGAGCAAAGGCGAAATGCTCGGCGTGGAAGACGTCAAGGAAATCCTTTCGGTGGCCCTGCTCGGCGTGATCCCTGAATCCCAGGCGGTGCTCAAGGCATCCAACCAGGGCGTTCCGGTGATTCTCGACGACCAGAGCGATGCCGGCCAGGCCTACAGCGATACCGTTGACCGCCTGCTGGGCAAGACCGTGGATCATCGATTCCTCGATGTACAGAAGAAGGGATTCTTCGAGCGCCTGTTTGGAGGCAACTAAGCAATGAACCTTTTTGACTTCTTTCGTGCCAACAAAAAGCAAAGCACCGCGTCGGTAGCGAAAGAGCGTCTACAGATCATCGTGGCGCACGAACGCGGCCAACGCAGTACCCCGGACTACCTGCCGGCCTTGCAGAAAGAACTGGTCGAGGTGATCCGCAAGTACGTCAATATCGGGTCCGATGACGTGCATGTCGCACTGGAAGCCCAGGGCAGCTGCTCGATTCTGGAACTCAACATCACCCTGCCTGATCGCTGAGTCGATTCGTCAGGAGCCACGGCGGCTTAGGCCTTCCAGGCTTTTGTAGGAGCTGCCGCAGGCTGCGATCTTCTGATTTTGCTCTTTAAGTAAAGTCAAAAGATCGCAGCCTGCGGCAGCTCCTGCGGGTCTGAAGGGCCTGAGCCGCCGTTGGCGTTTGTTACGAGGCTGTTTTAATGCCGTTGTCCAACATCCACATCATTCATCAGGACGCCGCCGTACTGGTGGTGAACAAACCGACCCTGTTGCTCTCCGTTCCCGGCCGGGCCGATGACAACAAGGACTGCCTGATTACCCGTCTGCAAGAAAACGGCTACCCGGAAGCGCGCATCGTCCATCGGCTGGACTGGGAGACTTCCGGCATCATCCTGCTGGCCCGTGACCCGGATACCCATCGCGAGCTGTCCCGGCAATTTCACGACCGGGAAACCGAAAAGGCCTACACCGCCCTGTGCTGGGGTCAGCCGGAACTGGACAGCGGCAGCATCGACCTGCCCTTGCGCTACGACCCGCCGACCAAGCCACGGCATGTGGTCGATCACGAATTCGGCAAACATGCGCTGACCTTCTGGCGCGTGCTCGAACGCTGCGGCGACTGGTGCCGCGTTGAGCTGACACCTATCACTGGCCGCTCCCACCAGTTGCGTGTGCACATGCTCTCGATTGGCCATCCATTGTTGGGTGACGGGCTCTACGCCCACGAGCAAGCGCTGGCGGCATGGCCACGCCTGTGCCTGCACGCCAGCATGCTCAGCTTCACTCATCCGCAGACTGGCGAACGCTTGCGCTTCGAGTGCCCTGCGCCGTTTTAGGCGCAAGTACACAAAACCCTGTGGGAGCGAGCTTGCTCGCGATGAGGCAGGCACATCCAACATTGATGCTGGCTGACACTCCGCCATCGCGAGCAAGCTCGCTCCCACAGGGATCTCCTCCAGATTCAATTTCGATGACCAGCCCAACATTCAGTGCGACGCCATTTACCAGGCCAATACGTTAAACTGGCGCTACTGCTGTCTGGAGCTACTTTATGCGCGAAGAGTTGAACCAAGGCCTGATCGATTTCCTCAAGGCCTCCCCTACCCCGTTCCATGCCACTGCCAGTCTTGTTCAGCGCTTGGAAGCGGCGGGCTATCAACGCCTCGACGAGCGCGAGCCGTGGAATACCGAAACCAACGGTCGCTACTACGTCACCCGCAACGACTCTTCGATTGTCGCGATCAAAATGGGCCGCCATTCACCGTTGCACGGTGGCATTCGCCTGGTCGGTGCCCACACCGACAGCCCGTGCCTGCGGGTCAAGCCGCAACCGGAACTGCAACGCCAGGGCTTCTGGCAACTGGGCGTCGAAGTCTATGGTGGCGCGCTGCTGGCCCCCTGGTTCGACCGTGACCTGTCCCTGGCGGGCCGCGTAACTTTCCGTCGTGACGGCAAGGTCGAAAGCCAGTTGATCGACTTCCAGGCTCCGGTCGCGATCATTCCGAACCTGGCGATTCACCTCAACCGTGAAGCCAACATGGGCTGGGCCATCAACGCCCAGACCGAATTGCCGCCGATCCTCGCGCAATTTGCCGGTGACGAGCGCGTGGACTTCCGCGCAGTGCTCACCGATCAACTGGCCCGCGAACACGGCCTGAACGCTGATGTGGTGCTCGATTACGAGTTGAGTTTCTACGACACCCAAAGCGCGGCGGTCATTGGTTTGCATGGCGACTTCATCGCCGGCGCGCGCCTGGACAACCTGCTGTCGTGCTACGCCGGCCTGCAAGCGCTGCTGACAGCCGACACCGACGAGACCTGCGTGCTGGTCTGCAACGACCACGAAGAAGTCGGTTCCTGCTCGGCCTGCGGTGCCGACGGCCCGATGCTCGAGCAAACCTTGCGTCGCCTGCTGCCTGAAGGTGATGAGTTGGTACGCACCATTCAGAAATCCCTGCTTGTTTCGGCTGACAACGCCCATGGTGTGCACCCCAACTACGCCGACAAACACGATGCCAACCACGGTCCGAAACTCAACGCCGGCCCGGTGATCAAGGTCAACAGCAACCAGCGCTACGCCACCAACAGCGAAACCGCCGGGTTCTTCCGTCATCTGTGCATGGCTGAAGAAGTGCCGGTGCAGAGTTTCGTGGTGCGCAGCGACATGGGCTGTGGCTCGACCATCGGCCCGATCACCGCCAGCCACCTGGGCGTGCGCACCGTGGACATCGGCCTGCCGACGTTCGCCATGCACTCGATCCGCGAACTGTGCGGCAGCCATGACCTGGCGCATCTGGTCAAGGTGCTGAGCGCGTTCTACGCCTGCCGCGAGTTGCCGTAACAATACCCTGTAGGAGCGAGCTCGCTCGCGATGGACGCTAACGATTACGCGTGTTTTCTGGATAATCGCGGCGCCCTGAAGTCCATCGCGAGCGAGCTCGCTCCTACAGACAACACCGCGCAAAAAAGCCGCCTAGACTCCAGGTATCCCTTCGACAAGGCCGTCTCCATGATCTCGATGTCTACCTTCCACGCCATGCTGGTCCCGATCCTTGCCGGGATGCTCCTGCTGGCCGTCGGCTTCAACTTCCGCGATAAAAACGCCGGCGTGTTCGGCATGTGGATCGGCATGCTGACCATTCTCGCAACCGTGGTGATCAAGATCCTCGCCAAACTCAACGAATAATTCATCGCCCCTGGCTCGCATTGATTTTGACAGGCTCGTACACTCGGCCGATCCGCTCCCTGAGAGGTTGACCGCCTAGTGTTCGCTCGTCTTTTTGCCCTGCCGTGTATTTTCCTTGTCTGCCTGATGACGTTGCTGTCAGTGGCGCCTGCACAGGCGGCAGGCCTGCCTGGTCTGCTCGGCAGCCAGGCCAAGACCCAGCCCGAGGCACAGGAACCACTGGGGCAATCCCTGGACGAAGTGATCAAGTCTCTGGAGAACGATCAGCAACGCACCAAGCTGCTGACCGATCTGAAAAAGCTCCGTGACACCACCAAAAAAGCCCAGCCGGCTGCCGAAGAAGGCGTGTTGGGCCTGATTGGCGGAACCCTGACCAATATCGAGAAGAAACTTTCCGGCGACGGCAGTCCGCTCACGCGCTGGTCCAGTGAGTTCGACCAGGCCAGGGAAGAACTGGTGGCGCTGGCGCTGCCGGCCAATGAATGGCTGCCCATGCTGTTCGCCTTCGCCATGATCCTGATGGTCTGGAGCCTGCTGGCCGCCGCCCTGATCTGGATCAGCCACCGCGTGCGGATGCGTTTCGGCCTGACCGAAGAACTGCCGCAACATCCCAGGGCCCTCGACATGTTGCGCTTCGCCTTGCGCAAACTCGGGCCATGGCTGATCGCTCTGGTGATCACGGTCTACATGAGCTACGCCCTGCCCTCGTCCCTGGGCAAAAGCCTGGCCATGGTACTGGCCTATGCACTGGTAGTCGGCACCTGCTTCTCGGCCATCTGCGTGATTGCCTTTTCCCTGCTCGACGGCCCACACCGCCACCGCGCCCTGTACATCCTGCGGCACCGGGCGTTTCGGCCACTATGGCTGATCGGCAGCTTCGCCGCGTTTGGCGAAGCGCTGAGCGACCCGCAACTGGTCGACAGCCTCGGCAGCCATCTGGCCCATACCGCCGCGACAGTAGCCAATGTCTTGGCAGCGCTCTCCACCGGGCGGTTCATCCTGCGCTTCCGCCGGCCGATCGCCCACCTGATCCGCAATCAGCCGCTGTCCCGACGCCTGACCCGCCGTGCCCTTAACGACACCCTGTCGATCCTCGGCACCTTCTGGTACGTGCCGGCACTGGTGCTGGTGGCCGTTTCCCTGTTCGCCACCTTTATTTCCGCTGGCGACACCAGCACCGCCCTGCGCCAGTCGCTGATCTGCACCGTTTTGCTGGTGTTGTGCATGGTCATCAACGGTCTGGTACGCCGCCATGCCCTCAAACCCCGGCATGGCATCCGGCGTTACGCCGTGTATTCGGAGCGGCTGAAAAACTTTTTCTACACCATCGTTCATCTGCTGGTGTGGCTGGCCTTCATCGAGCTTGGCCTGCGGGTCTGGGGCATGTCGTTGATCCGCTTCACCGAAGGCGACGGCCACGAAGTCAGCGTCAAACTGTTCAGTCTCGCCGGCACGCTGCTGTTCGCCTGGCTGATCTGGATTCTCAGCGATACCGCTGTGCATCACGCGCTGACCCGCTCGCGCAAAGGCCTGGCCAATGCCCGCGCGCAGACGATGATGCCGCTGATCCGCAACGTGCTGTTCGTGGCGATTTTCATCATCGCGCTGATCGTTGCCCTGGCGAACATGGGCATGAACGTCACGCCACTGCTGGCCGGTGCCGGCGTGATCGGTCTGGCCATCGGTTTTGGCGCACAGTCGCTGGTAGCCGACCTGATTACCGGATTGTTCATCATCATCGAAGACTCCCTGGCCATCGACGACTACGTGGATGTCGGCGGCCACCTCGGCACGGTCGAAGGCCTGACCATCCGCACCGTGCGCCTGCGGGACATCGACGGCATCGTCCACACCATTCCGTTCAGCGAAATCAAAAGCATCAAGAACTACTCCCGGGAATTCGGCTACGCGATCTTCCGGGTCGCGGTACCGGCCAGCATGGACATCGACAACGCTATCAAACTGATGCGCGAAGTGGGTCAGAAAATGCGCACCGATCCGTTGCAGCGGCGCAATATCTGGTCGCCTCTGGAGTTTCAGGGGGTGGAAAGTTTCGAGTCGGGCAATGCGATTCTTCGCGCCCGCTTCAAGACCGCGCCAATCAAGCAGTGGGAAGTGTCGCGAGCGTTCAACCTGTCACTCAAGCGGCACATGGATGAAGCCGGGCTGGATCTGGCGACACCGCGGATGAGTATTCAGGTGATGACCGCCGGTGGTGGCTCGCAGGATGAATAACCTCTGGAGCTGGCTTGCCAGCGATGACGGCTTGACGTCCAACGAAGATGTTGAATGTTATGACCTCATCGCTGGCAAGCCAGCTCCTACGAAAAGCAGTATCAGACAACATCCACCCCGACATGAATCGCATCATGCCGCCAGAACTCCAGGTCGCAGTCGATCAACCGTTCATGCTGGTCATAGTTGACCCGGGCAATCCGCAGGCCCGGGCTGCCCACTGACACCTTCAACGCCGCCGCCGCGTCCACCGACAACGCCGTAGGCACAATCTCGAAGCGCACCCGCCCGTAGTGCAAATCGTAATGCCGCGCATACAGCTCGGTGATCGACTGATTCAAATCGAAATCGAGGATCCCGGGAAAGTACTGCGGGTTCAGATAGTGCTCCACATACAGCACCAGTCGCCCGTCGATCCGTCGTGAGCGGCAGATCTGGATCACGCTCGACAGCGCCGGCAATTGCAGCCAGGCACAGACCGCCGCCGATGCCGGTTGCAATCGTGCCGAAATCACCTCGGTGGACGGAATGCGCCCCTGGGCGCTGACCATCGCGTGAAAGTGGCTGCGCTGCATGAGGTTGTACGCCAGGCGCGGCGGCGAGACGAACCAGCCGCGCCGCTCCTCGCGGTAGATCTGCCCTTGTGACTCCAACTGCAACAACGCCTCACGCAAAGTGATCCGCGTGGTGCCGAACAGTTCACTGAGCTTGCGTTCGGCCGGCAATTTACTGCCAGGAGCCAACAGACCGTGATCGATCTGCTCCTGAAGCACCTGGCCGATGGCTGTTACCGCTTTTGTTGCCTCTTCACGCATCAACGTTTCCTTTCTGGACTAGACCAGCACCAATTCAGGGCAGAACCGCAGCGCAAACCGGCTCATTCAATAGTCTGCAGCGTAGGCAGCGCAGATGACCGAGATATGACAAAACCGCCCAACGGTCGCCACTCCCGACTTTCAATAACCTGCAATTCATCGGCCAAGTCCCTTGCCAGCCGGGGCCTTGACCATGGTCTACGCTTAGCAGGCCACTGGCGATACCAATGAACAAAAAGTCATCCCGGGCGACGAACGACATCAAAGTGTCATCCAGCCCCCTTAAATTGGCTCAGGTATTGCTGACCTAGACCAACACACACCGCAATCGCAGCGTTGAACACGACCCAAGGAGCTTTGGAATGAAACAGTTTTTCCTGGCATCACTGTTAGGCTCGACCATTGCAATGTGCACCGCCGCCATGGCGGCCGACATCGATCTGAAAACCCTGGAAGCCGCTGCGAAAGCGGAAGGCGCCGTCAACAGCGTCGGCATGCCCAATGACTGGGCCAACTGGGCCGGGACCTGGAAAGACCTGAGCGACAAATACGGCCTCAAGCACATCGACACCGACATGAGCTCGGCCCAGGAGATCGCCAAGTTCGCCGCGGAAAAAGACAACGCCAGCGCCGACATCGGCGACGTCGGTGCAGCGTTCGGCCCGATCGCGGTCAAGCAAGGCGTGGTCCAGCCTTACAAGCCTTCGACCTGGGATCAGATTCCGGCCTGGGCCAAGGACAAGGACGGCAACTGGGCACTGGCCTACACCGGCACCATCGCGTTCATCGTCAACAAGAAGTTGCTGCACGGTTCCGAAGTGCCGACCAAGTGGGCTGACCTCAAGGGTGGCAAATACAAAGTCTCTATCGGCGACGTGAGCACCGCAGCCCAGGCCGCCAACGGGGTACTGGCAGCGGCACTGGCCAACGGTGGCGACGAGAAAAACCTCAAGCCTGCCCTGGATCTGTTCGCCGACATCGCCAGGCAGGGTCGCCTGTCGATGTCCAACCCGGTCATTGGTGCCATGGAAAAAGGCGAAATCGAAGTCGGTGTGGTCTGGGACTTCAACGGCCTGAGCTACAAAGCCAAGATGGCCAACCCGGATGATTACGTGGTGCTGATCCCGTCCGACGGTTCGGTGATTTCCGGCTACACCACCATCATCAACAAGTACGCGAAAAACCCGAACGCTGCCAAGCTGACCCGCGAATACATCTTCAGCGACGCTGGCCAGATCAACCTGGCCAAGGGCAACGCCCGTCCGATCCGTGCCGAACACATCACACTGCCAGCCGAGGTGCAGGCCAAGCTGCTGCCTAACGAGCAGTACAAGAAAGTGACGCCGATCAAGGATGCGGATGCCTGGGAGAAGACCTCCAAGGCCCTTCCGCAGAAGTGGAATGAAGAAGTCATCGTCGAAATGAAGTGATGTCGTAAATCCCTGTGGGAGCGAGCCTGCTCGCGATGACGGCTTACATTCGAAGGAAATGTTGAATGTCAGGCCGCTATCGCGAGCAAGCTCGCTCCCACAAGGGGTTGAGTTGAGTTCGAAACTTCTGATTCCTGTTACACGGAGTTTTTTCCCCTATGAAGCACAACGTCATCCTTGTCGTGCTCGACGGCCTCAACCATGAGGTCGCCCGCCACGCCATGGGGCACCTGCAGGCGTACGTCGGCGCCGGACGCGCCGCACTCTATAAACTGGAGTGCGAGTTGCCGGCCCTGTCCCGCCCGCTGTACGAATGCATCCTGACCGGCGTTGCGCCCATCGACAGCGGCATTGTCCACAACAATGTCTCGCGCCTGTCCAACCAGCGCAGCATCTATCACTACGCCACCGACGCAGGTCTTGTGACGGCCGCTGCGGCTTATCACTGGGTCAGCGAACTGTACAACCGTTCGCCCTTCGTGGCGGCCCGGGACCGTCACACCGATGACCCGCAACTGCCGATCCAGCACGGGCATTTCTACTGGAACGATCACTACCCGGATTCGCACCTGTTCGCCGACGCCGAAAACCTGCGCCTGCGCCATGCGCCGAACTTCCTGTTGATCCACCCGATGAACATCGACGACGCCGGGCACAAGCACGGCCTCGACACCCCGCAGTACCGCAACAGCGCCCGCTCGGCCGACATCATCCTGGCCGACTACCTGCAAGGCTGGCTCGATGCCGGTTATCAGGTGCTGGTCACTGCCGACCACGGCATGAACAACGACCGCTCCCACAACGGCCTGCTGCCGGAAGAACGTGAAGTGCCGCTGTTCGTTCTCGGTGATGCATTCAGCTTCAACGTGGACGCCGCGCCGAAACAGACCGAAATCTGCGGCACCGTCTGCCAGTTGCTCGGCGTGCCCCACGACAAACCGGTCTGCCGGGAGCTGTTGAAGTGAATTCCATGACCCGCAGTAAATGGCTCGCTGTCCTGTGCCTGGTCCCGTTTGCGTTGTTCTTCATCGTGTTCGAGATCGCACCGCTGACCTGGGTGATGATCAACAGCCTGCAATCGGAAGAATTCGGCTGGGGCCTGGCCAACTTCAGCAAAATCTTCAGCTCGAAGTTCTACCTGCAGGCCATCCAGTACAGCCTCGAGATCAGTTTCTGGTCCAGCGTGTTCGGGATCCTTATCGCGATACTGGGCGCCTACTCCCTGCGCCGGGTCGATTCGAAACTGCGCAACTTCGTCAACGCCTTCGCCAACATGACCAGCAACTTCGCCGGCGTGCCCCTGGCCTTCGCGTTCATCATTTTGCTCGGCTTCAACGGCAGCTTTACCATCATGCTCAAGCAGGCCGGCATCATTCAGGATTTCAACCTGTACTCGAAAACCGGGCTGATCCTCCTCTACACCTACTTCCAGATCCCTCTCGGCGTACTGCTGCTGTACCCGGCCTTCGATGCCTTGCGCGAAGACTGGCGCGAGTCCGCCGCGCTGCTCGGTGCCAGTGGCTGGCAGTTCTGGCGGCACATCGGTCTGCCGGTGCTGACACCGGCGCTGCTCGGCACCTTCGTGATCCTGCTGGCCAACGCCCTCGGCGCCTACGCGACGGTGTACGCACTGACCACCGGCAACTTCAACGTGCTGCCGATCCGCATCGCGGCGATGGTGTCCGGCGACATTTCCCTGGACCCGAACCTGGCCAGCGCCCTGGCCGTGGTGCTGGTGGCCTTGATGACCCTGGTGACCATCGTGCATCAATTGCTGTTGAAGAGGAGTTACCATGTCTCGCGCTGAACTGGGGCCCGTCGGTGTCTACCACCGCGTCGTGGTGTACTTGGTGTTTGCCATCCTGCTGTTACCGCTGGCCGGCACGCTGATCTACTCGATCGCCAGCAGTTGGTCGGCGACCATTCTGCCCAGTGGCTTCACCCTCAAATGGTACATCCAGCTGTGGAGCGACCCGCGCTTCCTGGATGCGTTCGGGCAATCGTTGCTGGTCTGCGTCGGTTCGTTGATCCTTTCCGTGGTGCTGATTCTGCCGCTGCTGTTCGTGGTGCATTACCACTTCCCGAAACTCGACGCGCTGATGAACATCCTGATCCTGCTGCCCTTCGCCGTGCCGCCGGTGGTGTCGTCGGTGGGGCTGTTGCAGCTCTACGGCTCCGGACCGTTCGCCATGGTCGGCACACCGTGGATCCTGATCGGTTGCTACTTCACCGTGGCGCTGCCGTTCATGTACCGGGCGATCACCAACAACCTGCATGCGATCAACCTGCGCGACCTGATGGACGCTGCCCAGTTGCTCGGCGCCAGCACCTTTCAAGCCGCATTCCTGGTGGTGCTGCCGAACCTGCGCAAGGGCCTGATGGTGGCACTGCTGCTGTCGTTCTCGTTTCTGTTCGGTGAATTCGTGTTCGCCAACATCCTCGTGGGCACCCGCTACGAAACCCTGCAGGTCTACCTCAACAACATGCGCAACAGCAGCGGTCATTTCACCAGTGCGCTGGTGATTTCCTACTTCTTCTTTGTGCTGGTACTGACTTGGATCGCCAATATCTTGAACAAGGACAAAAGCTTATGAGCTACGTCAGCGTCCAGCATCTTCAGAAAAGCTACGCTCAAGCAGGGCAGGCTGGCACCACCGTGTTCAGCGACATCAATTGCGAAATCAAGAAAGGCGAATTCGTCACCCTGCTCGGCCCCTCCGGCTGCGGCAAATCCACACTGCTGCGCTGCATCGCCGGCCTGACCTCGGTGGACGGTGGCAAGATCCTCCTGGACAATCAGGACATCGTGCCCCTGAGCCCGCAAAAACGCGGGATCGGCATGGTGTTCCAGAGCTATGCCCTGTTTCCCAATATGAGTGTGGAGCAAAACATCGCCTTCGGCCTGCGTATGCAGAAGGTCAACGCCGACGACAGTCAGAAGCGCGTCGCCGAAGTGTTGAAACTGGTGGAACTGAATGACTTCGCCTCGCGTTTTCCGCATCAATTGTCCGGCGGTCAGTGCCAGCGCGTGGCCCTCGCCCGCTCGTTGGTGACCCGCCCACGCCTGTTGCTGCTCGACGAACCGTTGTCGGCCCTGGACGCGCGGATTCGCAAGCACCTGCGCGAACAGATCCGTCAGATCCAGCGCGAGCTGGGCTTGACCACAATATTCGTCACACACGATCAGGAAGAAGCCCTGACCATGTCTGACCGGATTTTCCTGATGAATCAGGGAAAGATCGTACAAAGCGGCGACGCCGAAACCCTCTACACTGCGCCAGTGGATGTGTTCGCCGCCGGGTTCATCGGCAACTACAATCTGCTGGATGCCGACAGCGCTTCGAAGCTGTTGCAGCGACCGATCAGCAAGCGCATCGCCATCCGCCCGGAAGCCATCGAACTGAGCCTCAATGGCGATCTGGACGCGCAGGTGCGTAGCCACAGCCTGCTGGGCAACGTGATTCGCTACCGGGTAGAAGCCCGGGGCGTGGAATTGGTGGTAGATGTGCTGAACCGCTCGGCGGCCGACTTGCATCCCGACGGTCGACGTCTGGCGCTTTCCATCGATCCGACGGCCCTGTGTGAGGTAGCCTGATGACTTTGCTGACGCTCAAGAGAGAACTGCACTGATGGCCCTGGCAATTTTTGATCTGGACGAAACCCTCATCCACGGCGACTGCGCCTCACTGTGGAGCGAGCAAATGGTTCGCCTCGGTTGGGTCGATGGCGAATCGTTCCTGCGTCGCGACAAGGAGCTGATGGATGCCTACGGCCGCGGCCACCTGGCGATGGAGGACTACATGGCCTTCAGCCTGGAACCGTTGATCGGTCGGACGCCCGCAGAAGTCGAGCATCTGGTTGGCCCATGGGTGGAAGACTTCATCGAACCGATCATCTTCAGCGACGCCACCAAAACCATCGCGGCACATCGCAAGGCCGGTGACCGGATTCTGGTGATCTCGGCTTCCGGCACCCACCTGGTCGGCCCTATCGCCGAACGTCTGGGCATCGACGAGATCCTGGGCATTGAACTGGAAGTGGCCCACGGCGTTTACAGCGGTCATACCGTCGGCACCCTGACCTACCGCGAAGGCAAGATCACCCGCTTGCTGGAATGGCTGGATGCCGAGGAGGAAAACCTTGAAGGCGCGAGTTTCTATTCCGACTCACGCAATGATTTGCCGTTGTTGCTGAAAGTGGATTTCCCCCACGCGGTCAACCCGGATCCGGTGCTGCGCGAACAGGCTGAAAAAGCTGGCTGGCCGATCCATCTCTGGAAGTAACCCGGAACCTGTAGGAGCTGGCTTGCCAGCGAACGAGACAACACGGTGTTCATGCCACACCGCATTATCGTTCTTCGCTGGCAAGCCAGCTCCTACAAGGATCAAGCCAGGCTCTCGTCAATCACCAACACCACCTTCCCCGCCACGGTATTGCTTGCCAGTTCGGCAAACGCCGCCTCGGCATCCTTGATCGGAAAAGCCTTGGCCAATTGCGGGCTCAAGCGCCCTTCGGCGAACAGCGGCCACACGTGCAGGCGTAGATCGCAGAACAGATCGGCCTTGAATTGCTCATCACGGCTGCGCAGGGTCGAACCCAGCAACTGCACTCGCTTGGCCAGCACCTGGGCCAGATCCAGCTTGGCCTCGCGGCCGCCCATCAGGCCGATCAACACCCAACGGCCATCCTGCGCGAGCAGCTTGAGGTTCAATGCCGCGTAATTACCACCCACCGGGTCGAGAATCACGTCGAACGGCCCCAGATCGCGCAGGCTCTCCAGATCGCCATTGCGCACCACGCCGCCCTGGGCGCCCAGCGCTTCGCAGTACGCCAGTCGCTCGGCGGAGCCGACGCTGACCCAGCATGGGCTACCAAAGGCCTTGCACAGCTGAATAGCCGCTGAACCAATTCCACTTGCTCCGGCGTGCAGCAGAACTTTCTGACCCGGCTTGAGCGCAGCAAGTTGAAACAAATTCAACCAGACCGTTGCATAGACTTCGGGCAGCGCTGCCGCTTCGACCAGTGACACCCCGTCGGGAACCGGCAGCACGTGCCGCCCGTCGACAACCACTTCTTCGGCCATGCCGCCCCCGGCCAGCAAGGCGCAAACCCGATCACCAATCTGCCAGGAGGACCCGGCGCCCACCTCGCTGATCACGCCCGAGCACTCTAGACCAAGCACTTGGCTGACCCCTGGCGGCGGGGGATAAAGGCCGGCCTTCTGTAATAAATCGGCGCGATTGATACCCGCTGCCGACACTCGAATACGAACTTGTCCTACATCGCATGCAGGACTCGGCTCATCAACCCACACCACTCGACCGTCAACGCCTTGCAATGCTTTCACAGTGCCTCCATAGTGAGTCTGGACTGAGCCCGAAGCTATAGCGCCGGGCTTTTTGCATTATGCGACCGGCTCTCAAAGAACCGGCGACTTCAAAGACGGCCTAATATGCGTTATCAATTGTCCCCGCGTCGAATCAGCATGAAGCATTTGTTCCCCAGCACTGCCCTCGCCTTATTCATCGGTATCGGCTTGCTGCCGATGTCGAGCAATACATTCGCAGCCAATAGCTGGGACAAGCTTCAACCCGATCGTGACGAAGTGATCGCCAGTCTGAATGTCGTGGAATTGCTCAAACGCCACCACTACAGCAAGCCGCCACTCGACGACGCGCGCTCGGTGATCATCTACGACAGCTACCTCAAGCTGCTGGATCCGTCGCGCAGCTACTTCATGGCCAGCGACATTGCCGAATTCGACAAGTGGAAGACGCAGTTCGACGACTTCCTCAAGAGTGGCGACCTGAACGCCGGGTTCACCATCTACAAGCGCTACCTGGACCGCGTAAAGGCGCGTCTGGACTTCGCCCTTGCCGAGTTGGGCAAAGGCGTCGACAAGATCGACTTCACCACCAAGGAAACCTTGCTGATCGACCGCAAGGACGCTCCCTGGCTCAAATCCACCGCAGAACTCGACGACCTGTGGCGCAAACGCGTCAAGGATGAAGTATTGCGGATGAAGATCGCCGGCAAAGAGCCCAAGCAGATCCAGGAAACCCTGACCAAGCGCTACAAGAACCAGTTGGCACGCCTGGACCAGACCCGCGCGGAAGACATCTTCCAGGCGTACATCAATACCTTCGCCATGTCCTACGACCCGCACACCAACTATCTGTCGCCGGATAATGCGGAAAACTTCGACATCAACATGAGCCTGTCCCTCGAGGGCATCGGCGCCGTGTTGCAGAGCGATAACGACCAGGTGAAAGTCGTACGCCTGGTGCCGGCAGGTCCGGCGGACAAGACCAAGCAGGTTGCACCGGCCGACAAGATCATCGGCGTGGCCCAGGGCAACAAGGAAATGGTCGACGTGGTGGGCTGGCGCCTGGACGAAGTGGTCAAGCTGATCCGTGGTCCGAAAGGCACTGTCGTGCGCCTGGAAGTCATCCCGGCCAGCAATGCGCCGAACGACCAGACCACCAAGATCGTGCCGATCACCCGTGAAGCGGTGAAGCTCGAAGACCAGGCCGTGAAGAAGTCGGTACTGAACCTGAAGCAGGACGGCAAAAACTACAAGCTCGGCATTATCGAAATCCCGGCGTTCTATCTGGACTTCAAGGCCTTCCGTGCCGGCGATCCGGATTACAAGAGCACCACCCGCGACGTCAAGAAACTGCTGACCGAGCTGCAGAAAGAGAAAGTCGACGGCGTGGTCATCGACCTGCGTAACAACGGCGGCGGTTCCTTGCAAGAGGCCACCGAGCTGACCAGCCTGTTCATCGACAAAGGCCCGACCGTGCTCGTGCGTAACGCCGATGGCCGCGTCGATGTCCTGGAAGATGAAAACCCGGGGGCGTTCTACAAAGGCCCGATGGCGTTGCTGGTCAACCGTCTGTCCGCCTCGGCTTCGGAGATCTTTGCCGGCGCCATGCAGGACTACCACCGCGCACTGATCATCGGTGGCCAGACCTTCGGCAAAGGCACCGTACAGACCATTCAGCCGCTCAACCATGGCGAACTGAAACTGACCCTGGCCAAGTTCTATCGGGTTTCCGGGCAGAGCACCCAGCATCAGGGCGTCTTGCCGGACATCGATTACCCGTCGATCATCGACACCAAGGAAATCGGCGAAAGCGCCCTGCCGGAAGCCATGCCGTGGGACACCATCAAGGCGGCGATCAAGCCTGCAGTGGATCCGTTCAAACCGTACATTGCGCAGCTCCAGTCCGAACATGACGTGCGTACGGCCAAGGATGCAGAGTTCGTGTTCATCCGCGACAAGCTGGCCCTGGCGCAGAAACTGATGCTGGAAAAAACCGTCAGCCTCAATGAAGCCGAGCGTCGTGCCCAGCACGCCGACATCGAAGCCAAACAGCTGGCCATGGAAAACATCCGTCGCAAGGCCAAGGGTGAAGAACCGCTCAAAGAGCTGAAGAAAGAAGACGAGGACGTCATTGCGGCCGAAGATGATAAAACCAAACCGGAAGACGACGCCTACCTGAGCGAAACCGGGCGGATTCTGCTGGACTACCTGAAACTCAACACGGCAGTGGCCAAGCACTGAGTTTTTACAAACAGCTGATGGCAATTTAATGCTGACGCCCCCCAGGCGTCATCAAACCGTCATCGTTCTGTCGTGAAATAAAGGACCGGGCGTACCCTTTACCAAGGGCACGCCCGGTCCTTTTTTTATCGCCAGAGATCGCCATGACCACAACCGAACAGCTGAGTGCATTGAGTTCGATCCTGACTCAAAGCGGTTTGCACAGCTTGTTCCAGCCGATCATCAGCCTCTGCGAACGACGCATTCTCGGCTACGAAGCCCTCAGTCGCGGCCCGTCCAACAGCCCTCTGCACTCCCCTGTCGCCCTGTTCTCCGTCGCCCGCCAGGCCGGACGTCTGAGCGAGCTGGAAATCGCCTGCCGCGAGAGCGCTTGCCGACGCTTCAATGAACAGCAATTGCCTGGCCTGCTGTTCTTGAACGTATCCCCGGAATCCCTGCTTGAAGCGGCCCACCAACCGGGGCGCACCTTGCAACTGCTGCAAGACTTCGGCATCCCTCCAAGCCAGGTGGTCATCGAGTTGACCGAACAAACGCCAACCGATGATTTCCAGCTGTTGCAAACCGCCCTGCATCACTATCGGGCGATGGGGTTTTCGATTGCGCTGGATGATCTGGGGGCGGGCTATTCGAGTTTGCGGCTGTGGTCCGAGCTGCGGCCCGATTATGTGAAAATCGATCGGCATTTCATTGATGGCATTCATCAGGATGCGCTCAAGCGTGAATTCGTCGGTTCGATCCTGCAAATCGCCAAGGCCTCGCGGGCGCAAGTCATCGCCGAAGGTATCGAACTGCTGGAAGAGCTCACGGTGCTGACCGAAATGGGCGTGGACCTGGTGCAGGGCTACCTGCTCTGCCGCCCCCAGGAACACCCACCGCGGGATGCCCGGGCAATGATGCCCCGACAGGACAGCACCGCCGTTGTACTGAGCGAAGACGGCAGCGACCTCAGCGCCCTGCTCAACGAGCAACCCGCGGTGAACCGCAGCACCCCCACCGCCAGGGTGCTCGAAACCTTTCGCCGCCAGGCCAACCTGAATTCGCTGGCGGTCCTGGATGAACAGGGTCAGCCCTGCGGCATTGTCCATCGTCATTCGCTCTCCGACGTCCTGCTCAAGCCCTTTGCCACCGACCTGTTCGCCCGCAAACCGATCAGCCGCTTGATGAGCGATGACTACCTCGCCGTCGAGCTGAGTCAGTCACTGCAACAAGTCAGCCGCCTGATCACCAGCCGTGCCCGCCAGCGCATCGAAGAAGACTTCATCATCACCCTCAATGGCGGCTATCTCGGGCTTGGCCGGGTGATTGACGTGCTCAAGTTGATTACGGAACTGAAGATCCAGCAGGCCCGCTACGCCAACCCGTTGACCTTGCTGCCTGGCAACGTGCCGATCCGGCAATGCCTGACGCGGCTGCTGCAACAGCAACGGGAATCGGTGATCTGCTACGTGGACATCGACAGTTTCAAGCCTTTCAACGACATCTACGGCTACGGCCGCGGCGACGAAGTCCTGCTGTGCCTGGCGCAATGCCTGAACGACCGCGTCGACCCGGCCCGCGACTTTGTCGGCCACATCGGTGGTGATGACTTCCTGCTGGTGCTCGGCCCGCAAGACTGGCGCAAACGCTTGAACCAGTTGCTCGACGACTTCCAGAGCCAGTGCCGGCGTTTCTACCGCAGCGAGCACCTGGAAGCCGGCTGCTTCGTCGCACCGAACCGCCAGGGCGTGCGTCAGGAGTTTGCGCTGTTGTCACTGTCGATCGGGGTGGTGCATCTGCACCCACAGGCCTGTGAACAACTCGATGCGAGCCAGTTGGCCGAGATGGCATCACAGGCCAAGCACCATGCGAAGAATGTGCAAGGGTATAGCGTGCATGTGATTGATAGCCTGGCGGTGCCGGAGCCCGAAAGGGTTTGGCTGACAGGGCAGCGCTGACTGATCTGACGCCCCCCTGTAGGAGCTGGCTTGCCAGCGAAGACGCCAGATCAAACAACCTGAATCTCGATTTGATCCTCACCTATATCCTTCAACAAGGCCTGGACCGCAACCGTCGCCCGGTCACGTCGAGCACATCACAGCCATCACCCGGCAGCTCAGGGGGTTATAGGTCAGTCTCGCGAAACACCAGTTCTTGCAACTTGATCGGCGCCAACGGATGCCCGGCCTTCGCTGCAATCTTCCAGAACCGCGCGGCCTCAACCGGGTCCGGAGCCTTGCTCGCCGTCCCGGCCAGGCTGATCACGCCCACTTGATACGCCGCCTTGCCATCGCCCGCCAACGCCGCCAGGCGCAACAAACGCACGCCCTCCTCACGAGCACCGAGGCCGACGCCGCGAAACGTCAGGATGTGCCCATAGAAGCTCTGGGCGCCGACATCGCCCAGGTTTGCCATACGTGCGAACTGACCTTCGAGCCAGCGCCAGCCACGTGGCCGACGGACAAACCACGACCAGTGAAACAACTGGCGCGCGAGCCAGTATCCGGCTCGCGCCTTGAGTCGCAAAAACACTCAGGCCTCGGCCGATTCCGGGTATTCGTATTCGAACACCCGCACTACTTCCGAAGCATGCCAGGACGCGGCGGCGACACCGTCGGACGGCCCGGAGAAACGCCCCAGGCGTTCGACACACTCAAAGAAACCGGTACGCGGCAAACGGCTGGCGCCCTGGCTGATCACCAGTGAACTGCGCAATGGCTGCTCCGCCTTGGCATCCAGTGCGGCCAGATGCTCCAGGGCCGCTGTCAGGGTTTGCATGGCCGGGGTCGGCAACTGCAGACGCTCCAGCAATGCCCGATACGTCAAGAGATGGCGCTGGCGACGCGCCTGATCCAGTTCGCCCAACAATCCGTCCCAATGTTGACGGCTGATGCGTACGCTCACGATTCATCCCTCCACCCCGGCACCGTCAATTCCCAGGCCAGGCTACGGCGAATCGCGGCGTCAGGCAGACGCTCGCCACTTTCGATCATGGCCAGGTAAGACGGGCTGATGCCTACCGTGCGGGCCAGCGCCTCAATGGCGATGCCCTTCCCCTCGCGCAAACTGCGTAGTTGATCCAGACCCGGCAGAATCGCGTCTGGTGTTGCCGCCTGAAGCTTCGTGGCTTGAGGCGACGCTTGCTCCTTGATCCCCGCTGCTTTCAATAACGCCTGATACTGAGCCCATGGCAGAACCGCATATTCGGGCTCGCCTTCGCGTGTAATTATCTGAATATCCATGACTACCCCGTAGGACAACAACACTTAGCGAGTCGGCACTTTTCCTTAGAAGTGTAATCCTAACAGCGGCCAAGGTCGCGGGGGACATCAATCTGCGAGCAGGTCGAAATCGACTCAGTGTTTTTTCGGGCCTTGAAGTTGCAGTTGCTCGGGGGTATCAGGCAGGCGCTCAACCACCGCGAGTTTCTCGGGCACCTGCCGTTTGCGCCAGGCGCGGAAGGCATCGAGTTCGTCGTCGAGCACTTTCATAAGCCACGCCAATACCGCGATGTCATCGAGCATGCCGAACACCGGAATGAAATCCGGGATCGCATCCACCGGGCTGAGGAAGTACATCAGGCCCGCGACGACCGCAACCAGCGCCTTGGGGCTGATGGCGCGATATTCACCACGCCAGTAGGCCAGGCCGAGTGCCTGCAACAGCTTCAAGTCATCCTTGAGCTTGCCCAGTCGGTTGCCTTGGCTCGCAAACTTGCTGGCGACTGCGAACAACAGGGTCGGTAATCGACCGCGTGCCAGCAGCCGTGCGGCCAGCGGCAGGAAACGAGCGAAATTCCAGGGTGCTTTCATGATGCCTCCCGTTAAAATGTTATCCACACAAATTGTGGATAACCTTGTGAACAGAGCTGCTTTTCAGCGCTGTAAGCCCCGTTTTACAAGGCCTCCGTTCAGATCGGGCGTTTTTCACCCATCAAAAAAAAACCTATAATTTCATTGACTTGGCGGCCTTGTGCGGCTAATGCCAACGCCTGCTATGCCTGAGACTCCGACCTGGAGCGTCTGTTCGTTTTGTTTACCCGTGCCAATCGCCAGATGCAACAACGCCCCGCATAAGCGAGGCGTTGTTATCGAAGCAGGCGCCGATTACTTGGCTGCGTCGTCTTCTTTTGCCGGATCCTTGATGGCCAGCAGTTCCAGGTCGAATACCAGCACCGAGTTAGCCGGAATCGCCGGGCTCGGGCTTTGAGCGCCGTAAGCCAGGTCAGCAGGGATGTACAGTTTGTACTTCTCGCCGACGTGCATCAGTTGCAGGCCTTCGACCCAACCCGGGATCACACCGCTGACCGGCAGATCGATCGGGCTGCCGCGCTCGACGGAACTGTCGAATACGGTGCCATTGGTCAGCTTGCCGGTGTAGTGAACGGTCACTACGTCAGTCGGCTTTGGCTGAGGACCATCGGCTTTCTGCACGACTTCGTACTGCAAGCCCGAAGCGGTGGTGGTCACGCCGGCTTTCTTGGCGTTTTCTTCGAGGAATTTCTTGCCGGCAGCGGCCGACTCTTCACTCATCTTGGCCATGCGTTCTTCGGCACGCTTTTGCAGTGCGGCGAACGCCTCAACCAGTTCTTCGTCCTTGAGCTTCTGCTCTTTCTTGCCGACGGCGTCTTCGATGCCCTGGGCTACAGCCTTGGAGTCCAGGTCATCCATGCCTTCCTGAGCCAGGCTCTTGCCCATGTTCAGGCCAATGCCGTAGGAAGCTTTTTGCGCCGGAGTTTTCAGCTCTACGCTGGTCTGCGAATCACAACCCGCAAGTACCAGGCCAACCAGGGCCACCGCCGCCGCCAACCGATGCTGTTTCATGCTATTTCCTTGTTCATGCGCCTAAAGGGCAATCGAGTAAAGCCGCGAGCTTATCAGGCCGCCACGACCAATGGCTACCGGCATGAGAGCCGGAAACGATCGATAAGTTCAGGTGTTTAAACGCATTTCACCATTCGGCTGATGAAGCTTCTTTCATCTTGTTCCGACGCAGACTGCTTCCTGAACCTACAATATCTGGCGTAATGGCCTCTTGCCGCACCCTGGGTACTCGGGCATAACGGCATGATCATTCGACAAGGACGTTTATCTTGCGCCTCTTCATTCGCTTACTGGTTCTCATCGCAGTACTGCTCGGGCTGGTCCTGGCCGTGGTTCTTTACTACGTCGCCAACCCGAAATTGCCGGCCTGGTCGCCTCCACAACAGGTGCATTACCTGGAGCAATGGAGCGCCGCCGATCGAGAGACTTATTACTTCACCCCCCAGGGCACTCAGGTCAAAGGCTTGCACTATGACTGGTTCACCGCCCTCGAACTGCCCTTCTCGCAGCAACGCTTCGCCACCCCCGAGTACCTCGCCCGCTTCGGTTTCCTGGTGGATCCTGGCCAGAAACCGACGCCGAATAACCCCGGCAACCTCCCGGCAGGCTTTACCCGACACCAGAATACGGGGAGCCCGGATGTGTTTCTGGATGTCACCTGCGCGGCCTGCCACACCGGCGAACTGCGGTTCAAGGGTCAAGCCGTGCGTATCGACGGCGGCTCGGCGCAACACGTCCTGCCGTCCAGTGTTCCTACACTCAAAGGGGGCAGTTTCGGACAGGCACTGGTGGCCAGCCTGACCTCGACTTACTACAACCCGTGGAAGTTCGAACGTTTCGCACGCAACGTGCTGGGCCAGGACTACGACGCCCGCCATCAACAGTTGCGCAAAGAATTCAAATCCTCACTCGATACGTTCCTAAAGGTGGCCTGGAACGACACCCATCGCGGGCTCTATCCGACCGAGGAAGGCCCGGGGCGCACAGACGCCTTCGGGCGCATTGCCAACGCCAGCTTCGGTGATGCGATCTCCCCCGACAACTACCGTGTGGCCAATGCCCCGGTCGATTATCCGCAGTTGTGGGACATGTGGACGTTCGAATGGGTGCAGTGGAACGGCTCGGCGAAACAACCGATGGCGCGCAACATCGGCGAAGCGCTGGGTGTCGGCGCCACGCTGAACTTCTTCGACAAGAACGACCAGCCACTGATGGGCGATGCCCGCTATCCCTCCAGTGTCCGTGTGCGCGACCTGCACCTGATCGAAGAAACCCTGCGACGACTCAAGCCTCCGGCCTGGCCGGAAGATCTGTTGGGCGCGGTCGACAAACCCCTGGCAGCGAAGGGACGCGCCTTGTTCGTCGAAAACTGCGCGGGTTGTCACGTACCGCACACCACCCAGGGCGACGGGCGATACGTTCAGCACCTGAAAATGATCCCCGTGAAATACATTGGCACAGACCCCGGCGCAGCCAACAACATCGCCGACCACCGCTTCGACCTGACAGCGCTGCAATGGAAGCAGGCGGAGCTGGAAAAACTCGATGTGGAGCCAAAACCCGACGAACCGATGGACCTGAGCAAAATGTCCGTGGCCACGGGACTGGCCTATGTCACGGCATTCGTCCGTGACCGCGCCTATAAAGACGCCAACATCACGCCCGCCGAGCGACCGGACATGGACGGTTTCGGCCTGCCAATCGGCGTGCGCGAATTGCGTTCGTACAAGGCCAGGCCATTGGCGGGCGTATGGGCGACGGCACCGTTTCTGCACAACGGTTCGGTACCGAGCATTTATCAATTGCTGTCGCCTCAGGATGAGCGTGCGACCACGTTCTACAAAGGCTCTTTCGAATACGACCCACAGCATCTGGGATATCGCACTGAAGCTTTCGACAACGCTTTTGTGTTCGACACGAAAATCACCGGCAACCACAACAGTGGTCATGAATTCCGCACCGGCAAACTCGGCAATGGTGTGATCGGCCGCGGGTTGCAGCCGCAAGAACGCTGGGCACTGCTGGAATACCTGAAGGTGCTGGGCGGCCCGCTGGAGGCGCAATTGCCATGATCACAGCACTAGTCAAAAGGACTCTCACATGCTGATTACACTCTGGCTGCGACTGGGCGCTTTGCTCGGCAAGCTGTTGCTGTGGCTGCTGGGTCTCGGTGTGCTGGGCTGGGCATTGGCCAGCGCCTGGTTTGCCTGGCAGCAGCGCGGGCCAGTCTCGGCACAGGAGTTGATTGCGGACGACGAAGCCGCGATGACCCAGGACATTATCCAGACCGCCGTGCGCATCGTCGATCAGCACCGCGAAAGCACCCGCTACCTGCGCGATGCCCATGCCAAGGCCCACGGCTGCGTGAAGGCCGAGGTTCAGGTGCTGCCGGAACTGCCAGGCGAGTTGCGTCAGGGCGTGTTCAGCGAACCGGGCAAAACCTGGCAAGCGACGATGCGCCTGTCCAACGGCAATGCCTACCCGCAGTTCGATAGCATGCGCGACGCCCGGGGCATGGCGATCAAACTGTTCGATGTGCCAGGCAAACAACTGTTGAGCGATCAGCAGAGGCGAGGAGAACAGGACTTTGTGATGTTCAGCCACCCGAACTTCTTTGTCAGTAATGTCGCCGAATACCGTCAGAACGTCGCCGCCCAGGCCGACGGTAAAAAGATAATGGCGTTCTTTCCGAGCCGGGATCCAAGCACCTGGCAGGTTCGCCACCTGTTTATCGCCCTGGCGACGCTGTCCCCTGCCCCACCAAGCCCGACCCGAACGACATACTTTTCGGTTTCGCCCTACAAATTCGGTGAAGCCAATGCGAAGTTCCGGGTTGCACCCGATCCGGACAGTTGCCCGGCCTACAGCTTGCCGGAACAAAATCGCAATTTGCCGAATTTTCTGCGCAATGCGCTGAATCAACAGTTGTCGACCGATCGGGTGCCCGTTTGTTTTGCCTTGCAAATCCAGCGACAGGACGCCAACAAGTACATGCCGATCGAAGACACCAGCATTGAGTGGCGTGAAAGCGATGCGCCCTTCGAGACCGTGGCGCGAATCAAAGTGCCGGCGCAGGACTTCGATACACCGGCGCTGAACCTGCAATGCGACAACCAGTCGTTCAATCCCTGGTTTGGCGTGGAAGCACACCGCCCTATCGGCGGTATCAATCGCTTGCGCAAAGCCGTGTATGAAGCCGTCAGCGACTACCGGCACAGGCGCAACGCCGGACTGTAGGTGTAAAAACCCACGTGCGCCGCTGGCTATCTGAATTTACGCGTTATCGTTCACGACCTTCGCGAGCAATCGAGCGTCGACCGGCTGCTCCTACAGGGAGCGAGGAAAGCCAAATCCAGGACAGCAAAAAGCCCGCACAAGGCGGGCTTTCTGTGGCGATCTGGCGTTCAGTGTTCCAGATTACCGAATATGGCGCAGCGGACGGGACTCGAACCCGCGACCCCCGGCGTGACAGGCCGGTATTCTAACCGACTGAACTACCGCTGCGCGTAGCGTTGAAAGTAAGTGGTGGGTGATGACGGGATCGAACCGCCGACATTCTGCTTGTAAGGCAGACGCTCTCCCAGCTGAGCTAATCACCCTTTACCTTCGTTGCGGGGCACATTATGCCACAGGTTTTTTATAAAGTGTTGATTTATTTGAAGTTTTTTCAAAAAAATCTAAAAACCGGTGAAACGACGCAACCCACAGGAACAACAGTGAAACTTGAGGCAGAAAAAAGCCCGCATCAGCGGGCTTTTCCGTGGTGACCTGGCGTTCAGTGTTCCAGGTTACCGAATATGGCGCAGCGGACGGGACTCGAACCCGCGACCCCCGGCGTGACAGGCCGGTATTCTAACCGACTGAACTACCGCTGCGCGTAACACTGAAAACGAATGGTGGGTGATGACGGGATCGAACCGCCGACATTCTGCTTGTAAGGCAGACGCTCTCCCAGCTGAGCTAATCACCCTTCGCTTCGGTGTGGCGCGCATTCTACGGAGCGACCCAACCTCTGGCAAGCACTTTTTAAAATAATTTTCCGAGGCCTTCCAAAGGCTTAGAGAAAGGTTGGCCTATGGCACGGCGAAGACAATAATGCCCCCCTTTGTATATAAGGAGAGACTCACCCCATGTGGTTCAAAAACCTGCTTATCTATCGCCTGACCCAAGATCTGCCTGTTGATGCCGAGGCGTTGGAAACTGCACTGGCCACCAAACTGGCGCGCCCATGTGCAAGCCAGGAGTTGACCACCTACGGTTTCGTCGCGCCGTTCGGCAAAGGCGAAGATGCGCCACTGGTGCACGTCAGCGGTGATTTCCTGCTGGTGTCCGCGCGCAAGGAAGAACGTATTTTGCCGGGCAGCGTCGTGCGTGATGCGGTCAAGGAAAAGGTCGAAGAGATCGAAGCCGAGCAAATGCGCAAGGTCTACAAGAAGGAACGCGATCAGATCAAGGATGAAATCATCCAGGCCTTCCTGCCCCGAGCCTTTATCCGCCGCTCGTCGACCTTCGCCGCCATCGCGCCGAAACAGGGCCTGATCCTGGTCAACTCGGCCAGCCCGAAACGCGCCGAAGATCTGCTGTCGACCCTGCGCGAAGTGATCGGCACCCTGCCGGTGCGTCCGCTGACCGTAAAAATGTCACCGACCGCCACCATGACCGAGTGGGTCACCACACAGAAAGCCGCGGACGATTTCTTCGTGCTGGACGAGTGCGAACTGCGCGACACCCACGAAGACGGCGGCATCGTGCGTTGCAAGCGCCAGGACCTGACCAGCGAAGAAATCCAGTTGCACTTGAGCACTGGCAAAGTGGTCACTCAGTTGTCCCTGGCCTGGCAGGACAAACTGTCGTTCGTCCTCGACGACAAAATGGTGGTCAAGCGCCTGAAGTTCGAAGACCTGCTGCAAGACCAGGCGGAACAGGATGGCGGCGACGAAGCCCTGGGCCAACTGGACGCCAGCTTCACCCTGATGATGCTGACCTTCGGCGACTTCCTGCCGGCGCTGATTGAAGCGCTGGGTGGGGAAGAGACGCCTCAAGGCATCTAGCCCCGACAGTGAACTTTTGTAGGAGCTGGCTTGCCAGCGAAGAGGCCTTCAAGTCATGCGCAAGCCATTGCGACGCCTTCGCTGGCAAGCCAGCTCCTACAAATAACCGCGTATTTCTATAACAAGGATCAGGCCATGCGCGCACTGGCTGCATTGAGTCGTTTTGTCGGCAATACCTTCGCTTACTGGGTACTGATTTTCGCTGTCGTGGCATTTCTGCAGCCGGCATGGTTCCTCGGTCTCAAGGGCGCCATCGTGCCCTTATTGGGCCTGGTGATGTTCGGCATGGGCCTGACCCTCAAACTCGAAGACTTCGCCGAAGTCGCTCGCCATCCATGGCGCGTGGCTCTGGGCGTGGTTGCCCATTTCGTGATCATGCCGGGTATGGCGTGGTTGCTCTGCCAGGCGTTTCACTTGCCGCCGGAAATCGCTGTCGGCGTGATTCTGGTCGGCTGCTGCCCGAGCGGCACCTCGTCGAACGTGATGACCTGGCTGGCCCGCGGCGATCTGGCGCTGTCGGTGGCCATCGCCGCCGTCACCACCCTCCTCGCCCCGCTACTGACCCCAGCCCTGATCTGGCTGCTGGCCTCGGCCTGGCTGCCGGTATCGTTCATGGAGTTGTTCTGGTCGATCCTGCAAGTGGTGCTGCTGCCGATCGTGCTGGGCGTGGTTGCCCAACGGGTGCTCGGCGACAAGGTTCGCCACGCCGTGGACGCTTTACCGCTGGTGTCGGTGGTCAGCATCGTGATCATCGTCACCGCAGTGGTGGCTGCCAGCCAGGCGAAGATTGCCGAGTCTGGCCTGTTGATCATGGCCGTGGTCATGCTGCACAACAGCTTTGGCTACCTGCTGGGTTACTTCACCGGGCGCCTGTTCAAGCTGCCTCTGGCCCAGCGCAAGTCCCTGGCCCTGGAAGTCGGCATGCAGAATTCCGGGTTGGGTGCCGCGTTGGCCAGTGCACACTTCTCGCCGCTGGCGGCGGTGCCAAGTGCATTGTTCAGTGTCTGGCACAATATTTCCGGGGCCTTGCTCTCCACGTATTTTCGCCGCATGAGCGAGAAACAGGATCGGGAAATGGCTGCACAGCAGGCGACTGACTGATTCAAAAACTTGATCCCCGGGTTAATGCTGGGCACTCTATTGCCCATCGCGAGGACGACCTCGCGGCTCGATCGAGTCATTAATCAGGGGACGACCCCGTCAGACGATGGAGGTCTTCATGTCCTGGATCATTCTGTTTTTCGCCGGCCTGTTCGAAGTGGGCTGGGCCGTCGGCCTCAAGTACACCGACGGCTTCACCCGCCCGCTCCCCACAGTGTTGACCGTTGCCGCCATGGCCATCAGCCTTGGCTTGCTCGGCCTTGCCATGAGGGAATTGCCGTTGGGTACGGCCTATGCGATCTGGACCGGGGTCGGCGCCGTGGGCACGGTGATCGCCGGGATCATCCTGTTTGGCGAATCCATGGCGCTGGTGCGACTGGCGAGTGTGGCGTTGATCATTTCCGGGCTTGTTGGCCTGAAGGTCAGCGCATAGGCCACTGACGCCATCGCGAGCAAGCTCGCTCCCACAGGGATTGCTGGTGTGACAACAATCTGTGCCACACCAGAGAACCCTTGTGGGAGCGAGCTTGCTCGCGATGAGGCCCGTTCAAACGACCATTATCTAACAGCCCCGCGCAACTCCCCCACCAACGCCTGCAACTTCGCCGGTTCCGCCACTTCAACCGCCACCGCCGGCCCCGCCACCAGCGTCACCCGTGACCACAGCCGATGAAACAGCCCCTTGCCCGGATCGCGGCTGAAGAAACTCCCCCACAATCCCTGCAAGGCCAGCGGAATCACCGGCACCGGCGTCTCTTCGAGAATCCGCGTCAGCCCGCCCTTGAACTCATTGATCTCGCCATCGGCGGTCAATTTACCCTCGGGGAAGATGCACACCAGCTCACCGTCCTTCAGATACCTGGCAATGCGCGTGAAGGCCTTTTCGTAGATCTGGATGTCTTCATGACGCCCCGCGATAGGAATCGTCCCCGCCGTACGGAAGACGAAGTTCAGCACCGGCAGGTTGTAGATATTGTAATACATCACGAAGCGAATCGGCCGGCGCACCGCGCCGCCAATCAGCAAGGCGTCGACGAATGACACGTGATTGCACACCAGCAACGCCGCGCCTTCATCGGGGATCAAATCCAGATTGCGGTGCTCGACGCGGTACATGGAATGGCTGAGCAGCCAGATCATGAAACGCATGGTGAACTCGGGGACAATCTTGAAGATGTAAGCGTTGACGCCGATGTTCAGCAACGACACCACCAGGAACAGCTGCGGGATCGACAGCTTGGCCACGCTCAGCAAAACGATCGAGACAATCGCCGACACCACCATGAACAATGCATTGAGGATGTTGTTGGCGGCAATCACCCGCGCCCGTTCGTTTTCCGCCGTACGTGACTGGATCAGTGCGTAAAGCGGCACGATGTAGAAACCACCGAAGACGCCCAGGCCGAGGATGTCGAGCAGTACCAGCCAGGCGTGGCCAAAACCGAGGATCTCGATCCAGCCATGGCCGGCGGCGCTGTCCGGTATTGAGCCGGAATGCCACCACAACAGCAGGCCGAAAACGGTCAGGCCGAAGGATCCGAACGGCACCAGCCCAATTTCGACTTTACGCCCGGACAATTTCTCACACAGCATCGACCCCAACGCGATGCCGACCGAGAACACCGTCAGAATCAGCGTCACCACGGTTTCGTCGCCGTGCATCCACTCCTTGGCATAGGCCGGGATCTGCGTCAGATAGATCGCCCCGACAAACCAGAACCACGAGTTGCCGACAATCGAGCGTGATACCGCCGGCGTTTGCCCAAGGCCCAGTTTCAACGTGGCCCAGGACTGGCTGAAAATGTTCCAGTTCAGGCGCATTTGCGGCGTGGCCGCCACCGCCCGGGGAATGCTGCGACTGGCCAGGTAGCCGAGCACGGCAGTGCCGATGATCGCCATGGACACCACCGGCGCGTAATGCGCCGAGGACATCATGATCCCGGCGCCAATGGTGCCGGCAAGGATCGCCAGGAAGGTGCCCATTTCCACCAGGCCGTTGCCGCCGACCAGTTCATCTTCATGCAGGGCTTGCGGCAGGATCGAGTACTTCACCGGCCCGAACAGCGCCGAATGGGTGCCCATGGCGAACAGCGCCACCAGCATCAACGACAGATGATCGAACATGAAACCGACGGCGCCGACCGCCATTATGGCGATTTCCCCAAGCTTGATCAGGCGGATCAACGCGTCCTTGGCGAACTTTTCCCCGAATTGCCCGGCCAGGGCCGAGAACAGGAAAAACGGCAGGATAAACAGCAGCGCACACAGGTTGACCCAGATCGAGCGGTCACCTTCGATGGCCAGCTTGTACAAGATGGCGAGGATCAACGACTGCTTGAACACGTTGTCGTTGAACGCCCCGAGGGACTGGGTGATGAAGAACGGCAGGAAGCGCCGGGTGCGCAGCAAGGTGAACTGTGAGGGGTGACTCATCTTCCATGTGTCCCTGATGTTAGGTAGCGAGTGGCCTGGATTCTTATTGGATTATCACAAGTCGATCCAGGCCACACCTTACCTAACTTTTGCCGGTTATTTCTTCAATCCGGCAATGCACGGCGAGACAAACAGCTCCCCACGCCAGGCGCCCAGCACCGTGCGCTTGCCGACGATCAGCCACATCACCGCCAGCAATGCCACCAGCACACAGCCAGACACACTGAAAAACGTCAGATTCAAGGTACTGGCCAGTTTCAACGTCGCCAGAGAATAGACGCCCAACGGGAAGGTGAAGCCCCACCAGCCAAGATTGAACGGAATGCCGGCACGCAAGTAGCGCACAGTGATCAGTAGCGCCATCAGCATCCACCACAATCCGAAGCCCCACAGGGTGATGCCGGCCACCAGGCCCAATCCTGAAGCAATCTCGCCGACTCCCGGCAAACCGTTGGCCGCAAAAATCAGCGGTGCATCACCGCCCAGGACCAGCATGCCCAGCGCGCCGGTACCGATCGGGCCGAGGGCCAGCCAGCTCGAGGCGGCCATGTTTTCGTGGGGCAGTTTATGCAGGGCCATGCGCAGCAACAGAATGGTCAGGATGCTGAAGGCCACCGGCAGGGAAAAGGCCCAGAGCACGTAGCTGGTCACCAGCACCACCAGTTGCGAGTGCACGTCGGCCAGATGCGGCGCCAACAGGCCGCCACTGGCGGCCGCCACTTCTGCCGCGACCACCGGCAACAACCAGACAGCGGTCATCTGGTCGATGCTGTGCTCCTGACGGGTGAACATCATGTAGGGAATCAGCACCCCGCAGGCCAGCGACATCGCCACATCCAGCCACCACAGCACCTCGGCGAGGTGAATCACACCGTCGCCCCAGCGCGGCAGGCCAAACACCAGGAAGCCATTGATGATGGTCGCCAGGCCCATGGGGATGGTGCCGAAAAACATCGAAACCGTGGAGTGGCCAAAGATCCGTCGTGCTTCGTCGAAGAACAGCACCCAACGCGCCGTGTATAACGCCGTGAACAGCAGAAACAGGGCGATGTTGAACAGCCAGAGAGCTTCGGCAAAGGCATGCATGGCGACCGGCAATTGCGCCAGTGCCAACGCCAGTACACCGGTGCCCATGGTGGCGGCGAACCAGTTGGGGGTGAACTGGCGGATTACCTCGCGGGGGTGCTGCAAGTGACTGAAAGGTCTGATTCCGGGCTTGATGCTATTGGCGCATGTCATGGCGAACTCCTGTCCTCTTGTGAGGTAGAGCCCATGTTAGATCCGAATCGAATATCTATATAACGGGTAATTTCTCTATATCTTATCTATTACACAGATATATGATCAGACACTGCCTTGCGATTCAATCACCAGAATCCGCGCCGGACCCAGTGGGTGGGCCACGTGTTCAGTGCCAACCGAGGCATGAAAAATGTCCCCGACGCTCAGCAATGCCTCCTGCTCGACACCTTCCTGGCGATAAAGCATCCGCACTTGCCCATCGAGCACCACGAACACTTCCTCGCCATCGTTGACATGCCACTTGTAGGGTTGATCGGTCCAGTGCAGCCGCGTGGTGATGCCGTTCATGCTGGCGATATCCAACGCGGCCCAGGCACGCTCGCCAATGAACGATTTGCTGCGGATGATTTTCATGGTCCGATCCTTCGAGTGAGCTGAGAAGCCTCCAAGGCTAACTCAATTTTACCGGTTGGCCTCACAGACCCCGGCCGAACGGGATCGCAGTAAACCCGCCATGGCGCTGAGGGCCAACACCGTCAACACCGCACCATAACCATCGGTGGTTGCCACCAGACCAAAGGTCCGCGCCAGGTTCCCGGCCAGCAGCGCTGGCAGGCAAAACGCCAGATAACTCAGCACGTAATACGCCGACATCAACCCGGCGCGCTCATGGGGCAAGGCCAGCGGCACCAGGCTGCGCACCGCCCCGAGGAAACCGGCACCGAAGCCACAACCGGCGACCAGCGTGCCAAGGAAAAACAGCGGCAAACTGGCGCTGTGCACACCCAGTAAAATCAGCAGGACTCCCGCCGGCAATGAGCTGGCGCCCACTTGCAGCGCCTTGGGCGCCGCCTGATTGCGCAAGGTGTAAATCATCAGCGCACCGGTCACCGTCAATGCGGCGACGGTCGCCCCACCAATCAGGTTCGACGTTGAACCGGTCGCCGTGCGCACCAGCGAAGGTGCCAGCGACGCGTAAAAACCGCCCAGCGCCCAGGTCGCCGTGTTGAGCGGCAACACTCGCCACAACGTCGTGCGTGCCTGGACCGGCACATGCAAGGTGGGCCGCAATGATGCCCAAGCCCCGGACTGGCGCGTGACGCTCTGCGGCAAACGCCAGACAAATACAGCCTGCATCGCGAACAGAGCAAGTAGCAGCCAGTAGGTCAGGTGCAACGGCGCCGGCGCAAACTCGGCCAGCAAACCGCAGCCCATTCCCCCCAGAGCCATGCCGAGCAAGGGCGCGACACTATTGACCAGCGGGCCTTGCTGGCGATCGGTGTCCAGCAAGGTTGCACTCAGCACGGCAGTCGCCATGCCGGTGGCGAACCCCTGCAGGACCCGGGCACTGATCAGCCACGCAACGCTGTCGGCGTAGATAAACAGCAACATCGCCAGGATGTTCAGCAGCACCGCCGTAAAAATCACCGGTTTGCGCCCCAGGTAATCCGACAGCGAGCCGACCGTCAGCAACGCTGCCAACAGGCTGAGGGCATACACGGCAAAAATCAGGGTCAAGGTCGCTGGCGAAAACTGCATCTGCTCCTGGTACAGGTGATACAGCGGCGTCGGCGCGGTGGAAGCCGCCAGAAAACTGAGTAAGGTTATTGCCAGAAACCACAGGCTGACACGATTTGAATGAGAACCGGGCATGAGCACACTCCGCAAAAGCTAATTTTTTGCTTTTGCGGAGTGTGCTACTGGACTTCTCTTAAAGCAAATTCTTTGTGTTAAGGTCCGATGCATGGCTTTCAGGACCGGGTGCCAGCCGCAAGACCCGGTGCAATACAGGAAACACAAGATGACCGCTCCCACTTTACGCCCCGGCGGCCGCAGCGCCCGGGTTCAAGAGTCGATTCATTCGGCCGTGCGCCAACTCCTCGAGGAGCAGGACCGCGCCAGCATGACGGTGCCGCAAATTGCGGCGCGCGCGGGAGTCACACCGTCCACCATCTATCGACGCTGGGGCGATGTGTCGGCGCTGCTGGCCGACGTCGCCCTCGCCCGCATGCAGCCCGACAACGAGCCGGCCAATACCGGCAGCCTGCACGGTGACGTGCGGGCCTGGGCCGAGCAGTACCTGGACGAGATGAGCTCCGAACCCGGCCGCAACATGCTGTACGACGTGCAGGCAGCGTTGAAGCCGAGTTATTGCGCGACCATCATTGGCGGGCAACTGCAGACGATTCTGGATCGCTATCCGGATGAGCCCAAGCCCAGTGTCGATCGGCTGATCAATCTGATCGCCGCACCGACGGTGTTTCGCATCCTGTTTGCCGAGGCGCCGCTGGAGGTTGAGGAGTTGCACCGATTGATTGAGATTGCATTGAATCAGTGAGACCCCCATCGCGAGCAAGCTCGCTCCCACATTTGCCCTGTGTTTGCCGCCCCCCCTGTGGGAGCCGAGCTTGCTGGCGATGGGGCAGGTCCAGACACTGCAAATTCCCCTGCGACTCCCCGCCACGCCACGACCTTGGTCGACACTGACTAACGCTGGCGGTCGTGCGAGACTGTCTGTCCGGGCGGGAGTCCCGGGAGTCTTTTGTCTGGAGTCCCCATGTCGCTGTCCACCGGGCTGATCGCCGCCGTCGCCCTGGCCTATATGGCCATCATGTTCGCCATCGCCTTCTATGGCGACCGTCGCAGCGCGCCCTTGCCGCCGCGAGTGCGCGCCTGGGTGTACAGCCTGTCGCTGGCGGTCTATTGCACCAGCTGGACTTTCTTCGGCTCCGTGGGCCAGGCCGCCGAACAGCTCTGGTCGTTCCTGCCGATCTACCTCGGGCCGATCCTGTTGCTGGTCGGCGCGCCGTGGGTCCTGCAAAAAATGGTAATGATCAGTAAACAGGAGAACATCACCTCCATCGCCGACTTCATCGCCGCACGCTATGGCAAATCCCAGTCGCTGGCAGTGGTGGTGGCACTGATTTGCCTGGTCGGCGTACTGCCCTATATCGCGCTGCAGCTCAAAGGCATTGTGCTCGGCGTGAACCTGCTGATCGGTGCCGGCGCCGACGCCATGGGCACCCGTGCCCAGGACACCGCGCTGATCGTATCGTTGGTACTGGCGCTGTTCACCATTGTCTTCGGCACCCGCAACCTCGACGCCACGGAGCACCACCGCGGCATGGTGCTGGCCATTGCCTTCGAATCGCTGGTCAAACTGTTCGCGTTTCTCGCCGTCGGCGCCTTCGTGACCTACGGCCTGTACGACGGCTTCGACGACCTGTTCGACCAGGCCATGCTCGCGCCTCGGCTCGAACAGTACTGGAAGGAGACCATTAACTGGCCGTCGATGGTGGTACAGACCGGAGTGGCGATGATGGCGATCATTTGCCTGCCGCGGCAATTTCACGTGACGGTGGTCGAGAACATCGAGCCCCAGGATCTGCGCCTGGCCAAGTGGGTATTCCCGGCCTACCTCGCCCTCGCGGCATTGTTTGTCGTGCCGATCGCACTGGCCGGGCAGATGATGCTGCCCAGCTCGGTGTTGCCAGACTCGTTCGTCATCAGCCTGCCCCTGGCCCAGGCGCACCCGGCGCTGGCCCTGTTGGCATTTATCGGTGGCGCATCGGCGGCCACTGGCATGGTGATCGTGGCCAGCGTGGCGCTGTCGACCATGGTGTCCAACGACATGCTGTTACCCTGGCTGCTGCGGCGCAACAACGCCGAGCGCCCGTTCGAAGTGTTCCGTCAGTGGATGCTGTCGGTGCGCCGCGTCAGCATCGTGGTCATTCTGCTGTTGGCCTACGTCAGTTATCGCCTGCTGGGCTCGACCGCCAGCCTGGCGACAATCGGCCAGATCGCCTTCGCCGCCGTGACCCAACTGGCCCCCGCCATGCTCGGTGCGCTGTACTGGAAACAGGCCAACCGTCGTGGCGTGTTCGCCGGCCTCGCCGCAGGCACCTTCCTGTGGTTCTACACCTTGATCCTGCCGATTGCTGCTAATAGCCTCGGTCTGTCCCTGAGCACGTTCCCTGGCCTGGCCTGGTTGCACGGCAATCCACTTAACCTGCCGATCACCCCGCTGACCCAAGGCGTGGTGCTGTCGCTGGCAGGCAATTTCACACTGTTCGCCTGGGTCTCGGTACTGTCCCGCACCCGGGTTTCCGAACACTGGCAAGCGGGCCGCTTCATCGGCCAGGAAATCAGTGCCCGTCCCAGCGCACGCTCGATGCTGGCAGTGCAGATCGACGACCTGCTGCAACTGGCCGCGCGCTTCGTCGGCGAAGAACGCGCCCGGCAAAGCTTCATCCGTTTTGCCTATCGCCAGGGCATAGGCTTCAATCCGAACCAGAACGCCGACAGTGAATGGATTGCCCATACCGAACGCTTGCTGGCCGGTGTGCTCGGTGCCTCTTCGACCCGCGCAGTGGTCAAGGCGGCCATTGAAGGCCGGGAGATGCAACTGGAGGACGTCGTGCGCATCGCCGACGAAGCGTCGGAAGTGCTGCAATTCAACCGTGCCTTGCTGCAAGGCGCCATCGAGAACATCACCCAGGGCATCAGCGTGGTCGACCAGTCGCTGAAACTGGTGGCCTGGAACCGTCGCTATCTGGATTTGTTCAACTACCCGGATGGCCTGATCAGAGTCGGCCGACCGATTGCCGACATCATCCGTCACAATGCCGAGCGCGGACTGTGCGGCCCCGGCGAGGCCGAAGTGCACGTCGCGCGCCGCCTGCACTGGATGCGCCAGGGCCGAGCGCATACCTCCGAGCGCCTGTTCCCCAACGGTCGGGTGATCGAACTGATCGGTAACCCGATGCCGGGCGGTGGTTTCGTCATGAGTTTCACCGACATCACCGCGTTCCGCGAAGCCGAGCAGGCACTGACCGAAGCCAACGAAGGCCTGGAGCGACGGGTCACCGAACGCACCCACGAGTTATCGCAGCTCAACGTTGCCCTGACCGAAGCCAAGGGCACCGCCGAGGCGGCCAACCAGTCGAAGACCCGTTTCCTCGCGGCTGTCAGCCATGACCTGATGCAGCCGCTGAATGCGGCGCGACTGTTCTCCGCCGCCCTCTCCCACCAGAACGATGGTTTGTCCGGCGAAGCGCAGAAACTGGTCGAACACCTGGACAGCTCGCTACGCTCGGCCGAGGACTTGATCAGCGACCTGCTGGACATCTCCCGCCTGGAGAACGGCAAGATCAACCCGAATCGCCAGCCGTTCGCACTCAACGAACTGTTCGACACCCTTGGTACCGAGTTCAAGGTGCTGGCGCGCGAACAAAAACTGGAGTTCCGCGTTCGCGGCAGCGCGCTACGGGTCGACAGCGACATCAAACTGCTGCGGCGGATTTTGCAGAACTTCCTGACCAACGCTTTCCGCTACGGCAAAGGGCCAGTGTTATTAGGGGTTCGTCGGCACAAGGAAGGATTGAGCCTGGAAGTCTGGGACCGTGGACCGGGTATTCCGGAAGACAAACAGCAGGTGATTTTCGAAGAGTTCAAGCGCCTCGACAGCCACCAGACACGGGCCGAAAAAGGCCTCGGCCTGGGGCTGGCGATTGCCGACGGGCTGTGTCGCGTGCTCGGGCATACCTTGCGCGTACGCTCCTGGCCGGGACGCGGCAGCGTATTCAGCGTCAGCGTGCCGCTGGCCCGGACACAAACCGCAGCGCCGGTCAAAGTCGCCGAGCTCAACGGCAAATTGCTCAATGGGGCGCAGGTGCTGTGCATCGACAATGAGGACAGCATCCTGATCGGCATGAACAGCCTGCTCAGCCGCTGGGGATGCCAGGTCTGGACCGCACGCAATCGCGAGGAGTGCGCAGCGCTGCTGGACGAAGGCGTGCGCCCGCAATTGGCGTTGGTGGATTACCACCTCGATCATGGTGAGACCGGCACCGATTTGATGGCCTGGTTGCGCACGCAAATGGGCGAGCCGGTTCCCGGGGTGGTGATCAGCGCCGATGGCCGGCCGGAGACGGTAAACCTTGTGCATGCCGCGGGGCTGGATTACCTGGCAAAACCGGTGAAACCGGCGGCGTTGCGGGCGTTGTTGAGTCGGCATCTGCCGTTGTAACGAGGTTCAACACAAGGTCCACGCTCGCCCGGGGTTATTCCGGCAACTCGACCAACCCATCGACATCGGTCATCGCCCGCTCCAGCAAGTCCGCCGGCAGGCTCTTGCTCGCCCGTGCGCCCAGCAGCTTGAGTTGCTCACTGCGACTGACCAGGTTGCCACGCCCCTCGGTCAGCTTGTTGCGTGCCGAGCTGTAAGCCTTGTCCAGTTGCTGCAAGCGATTGCCGACCTCGTCCAGATCCTGAATGAACAGTACGAACTTGTCGTACAGCCACCCGGCCCGCTCGGCGATTTCCCGGGCATTCTGGCTCTGGCGTTCCTGCTTCCACAGGCTATCGATGACGCGCAGGGTCGCCAGCAACGTGGTGGGACTGACGATCACGATGTTGCGGTCGAATGCCTCCTGAAACAGCGTCGGCTCAGCCTGCAACGCGGCAGAAAACGCCGCCTCGATCGGCACGAAGAGCAATACGAAATCCAGGCTGTGCAAGCCATCGAGGCGCTTGTAATCCTTGCCGGCCAGGCCTTTGACGTGATTGCGCAACGACAGCACGTGCTGCTTGATGGCGATCTGGCCGATGGCCTCGTCCTCAGCCGCCACGTATTGCTGATAGGCCGTCAGGCTGACCTTTGAGTCGACCACCACCTGCTTGTCGCCCGGCAGATAAATGATCACGTCCGGCTGAAAGCGCTCGCCGTCCGGCCCCTTGAGATGGACCTGCGTCTGGTACTCGCGACCCTTCTCCAGTCCCGCATGCTCGAGCACGCGTTCAAGAATCAGTTCACCCCAATTGCCCTGGGTCTTCTGCCCTTTCAAGGCGCGGGTCAGGTTGGTGGCTTCATCGCTCAAGCGCAAATTCAGTTGTTGCAGTCGCTCCAGTTCCTTTGCCAGGGAGAAACGCTCACGGGCCTCGCTCTGATAGCTTTCCTCGACACGCTTTTCGAAGGACTGGATGCGCTCCTTGAGCGGATCGAGCAACTGCCCCAGGCGCTGCTGACTGGTTTCGGCAAAACGCTGCTCGCGCTCATCGAAAATTTTCCCTGCCAGCTCGGCAAACTGCGCACGCAACTCGTCCCGCGAACCTTGCAGGTCATTGAGGCGTTGCTGATGGCTGTCCTGCTGCTCGCGCAATTCGGCATTGAGCGACGCGGCCTGGGCATCCAGACGGCGCAGTTCGGCTTCTTTGCCCGCGCGTTCGATATTCCAGGCATGGGCGGCGTCCCGAGCGTCGTCGCGCTCGATCTGCAGCAGTTCGACTTCACGACGCAGCGCCGCCAGATCAGCCTGTTTGGCGGCGTTGGCCTGGGTCAGGTCAGCGATTTCGTCGCGGCCGGATTCGAGCTGTGCGTTCAATCCGTCCTGCGCCAATTGCGCCATGGCCAGGCGCTCTTGCAGCAGTGCAATGTCTGCCTGCGTGGTGCTGGCCCGACGCTGAAGTTGCCAGGCCAATACCAGCAACGGTAAACCAGCCGCTGCCAGACCCAGCACTACGCTGGTCAAATCCATTGCCATAGCCACTCCTGCCATTGGGATAAAGCCTGAAGGTTAACCAAGGCGTCCGGTGTTGGACAGCTCAGTCTTCGATCAGCCCCAGTTCCTGTTGAGCACGGCGATCGCCTGCCCGAGCGGCCTGACGCAGCAGGTCCTGGCCGATCCGGCGGTCCCGGGCATTCCCGCATTCGCGGCACATCAACTGGCCAAGACGGCTTTGTGCAGCCACCACGCCTTCACGGGCCGGCTGCTTGAGCAGACGTCCGGCGATGTGTTTGACGTTACGGTTTTCGCCCAGATGCGGACTGTCCAACAGCCACTCCGCCACGCGCATGGAAAAGCGCTTGGTAGGGGCAACAGAGGGATGTGCGGAGGAAGAGGAAACAGAGGCTGAGCGAAACTTCATAAAGCACTGTGGGGCAGATCGGAAGGCGCGCAACTTTACTCTCTTTTTCTTACAGGTAAAGCTGAAAATCTCCCGGCACGCCCGTCCTAGAGCAAGCACTCGGGACAATCCACAGAAGCTGTGGATAACTCAGTGGACAACCGCCCCTGAACCCGCTCAAAGCCCTGTGGAATGGGGCTCGCAGTCAAACTGACGATTTTTTCACCAGTAAAAAAAAGCGATGTTTTTCATTGACTTAAATTTTGGTTACAGGCAGCCACGAGGCTTGAACATGAGATGACAGCGGGGTGACAGAGTGCGCAACTAATGTGCACAAGTGCCTTTGCGACGGTTATATCCATGCACTTTTTCGGCGCGTTTTTTGGTCATGCCTGGGGATAAACCTTGGCAAACCCGGTGTTTAGACGGCTGCGTTGCTACCAACATCGATGACCAATGGTCGGATTTTCTTCTGCTACAGGGCGCAGCAATCGCAGGTAGCGCAGCTTCATACGCCTGGCCACAAGACAAAACTGCCCGATCGGGCACCTGTTGGAAAATTCTTTTTGCTAACACACTTCCCTTGGCCAGTTCAATCCGTTAGTATCCGCGGCGTTAGTACCAAGCTGAAAGTCAATTCTGGTCGAACAAATCCCCCCGGTCAGCCTTCCCAAAGGAAGCCTCTACCGAGCAAGCGGGATCGACCACCTCGATGGTTTCCAGGTAAATCTTGCGCCAACACAACCTTTGAATCGAAAGCAAAGGGTGTTGTACCGCCTGCCTACTCTGCTCGAACCAACCTGCAAATTGATCAGGATCTTCACCCCGGGCCCAGAACCTTTGCCCTTGATGTGTTGCCTGCCCTCCTAAGTACCTACCTGCCAGCCCAAGCGCGCCAACTTGTCAGCGCTTCAAACTGGCTGCTTTGTTCCAGTCGGGTTCTTCGTTCGATCAATGGTGATCGACGTTACTGGAACGTTTTAACTTTGCACGGTTCTTATCCGTGTCGCTTGTAGGAACACCAATTATGTCCACTCAAATCCACACTCAGGATGCCATTCGCACCCTAACCAACGCTTTTGCGCCAATGAACTGCCTGATCATGGCCGCTCGCAAAGGCTGCTTCAGCTTCACCCTGGTCAACGAACACGGCATCGCTCGTCACAGCGAACGCCTGTACCCCGATCAATACTCCAGCGCCGAGCCGCTGCAGGCTGTGATTGAGCGTACTCGCCAGGCACTGATTGCCTGAGACGCCAGAAAGGCTGAAAACCTCAAAAGCCCTGCTGAAAAGCGGGGCTTTTTATTGCCCGATGTTTCCCATCCACCACACAACGACTAAGCACGATCCGATATAACGGTTATAACTGGTCGCTGGAAATATTTTAAAAACAGGCCTTTACAGCGCGAATATGACACTACACTTCAACTCAAGCGGCTTGACCCGCTTGCGGCGAGCCTGAACCGATTCACCGCTGCCAAGCCCCCCCTTTCAGGTATCGCCGTCTATTTCAGGTTTCGAGGGTTTTATGGGTATCGCTGCCAGCGAACTGTGCCGTTATGTGATTCGTCCGACCTTGATCTACCTCGGACGTCATAGCGCTACTGCCGAATCCCTGCTGCTGGGCATTGCCGCCAGCCAGTCCGCCCTTGGTTCCGCCCTGCATGACCGCCGCGGGCACGGCCTGTACCGCATTGCCGAGCCCCGCCACCAGGCCCTTTGGGACCATTACCTGGCCCTTGATCCGGAGCGTGCAAGCCTGGTTCGCGGCCTGGCCAGCCAGCATGCGTTTCTGAGTGGTCCGCACCTCGAATTGACCGTCAACCTGCGTTACGCCACCGCCATCGCCTGGCTGCTGGTGGAAGAACAGAACACCCCCCTCCCCGCCCCTGATGATTTGTTGGGTATGGCCAGAATCTGGCGCCAGACCTTTCAGCCACAGGGGCGTCTGCGTGATTTCACCTGCGCCTGGCAAACCTGTGTTTCACCGCTGAATCAGGTCGCCTGCTGACACGCCTGGATCCAAAGATCGCGCAACATGCCGTGATTTTGGTCGGATTGTCCTACAAAACCGCTCTAAATCAAGCGATACAGCCTCTGGCGCCGGGACGAAAATGTTGGTAATTTTCGCCCCGGTGATCATCAGGAATTCTAATAATGAAAAAAGTAATGCTCAAAACCACCATTAGCCTCGCCGTTGCCTTGGCATCCACCCAGATTTTCGCGAGCGGCTTTGCCCTCAACGAACAGAGCATCAGTGGAATGGGGACTGGTTTTGCGGGACGCTCTTCATCTGCCGATGATGCAAGCACTGTTTTTGGCAACCCTGCCGGCATGTCGCGAATCAAGCGCCAGGAAGTCACTGGCGGGATCGCAGCTATCGATGCCTCGACTGATATCAAAGACGCCCAAGGCGCCCACCCGGGTACCAACAAAGGCGACATGGTGCCGTTCACAGCCGTTCCGATGGGCTATTACGTCAAGCCGATTGATGATCACTGGGCATTCGGCCTTGGTGTCTACGCACCTTTTGGTCTGATTACCGACTATGAAAATGGCTTCCAGGGTGCCGGTTTCGGCAGCAAGAGCGAAGTCAAGGTTGTCACCTTCCAGCCTACCGTCAGCTACGCCTTTAACGACAAAGTATCGATTGGTTTCGGCCCGACCATCAACCGCATTGGCGGCACTCTGGAGTCGGATGTACCTCTTTTTGGCGATACCCACGTCAAAATCAAAGGGGATGATGTCGCTCTTGGCTACAACTTCGGGGTCCTGGTACAAGCAACAGACACCACTCGTGTCGGCCTGACCTATCACTCGAAGGTGAAATACAAGATTGAAGGTCATACCGATATCAGCGCAGGCGCAAATTCACCTTCCGCCTTCCTGAAAAGCAATCGATACGATGCTTCGCTGAAAATCGAAACACCTGAATCCGTCGACTTCTCCGTGACACAACAGCTGACGGATGCGTGGACTCTTTATGCAGGTTCCACCTGGACTCGCTGGAGCCGCTTGAAAGACATCACCGTCAATAACGACGGCGTAACGGCGGCACAAGGCGGTGCATTGTCCCCGGCCCTGTTCGGCACCATTACGGAAGAGCAGAACTGGCACGATACCTGGGCCTACGCCATCGGTACCTCCTACCAGCTGAATAAGCAGTGGGTATTGCGCACCGGCCTGAGCTTTGACCAGTCGCCTACCAACAATACCGACCGATCCCCACGCATTCCTACAGGTGACCGCACAATCTTCAGCCTTGGCGCCGGCTACAACGTCACCGATGATCTGACCATCGACGTCGCCTACTCCTACCTGAAGGAAGAAGCTGTCAAGGTGGATCGCTCCAACCTGGTAGACAGTTACAGCGCCAAGTACGAGAACAGCGCCAACGGTTTCGGTGTCGGTGCGACCTACCGCTTCTGATGATTCCCGGCGAGCCTGAACCGCTCGCCATCGGAATCAAAAAGCCCCGCTCTCTTCACAGAGGCGGGGCTTTTTTTGCGTGCGCCAGGGCAAAAGCAACCATATCCCCACCGCTATCGCGAGCATTTGCGCTGTTTATCGAGTGGTTGCGCAGGCATTAAAAGTCAAAAGATCTTGCTTTTGCGATCTGGAGATTGTTGATCAAGGGACTGCAATCGCGCGCATCAGCAGGCCGGTGCATCCTTGAAAACTCGTCATATACGACGTTACTCGCCCTCGCCGCACGCTAGCAAGCCCCCATGCCCAACTGCAAAAGTGCCAGCCCGCCCTGATGCCAGCCCCACCACGTCAGGGCAAGCAGCAAGGTGCAGACAGCGAAAATCGTGATACGAGGCCAAAGACTGTTCATGTCGCACTCAATTGTGTTTGCAGGCGCGCCACCGGCCGTTCACGCACCGGCCAGTTCAGGGCGGCGGCCAACAGGCTCAAGAGAATCGCGACCTGCCAGATCAAGTCATAGCTGCCGGTACGGTCATACACCACACCACCCAGCCAGCCGCCCAGGAACGAACCGAGCTGGTGAAACAGGAAAACAATCCCACCGAGCATGGACAGGTTTCGCACGCCGAACAAGGTCGCCACCGTACCGTTGGTCAACGGCACCGTCGACAGCCACAGGAAGCCCATGGCCATGCCGAACAGATAAGCCGTGGTGGTGGTCACCGGCGCCCACAGGAACAACGCAATGACCACCGCCCGCAGCAAATACAGACCGGTGAGCAAACGCGGCTTGGACATGCGCCCGCCAAGCCATCCTGCGGTATAGGTGCCGAAAATGTTGAACAGGCCGATCAGCGCCAGCACCGTGGTGCCGACCGTCGCCGGAAGATGCTGATCCACCAGATAGGCCGGCAAGTGCACACCGATGAACACCACCTGGAACCCGCACACAAAAAAGCCGAACGCCAGCAGCCAGAATCCGGAGTGGGAGCAGGCTTCGCGCAGTGCTTCGCCAAGGGTTTGTTCGTGGCCCAGGACGGGCAGCGGCTTGTCCTTGAGCATACTCACCAACGGCACGATCAGCGCCACCAGCAAACCCAGCACCAGCAGCGCCGCGGACCAGCCAAGCCATCCGATCAAACCGAGGGTACCGGGCAACATCGCGAATTGACCGAACGAACCGGCAGCACTGGCGATCCCCATGCCCATACTGCGTTTTTCCGGCGGCACCGCGCGGCCGACGACACCCAGAATCACCGAGAACGACGTACCCGACAGCCCGATGCCGATCAGCAGGCCGGCACTCAGGGACAGAGTCACCGCCGAGTCGGAGAGCCCCATGCAAATCAGCCCGGCCGCGTACAGGACGCCACCAACCAGTACTACTTTCGCAGCGCCGAAGCGGTCAGCCAGCGCGCCGGTGAATGGCTGAGCCAGGCCCCAGATCAGGTTCTGCAAGGCAATGGCGAAGGCAAAGACTTCACGGCCCCAGCCGAACTCAGCGCTCATCGGTGCCAGAAACAGCCCGAAACCATGTCGAACCCCCAGAGACAACGCAAGGATCAGCGCACTCCCCAACAGAACCCAGCCACATGTACGCCACATCGATGTCATTGTTGTTCTCCGGTAGCGGGTATATACCCGCTTATGTTCGAAAAAACCGGCATCACGCCAGTTCGTCCAGCAGCTTCAGTAAGGTTTCGCGCTTCTCAGGGCCCAAGCGATCGATCAATCGTTGCTGAGCGGCTTCCCAGGCCGGCAAGGCAGCCTTCAGACGCTCTGCGCCGGCCTCGGTCAGCAGGACGATGCGGTTACGCATGTCCTCGCCCTCGACCAGCGTCACCAGGCCGTCACCCTCCAGCACCCGCAAATTGCGCCCCAGGGTGCTGCGATCCAGGCCCATGGCCTCGGCCAGGGTCGAGATGCTCGGCTGATCCAGACGCTGCAGGTTACACAGCAAAGAATACTGCGCAACGTTGATCCCGAAGCCGTCGAGAGCGCCGTCGTAATGCCTGCTGACGCCACGGGCGGCGCGACGCAGGTTGATGCATAAACATTGGGAATCGAGCATGGTGCGTGTATATACCCGCGAGTCGGTTAAATCAAGTGGCATGGGGTTTGTTCAGCGATCAACCGGTGTCCGGAAGATCGCGCCCACAGTTGATCGCGTTCCAATGTGGGAGCTAGCTTGCTCGCGATGAGGCCGGAAAAATCAATGCAACCCAATCAGGCCAGCGCCAAGCCTACCAGCACTGCAACTTCCAGCAACTCCAGCATTGCACCTGCCGTATCCCCCGTCGTGCCACCCAGGCGCCGCAGCATCACCTGGCGCAGCCAGACAAACCCCAGCGCCGCCAGCACCAGCGCCACCACACCGCTGACGCCTGCGATCAACACACAAGCCAGCGCGCTGACCGCCAGCGCCTGCCTGCCCGCCGAACGCGGAAGATGATCGGCCAGCGCCTGGCCCAGGCCACCGGCACGCACATAGGGTGTGCTCAGGAACAAGCCGAGCAAGGCGCTGCGCCCTATCAATGGCACGATGATCAATGCCAGCGAATGCGGCTGTTCGATCAGCGCCAGCAGCGCGGTGAACTTGAGCAACAACACCAGCACCAGCGTCACCACGGCGATCGGCCCGCTACGCGGGTCTTTCATGATGGTCAGCGTACGCTCACGGTCGCCAAAGCCGCCGAGCCAGGCATCGGCACTGTCCGCCAGGCCATCCAGGTGCAACCCACCGCTGAGCAGTACCCACACGCTCAACAGTAACGCCGCGTGCAGCAAGGTCGGCGTGCCCTGCAACAGCCAGTTGAATGCCCACAGAATGGCGCCAAACAGTAATCCCACCAGCGGATAAAACAGCAACGACCGCCCCAGCTCCCGGGGCTCAGGCATGCCGGGCAGGCGAATCGGCAGACTGCTGAGAAATTGCAGGGCGATCCAGAATGGCAGCATGGTCAGAGCACTTCCTTCAATACACCAGCAGACTCCAGCGTCAGCGAAAACAGTGCGCCATGCCCGACCTCAACGTTGAGCAGTTGCTCTCGCGGCAGCCCGCGCGCTTGTGCCAGCAACAGACGCATCACTCCGCCATGGCTGATCAACAAAATGCGCTCACCGGCACAAGTCGCATGCAAACGCTCCAGCGCCGCCAGCACCCGCGCCGAAAAGTCTGCAACCGGCTCCCCCTGAGGTGGCGTGAACGAATACGGATCGGCCCAGAACAAACCCAGGGCCTGCGCGTCGGTTTCCATCAGCGCCGCCGCGCTTTGTCCTTCCCAGGCGCCGAAATGCAACTCTTGCAGGTCTTTATCCAGGTGCACCGGCACACCCATCTGCGCACCTAGTTCCTCGGCAAACCGCGCACAACGCTGCAACGGCGAACTGACCAGCCGATCCCACGGCCCTTGCCCGACCACGGCGGCGCGCATCTGCGCCCAGCCCAAAGCGGTCAATGCATCATCGATACTGCCGCGCAGACCGCCGCCGAGTTCAGTTTCACCGTGCCGCAACAGATCCACGCGCAAGGTCATACCGGGCGATCTGCCACGGCGGCTTCGGCGAAGGTCGCCATCTGCCCGTGCAGGTCGCACGCCAGGCGCAGCAGCGGTACCGCCAATGCTGCGCCACTGCCTTCGCCAAGCCGCAGGCCGAGCTCGAGCAAAGGCTGCGCATCCAGGGTTTCCAGCACATGACGATGCCCCGGCTCGGCACCGCGATGACCGAACAACAGCCACTGACGGCAATCCGGATTCAAGCGCACCGCAACCAGTGCCGCGACGCTGCAAATGAAGCCGTCCACCAGCACCGCGACACCCTCCTGGGCACAGGCGAGATAGGCACCGACCAGCGCGGCGATCTCGAAACCACCGAGGTTGAACAGGGTCTGCAAGGCATCGTCACGCTGCGCGCCATGCAATGCCAGGGCGCGCTCGATCACCTGCGCTTTGTGGCTGACACCTTCGGCATTGAGTCCGGTGCCAGGCCCGGTCAGATGGACCACCGGGCAATCGAGTAGCGCGCACGCCAGGGCGCTGGCGGCGGTGGTGTTGCCGATACCCATTTCGCCACCGATAAACAACTGCGCACCACTGGCAATGGCCCGCTGCACGCTGTCGCGGCCGGCCTGCAGGGCGAGCTGCCCCTGGGCCTGAGTCATGGCCGGTCCCTGTACAAAGTTTGCCGTGCCCGGGCCGACATTCAGGTGCCGCACGCCCGGCAGGTTCAGCGACGGCGTTACCGTGCCGAGGTCAACCACCTCGAGGGAAGCGCCCAACTGCCGCGCCAGTACGCTGATCGCCGCACCACCGCTGACGAAGTTGAGCAGCATCTGCCCGGTCACTTCCTGAGGAAACGCCGACACGCCCTCGGCGACCACGCCATGGTCGCCGGCAAAAATCGCGATCCACACCTGCTCCAGACTCGGCTTGACCCGCCCCTGCAAACCCGCCAGTTGCACCGCCACCGCTTCCAGCTGACCGAGGGAGCCGGCCGGTTTGGTCAGTTGCTGCTGCCGCGCCTGCGCCTGTTCGACCGCTTGGGTATCGACCGGCTTGCACGGGTTCAGCCACCAGGATTGAGTCATAACACAGTTCCTTTCAAAGTCAGGGGCAGGCCGGCGACAGTCAGGACGACACGCTGACAACGCTCAGCCAGAGCTTGATGCAGCCAACCGGCTTCATCGACATAGCGGCGAGTCAATTCGCCCAGCGGCACGACACCCATTCCGGTCTCGTTGCTGACAAAAATGATTTCACCCGGCAGCGACGCCAGGCAGTCCAGCAAAGCATCACGCTCGGCTTGCAAGCGTTCGACGTCGTCGAGCATCAGCAGATTGGTCAGCCACAGGGTCAGGCAATCCACCAACAGGCAGCGGTCCGCACGGGCGGATTCGCGCAGCACCCGGGCCAGTTCCACCGGCTCTTCGATCAATGCCCATTCGGCAGGACGACGGGCGCGGTGATGAGCCACCCGCTCGCTCATTTCTCCATCGAGTGGCTGGCTGGTGGCGATGTAGGTCACGGCCAGCGCGCTGTCGATGGCGAGTTTTTCGGCCAGGCGACTCTTGCCGGAACGGGCGCCGCCGAGGATCAGTTGGTGCATTGCTTATTCCTTAAATCTTCGGGGAGGCGACTGGCCCCTTCGCGGGCAAGCCCGCGAAGGGGCCATGACAGTCACCTCATATCCCACAGAGTTCCCGCAACAGCCCGGTATCCAGATGTTTCTCCACCAGATCCGCCAACCGCTCGATATCACGCTCGCGCAAGGCGTGGTAATCCACCGCCTGCACCTCCTGCAACCCGGCCCAGCGCAACAGCGCACTGCACGCCGCCGGCGATTCGAACAGTCCGTGCAGGTAGGTGCCGAAAATCTGCCCGTCCGCACTTTGCGCACCATCACAGCGCCCGTCATCCAGCTGCACGGCGGCGTTTTCCAGGGCCGGGCCGGTGGTCACGCCGGCATGAATTTCATAGCCTGATACCGGCGCATCTTCCAGCGCCAGGCGACCACGCACATTGCGCAACTGCTTCTCTTGTTCGAGCTGGGTCTGGAACGCCAGCAGCCCCAACCCGGCACTGGAACCCGGTGCGCCCTCGAGGCCCAGCGGATCATGCACCTGCTCACCGAGCATCTGCAGGCCACCACAAATCCCCAGCAGTTTCCCGCCGTAACGCAGGTGCCGGACGATGGCAGTGTCCCAACCATTGGCCCGCAGGTACGCGAGGTCGCTGCGCACACTTTTCGAGCCAGGAAGAATGATCAGGTCAGAGGGCGCAATCGCCTGGCCGGGACCGATGAATTGCAGGTCCACTTGCGGATGCAGACGCAGCGGATCGAAATCGGTGTGGTTGCTGATACGCGGCAGCACCGGCACCAGCACCTTCAGCACCTGTTCGGCTTTATCGGCCTGGCGTTGATCGATGCCGTCCTCGGCCTCCAGGTGCAGATCCATCACGTACGGCAGCACACCGATCACCGGTTTGCCGGTGCGTTCCTCCAGCCAGTCGAGGCCGGGTTGCAGCAACGCGATGTCGCCACGAAAACGATTGATGATGAAGCCTTTGACCCGCGCCTGCTCGCTCGGCGACAGCAGTTCGAGTGTGCCCACCAGATGAGCGAAAACCCCGCCGCGATTGATATCGGCAATCAGCACCACCGGGCAATCCACCGCTTCGGCGAAGCCCATGTTGGCGATGTCGCCGGCGCGCAAATTGATTTCCGCCGGCGAGCCTGCGCCCTCGACCATCACCAGCGGATACGCCCCGCTCAAGCGCTGGTGGGAGGCCAGCACCGCTTGCATGGCGATGGCTTTGTAGTCGTGATAGGCGACGGCGTTCATGGTGGTGACGGCGCGGCCATGGATGATCACCTGAGCGCCGGTATCACTGCTGGGCTTGAGCAACACCGGGTTCATGTCGGTGTGCGGTTCAAGGTTCGCGGCCTGGGCCTGTACCGCCTGGGCGCGGCCGATCTCGCCACCGTCGGCGGTCACCGCACTGTTGAGGGCCATGTTCTGCGGCTTGAACGGCACCACCCTGACGCCCTGGCGGGTGGCCCAACGGCACAGCGCGGTCACCAGCGTGCTTTTACCGGCGTCCGATGTGGTGCCCTGCACCATCAGCGTGGTCATTGGTTTTCCTTGGCGAAATCTTCGAACGCCTGCGCCAGTCGTACCCAGGCGATTTCGTCACCGGGCAAGCCGAATCGCAGGCTGCTGTTGTGCGTGAACAAGCGCAGGAGAATGCCGCGCCGGGCCATGAACTCATGCAACTCTTCGGCGCGCTCGGTGATCAGCCACTGGAACAGCGCACAACCTCCCTGGGGCTTGAAGCCGTATTGCTCCAGCAACGACACCAGGCGCGCGCTGGCCTCATCCGCGCGCACCTGTTGGCGCGCCTGCCCTGCCGTATCGCGCAGACAAGCCTGGCCCACTACCCGGGTCGCCCCGCTCACGACCCACGGCCCCACTTGTTCGGCCAGCAACTTGAGCAACTTGCGCTCGGCCAGCACAAAACCCAGGCGCACACCGGCCAGGCCGAAAAATTTGCCGAAGGAGCGCAAGACGATCAATCCGACTTGATGGGCAAACGGCGCCAGGCTCGATTGCGGCGTGTTATCCATGAACGCTTCGTCCACCACCAGCCAGCCACCGCGCTGGGCCAGTCGCGTGTGCCAGTCGAGCAGGCGACTGGGCGTCAGGTTCAGGCCCGTAGGGTTATTCGGATTGACCACCACCAGCACATCGAAACTGTCGATAAAGAAGTCGACTTCGTGCTCCAGCACTTCGCGCACGATGTAGCCGTTACGACGCCACGCTTCAGCGTGCTCGGCATAACACGGCGACAGCACGCCGACCTTGCCGGCCCGACGTAGTCGCGGCAGCAGCTGGATTGCCATTTGCGAACCGGCCACCGGCAATGCCTGCAAGGTGCCGTAGTAATCACAGGCGGCTTGCTCCAGACCATCGTCCGCTTCCGGTAAACGGGCCCAGGCCCGCAGCGGAATATCCGGCACCGGGAACGGCCAGGGCGCAAGGCCGGTGGACAGGTCCAGCCAGTCGGCTTCATCTATGCCGTATTCGAGCGCAGCCTTGCGCAATCGCCCACCGTGTTCAAGCATAAAATTCGGCCCCCAGGCAGAGAATCAGCAGCCATAACCATACCCCGCGCTGGACCAGTTGCCAGCCCCGGTCAATGGAGTCGGCATCCGCCGGCACGCCTTCGCCCAACTGCGGACGCTGATGCAGTTCGCCGTGATAAATCGCCGCCCCGCCCAATTCGACGCCAAGGGCACCCGCCCCTGCCGCCATCACCGGGCCGGCGTTCGGGCTGTCCCAGGTCGGGCCCTGGGTGCGCCAGCATTTCAACGCCAGCCGGGTTTTGCCCAGCAGCGCGTAAGTCAGTGCCACCAGACGCGCAGGTATGTAATTGAGCACGTCGTCGACCTTTGCCGCCGCCCAGCCGAACCGTTCGAAGCGTTCATTGCGATAACCCCACATCGCATCCAGCGTATTGCTCAGGCGGTAGAGCACCACGCCCGGCGCGCCCGCCACGGCAAACCAGAACAATGCGGCGAACACCGCGTCGCTGCCGTTCTCCAGCACCGACTCGGTGGCGGCACGGGCGACTTCGGTTTCATCCAGATCACTGGTTTTACGGCTGACCAGATAACTCACGCGTTTGCGTGCCTCATCAAGATCACCGCCGCGCAAGGCCCTGGCCACAGGCGCGACGTGCTCACCGAGGCTGCGCATGCCGAGGGCGCAATAGAGCGCGAGAATCTCGATGATCCAGCCGACATAAGGCGCCCAGGAGAATGCCGTGACCAACAGCGTCAACGGCAACACGGCGATTACCCACGCGGTGACGCCATGACTGCGCCAGCCGCGACCGCCGCCGTTGAAGCGTTGCTCGATGCGCTCGGCAAAACTGCCGAACGCCACCAGCGGATGCCAGCGTTTGGGTTCGCCCAGCAGCGCATCCAGCGCAACCGCGGCGACACTCAACAACGCCACACTCATTGACTCACTCCCCAATAGTTTTCATACAGCAATTCATGTAGCGGACGCGCCTGCGCCCAGCCTTCGAGTACCAGCATCGGCGCCGGGTAGAACGCCTTCACCGGTCCCAGGCACAGCACGGCCAGCGGCTTGGCACCGGGCGGCAGCTTCAACAAATCGGCCAAGGCTTGCGGTTCGAACAGCGACACCCAGCCCATGCCCAACCCTTCGGCCCGAGACGCCAGCCACAGGTTCTGGATCGCACAGGACAGCGAGGCCATGTCCATTTCCGGCAAGGTGCGGCGGCCGAAGATATGCTGCTCGCGGTCGTCCATCAGTGCGGCGACCAGTACCTCGGCGCAATCGTTGATGCCTTCGACCTTGAGCTTCATGAACTCATCGCTGCGCTCGCCGAGGGCTTCGGCGGTGCGCACGCGCTCTTCTTCCACCAGGGCCTGGATTTGTCCGCGCAAGGCGCGATCACTGATGCGGATGAAGCGCCAGGGCTGCATCAGGCCGACACTGGGGGCCTGGTGTGCGGCCTCGAGCAGGCGCCGCAGCAATTCGGGCGCGACCGTGCCGCCGCTGAAGTGGCGCATGTCGCGGCGTTCGGCGATGGCGCGATAGACCGCTGCGCGTTCGGCTTCAGAGAATGCGTTGTTCGTCATGGCCTCTTCGCTGGCAAGCCAGCGCCTACAGGGGCTGGCTGATCCATTGTTGGAGCTGGCTTGTCGGATCGCCGCATCGCAGCGAAGGCGGCTTCAAGGTCAGGCGCAAACAGCGCGGCAATCGCCGAAGGGTTCGACGGAAAATAAAAGTGCACATAAGAAGCGGTCATCCGCCCTTCGCGGTAGACCGCCTCCGCTCCGCGCCCGCCATTCGGACTCAAGCCACGAGCAATCGGCGCCAGCTCTGTGGTGGTCAACGAATGGTGATAGGTGTGCCCGCGCAGCGAACCTTCCGGCAATTCCACAGCCTGCAGCGCCAGCGCTGCCAGACGCTTTTGCATGACCGCATCACCGGCCAGCAAGCCAACCAACTCAGCGCGAGTACCCTCGACATCGGTCAGGGAATCGAGCAGATACAGCATGCCGCCACACTCGGCGAGCAACGGTTTGCCTGCCCGGTGGTGCGCGCGGATCGCATCGAGCATCGCAGTGTTTTGCGCCAGCGCGACATGGTGCAACTCCGGGTAACCACCCGGCAGATACAGGCTGTCGGCCTCCGGCAATGCACGGTCGCGGATCGGCGAGAAGAACGACAATTCGGCGCCCATCGCCCGCAGCAAATCCAGGCTCGCGCCGTAGGTGAACGCAAAGGCTTCATCACGGGCGACGGCAATGCGCACACCGGCCAGCAGCGGTTCGGCCGCGATGACATCAGGGGCGGCGAATTCGACTGCCGGCGGCAGCGCGACCTCACAACTGCTGGCCAGGGCATCGGCTGCCGCATCGAGGCGCAGGTCGAGATCATTCAGCTCACTGGCCTGCACCAGCCCCAGGTGCCGGCTCGGCAGTTCGATCCCGGTTTCCCGGGACAGCGCGCCGTACCAGCGCAAACCTTCAGTCAGGCTTCCTTCGAGCAGTTGCGCGTGGCGCAGCGTGCCGACGCGGTTGGCCAGCACGCCGGCGAACGGCAAGTCCGGCTGATAACGCGCCAGCCCCAGAGCCAATGCGCCGAAGGTCTGGGCCATGGCGGTGCCATCGATCACACCCAGCACCGGCACACCGAAATGCCGCGCCAGATCGGCGCTCGACGGCGTTCCGTCGAACAGCCCCATGACACCTTCGATCAGGATCAGGTCGGCTTCAGCGGCGGCTTCCCACAGCAGCCGGCGACTCTCTTGCTCACCAACCATCCACATGTCCAGTTGATACACCGGCGCACCGCTGGCGCGCTCGAGGATCATCGGATCGAGAAAGTCGGGGCCACACTTGAACACGCGAACCTTGCGCCCCTGATTGCGATGCAATCGGGCCAGCGCCGCGGTGACGGTGGTCTTGCCCTGGCCGGAAGCCGGCGCGGCAATCAGTACCGCCGGACAATGTCGAGGCTGACTCACAATTCGACGCCTTTCTGCGCTCTGATCCCGGCCTGGAAGGCGTGTTTGATCATGCCCATTTCGGTGACGGTGTCAGCCATTTCGATCATTTCCGGCTTGGCGGCACGCCCGGTGACCACCACATGTTGCATCGGCGGCCGGGACTGCAAGTCGCTGAGCACCTGATCGAGATCGAGGTAGCCGTGCTTGAGGGCGATATTCAGCTCATCAAGCACCACCAGACCGATGGACGGGTCGCGCAGCAGTTGCCGGGACACCGCCCAGGCAGCTTCGGCGGCGGCGATGTCGCGCTGACGATCCTGGGTTTCCCAGGTAAAGCCTTCGCCCATCACATGAAAACGCACCTGCTCGGGAAAGCGCCGGAAGAACAACTCTTCGCCCGTGCTGTTGCGGCCCTTGATGAACTGCACCACGCCGCATTGCATGCCGTGCCCCATGGCGCGGGCAAGCATGCCGAAAGCCGAACTGCTCTTGCCCTTGCCGTTGCCGGTCAGCACCAGCAGCAGGCCACACTCGTTCGGGGAATTGGCGATGCGCTCGTCGATCACGGCTTTTTTGCGCTGCATGCGCGCCAGGTGGCGTTCGTCACGATCGGGGGTATCAGTCATGGGGGAGCTCTCCGTTGAGGCAGGAATAACGGCGGGCAGGCACAGCAATAGAAGGCAACAAGCCTGGCATCGCCCACCGTGATGCCGCTGGATGAATCAGGCCGGTCTCCGGGCTCATGAGTGGCCGCGGGGCCAGACTGTGCGCCTTCCCGTATCAAATCGACACAGTGGCATCACACACAGTTTTCACTCATTTACCGTTGCGGGGGCAGCGCCGGAATTGCGGACCTTCGACCAACAGAAGGACTCACTCACCGGCTTCCCTGTTTCACTCTGTCGACCCAAGCCACAGAGCACCTGAAACAAGCGGCGAAGGTTAGAGGGTTGGGGGTGGAGCGTCAATTAAAGCCGGGAGGCGATCGACCGATTGACTGTCATCAATCAATAAACTGACGTCAATCTTGTGCCACGATCCCAGCAGTGATATCAAAGAGCCACAACTTATCAACACAACAATAAGGGTGAGCCCATGCAAGGCATGATCATCAGCAATCCAAAGCTGGAATTCCTGCGCCCGGTGCTCGAGCGCTGGTTCGAATGCATCGACCGTTACAACGCCGTCCGCGGTGATGGCGACACGCCGTACTGGCACGACGAAAAAGCCAATCTCGGACTGCTGTCTGCCGCCGCCTGGATGGCCGAGATGGTCACGCTGCAACAGACACCAACCCGCAAACAGACCGAAGAAGGCGAGCGCAACAGCCGCGCCGACCTGTTCCTCGCCTCGCCCGAAACCCGCGCCTACATTCAGACCACCCAGCGCTGGCCACGGGTCAACAGCCTCAACCTGAGCCAGGCCCTGCTCGACATCGCCAGCGATGCCAAGCGCGTGAGCCACGCCAGCGACCTGAAACTCGGCTGCCTGTTCGTCGCCCCGCAAAAAGCCCAGCAAGGCGCCACGCCGGAAGAACTCCAGGACATGGTCGACGACCTGCAAAAGGAACACACCTGCGCGGTCGCCTGGTATTTCCCATACGCCTATCGCAAATTGCGCAACGAAGCCGGCAACTATCACCCCGGCATTGCAGTGCTGTTCAAGGAAGCTCGCGGCTGAGGCGTTGAACCGGACTTGGTGGGAGCGAGCCTGTGGCGAGGGGGCTCGCTCCTACAGGATTCAACACTCAGCGCTTGCGGCAGAGCGTCAACCCATCCCCGATCGGCAACAACGAAAGATCTACCCGCATATCGTTTTTCAACGCCCGGTTGAGCACCTGGATCGCCCGGGTGTCCGCGCTCTCGGGACTGGTCTCCAGCACGCGCCCGCTCCACAGGGTGTTATCGAACACCGCCAGCCCGCCGACCCGCAGCAATCCCAGTGCGTGTTCCAGATAATTCGGGTAGTTGGCCTTGTCGGCATCGATGAACACCAGGTCGTACTGCCCGCCCTGCCCTTGTCGCTCAAGCTCTGCGAGGGTTTCCAGCGCCGGGGCCAGGCGCAGGTCAATCCGTCCGGCAAGCCCCGCCTCCTGCCAGTACCGTCGTGCGATGGCGTTGTAGTCGCCGGGGATATCACAGCAAATCAGCAAGCCGTCAGCCGGTAATGCCGACGCCATGCACAGGGCGCTGTAACCGGTGAAAGTGCCGACTTCGAGCAAGCGCCTGGCCCCCGTCAGTTTCACCAGCAAAGCGAGAAACTGCCCCTGCTCCGGCGCCACCTGCCAACGTGCCATCGGCAGCGCCTGGGTCTCATCGCGCAAGCGCTTGAGCAGTGGCGTTTCGCGCAGGGAGACATCGAGCAGGTATTGGTACAGGGCGTCGTCGAGATTAAGCGTGCGAGCAGTCATGACCACCGCCTCCGGACGTTACGGGTTGCGCGCCAGATGTTCAGGCTGCAGAACACGCTTGGCGCTCAGATAAGCCTTTTGCCAATAAGCCTTGGACAAGCTGTCGAGCTTCACGGTGCCGCCGGTGGCCGGCGCGTGGACGAAGCGCCCTTCTCCCACGTAGATGCCGGCATGGCTGACCTGGGAACCGCCATTGGTGGCGAAGAAAATCAGGTCACCGGTTTGCAGACCTTCCTTGCCCACATTCGCCGCTTGCATGGAGATCATTTCACGAGTGGTGCGCGGCAGGGAAATACCGGCGACATCGCGGTACACATAACCGATCAGGCCGCTGCAATCAAATCCGGAATCCGGCGTATTACCACCCCAACGATAAGGCGTGCCCACCAGGCCAAGCGCGCGAAACAGCACGTCTTGTGCCTCGGGCGAAAAAGCTTCTGAGGATCCGAATACGACGGGAGCGCGAACCACCTGCGCGGGTGGCGGTGTGCGGCTGGCGCAGGCACTGAGCAGCGCTGCGAAGCACATGATTGCGAGGCGGGCCGACATCGTCATAAGCAGAGCATCCTGATCTGGCTGCGGCTTTTTCTGCGGGGAGCGCAGAAAAGAAAACCGCCTGCGTTGGACGCAGGCGGTTTGCCATCATTTGTAGATCAAGATTCTAGCGGGTATACGACAAACTTCAAGTAAGACTTTAAGTTCGCCCTACAAACTGTCCGTTTATTTACGTGCAGTGACGATTGGCGACGCGTTAGGTGCCATCGCCAGGGCGCGCTTGGCTTCGATGAAGGTCTTGTTCCAGTAACTGTCGCCCAGACTATCGATGCGCACCCCACCGCTGCGGCGGCTGCTGGAGTGGATGAACTGGTTGTCACCCAGGTAGATCCCGGCGTGACTGACACGGCCACGACGGCCATTGGTTGCGAAGAACAGCAGGTCGCCCGGCTCAAGCTTGCTGCGCGAGACCAGCGGAGCGTCCACGTTGATCATTTCGCGGGTGGAGCGTGGCAGGTTCATGCCCGCCTCTTCGCGAAACAGGTAACCGATGAAACCGCTGCAATCGAAGCCGGCTTCAGAAGTACCGCCGAAACGGTAACGGGTACCGATCAGGGACATGCCACGTTCGAGGATGCTGTCGGCCAGGACCGGAAGCTGGTAGGACTTGCCGCCAGCGAAGTCGGCCAGTTCTTTTTCGGTTGCAAGCTCTTCCTGATAAAGAGCGGAAGACTGGGCAGTTGCAGAATTCTTGACCTGCTGTTGTTGCTCTTGCTGGGACACCGGAGTGTGGGCAGCGCAACCGAACAACAGGGTAACGAGTGCGAGAGGCACGAGGGGTGCGAAGCGGTTTAGCATGGGCACGACCGTGGCTGATAGTTGTAAAGAAGCCGAGACTATGCCCTCTATCATCCTGATTTGCAAATTCAATCGATCTTTTTGTGACTTATCCGTTTCTCGTTTACATCTAAGCGCTTAAGCCCATTTTAAACATACGCGCAGCCTGCAACCGGGCAGGAAAGCGGGATTTCTGGCGCCTGAAATTCGCCGAACAGGCTAGAAGCCCCGGATTCAGCGGGTTTACCAGCCGAGGGTTTCTTTCAAGAAGGGGATTGTCAGCTTGCGCTGAGCCTGGAGGGAGGCCTGATCGAGACGCTCGAGCAGCTCGAACAGCGCACTCATGCTGCGGGTACCGCGAGTCAAAATGAAATGCCCGACTTCGTCGGTCAGGTGCAGGCCACGACGGGATGCGCGCAATTGCAGGGCGCGCAGTTTGTCCTCATCGGAAAGCGGTCGCATCTGGAAGATCAGGGCCAGGGTCAGGCGCGACTTGAGATCCGCCAGCTTCACCGGCAACTCACGGGGGGATGTCGACGCGGCAATCAGCAAGCGTCGGCCGCTGTCGCGCAAGCGATTGAACAGATGGAACAGCGCCTCTTCCCAGTCCGCCTTGCCGGCAACCGCCTGCAGGTCATCGAGACAGACCAGTTCGTACTGTTCAAGGTTGTCGAGAATTTCAATACCGCGATCGAGCAGCTCGGCCAGCGGCAGATAGACCGCAGGCTCCCCCAATTGCTCGAAGCGCAGGCAGGCGGCCTGCAACAGATGCGTACGCCCTACCCCATCCTTGCCCCAAAGGTATATCAGGCTCTCGGTCCAGCCGGCGTCGGCTTCGCACAGCCGCTCGACATAGCCGAGTGCAGCGGCATTGGCGCCTGGGTAGTAATTGATAAAGGTGGCGTCGTCACGCAGACGCACACCTAGGGGCAGCTGAATCGGTTTCATCCTGACTGAACAGTTCCAAAGGAACCGTTAGTGGCCTCTGTGTAAAGTTTGCGAAGTTTATACCCGTGAGCCGGGCCGCACAATGCGACAGACCACAAGCAAAATCAAAGGTTTGCGTTAATGCACTGGTTTTATGACAGTTTCTTTGGCGGTGCATGTGACAGTCGCGCGATGCAAGCAGGCTGACCCGCCATGAACCGGGTCAACTCGCCATCACCCATCGACACCCCTTACCGCTCCGGCTCGTCGATACTCCCGTAGATTTCAGAATCCTTATATAAATCACGTACATGACGCACCAGCACCATGATCACCGCCGCGACCGGCAATGCCAGTAGTACACCGGTAAAGCCAAACAGCTCCCCACCGGCCAGAATCGAGAAAATCACCGCCACCGGGTGCAGGCCAATCCGGTCACCCACCAGCAACGGCGTCAGCACCATACCCTCCAGCGCCTGGCCGACCATGAACACCGCGACAATACCGAGCATCGGGTAAAGATCACCACCGAACTGGAACAACCCCGCAAGCAGCGCCGCGCCAATGCCGATGATAAAACCCATGTACGGCACGATCGCCGCCAGACCGGCAATCAGGCCAATCAACAAACCCAGTTCCAGCCCGACCAGCATCAGGCCCGCTGCGTAGATCACACCCAAGGCCACCATCACCAGCAACTGTCCGCGAACGAAGGCTCCGAGCACTTCGTGGCATTCACCCGCCAGGGCTACCGCGCGCGCTTCACGATCACGGGGCAGCAGGCTGCGGATCCTGGACATCATCAAGTCCCAATCGCGCAACAGATAGAAGCTCACCACAGGGATCAGCACCAGATTCGCCAACCAGCCAATCAACGCCAGCCCCGAGGCGGTGGCATGGCTCAACACGACACCGACAATATCGGTGGTCTGACTCATATGCTCGCTGATGGCGGCCTTCAGCCTGTCGAACTTCCAGAAACCTTCCGACAGGCCGAATTTCGATTGCACCCAGGGCAACGCCGTGTGCTGCAGCCAGTCGAGCATCTGCGGGGCCAACTCATACAAACGAAACAACTGCCTGGCGAGCAACGGCACCAAGACCAACAGCAGCGCGGTGAAGATCAATGTAAACAGGGTAAACACGGCCACGACACCCAAGGTTCGAGACAGGCCTGCCTTCTCCAGCCGATCCACCAGCGGGTCGAACAGGTAGGCCAACAGCAGCGCCACCAGGAACGGCGTCAGGATCGGATGCAACAACCAGACAAACGCACACAGCAGGACCACCCCACCGAGCCAGAACCAACGCCGCGTATCGGCCATGAACCACTCCATTGTTTCTATATAAAGAAAGAAAAACTACCAGCGAAAACGCAGCTGCGGTGTCGGGGCTGGCGCTGGGGCAGGCACCGCACCCCCGGCGGCAGGTTGAACCGGCACCGCCGGGGCCGGCGCCTGACCCGCCGGCGTTTCCTGCAGCCTTGCCAGCGACAGTTGTGCACGCAGTTGATCGGCGCTGCCATTGACCCTATAGACAATCCGATCGCCGTCGACACTTTGCACACGCCCGCCAAATGGCTCCAGCAAGCGCCCAAGGGACGCGTAGTGCTCAAGATTCATGCCTTGCACCTCCAGCAATTGCTCACTCGAAGCCCCGGCCTTGGCAACAAACCGCGGCGCCAGGCGCTCGTTGACCGCCAGCATCACCGCATCGGCCACGGCGGCCTGATCGGCGCCCTGCACGCTGCCTGCCTCTTTTTTATCCCCCAGCCACAATTGCCACTTGGCTTGCCACTGCCCGCCCTCCTCCTTGGCGTGTACCGCGAGCAGGGCGTCGGCGCTGTAGCGTTCCGATGCCGCAAGCAAAGGCGCCGGATCTGCGCCCTCCAGATTCGGCGCGGTCGCGACGATCTGTTCATTCAAATCCGCCAATGGCAAGCGCAATGGCAAACCACGGTGTTGAGCGGCCCGACGCAACGGCGCTGCGCTGGCCTGACCGTCGCCCACCAGACTTGAACCCTCGGTGGAGTCATTCAACCACCAGCCGAGGATCGACGGCCGATTGGCCCCCCACATCGCCAGGCCGGCGCGGCGCAAGGCTTGCTCGGTGGTGCCCGGATCGAAATCGACTTTCAGGACTTCCGGCGGCCCGGCATCGAAGCCGTACTGGCTGATGATCTGTTGCGGGTCTTTGCGAATCGCTGCCAGCCCCGGACTTTGAGCGGCCTTGGGGTCGCCGGTCAGGCGCAATACCAATGTGTCCAACGCTCGCTGAGTCGCCTGGTCGCGCTCCTCGGGCGATTGGCCATTCACCGGCTCGCGTACCTGGTAAAGGCCTTTGACGGTTTCGGCATGACTGGCCAGACTGACCACTGACAAACAACTCACAAGCAAGAATTTACAAAAACGCATGGAAGAATCCTGACGACAAGAGCGGCTGGAACAGACCGCATGAAAGCGATCGAGCAAGGCTGTGACCATTGCCCGACGCAAAACATTCACACGTTCCGGGTAAGTTTTCGCACTGTCATAACGATAGACGGTTAATCACGACACCTTATACAGCCATGCAGGATGCCACCGACACCGCGCATCAACGGTTTTTTTTGAACGGATATGGCCCTGCTGTCGGCCTGAGGATGGCCGCTGCGGCTCAAGCCTGATAAAATCGCGCGCCTTCGCAGACCGGCAACAGCCGGGTAGTGTCCGAATAGCGCGCATGGCTCTCGCCTACGCAGTTTCGGCGTTCCCGATGAACTCGGTCGTTACCCAGAAATCCCCCCCTAAAGGCCTGGATCATGAGCAAGCAACCCTCCCTGAGCTACAAAGACGCCGGTGTAGACATCGACGCCGGCGAAGCATTGGTCGAACGCATCAAGAGCGTCGCCAAGCGCACTGCGCGCCCGGAAGTCATGGGCGGCCTGGGCGGTTTCGGCGCCCTCTGCGAAATCCCGGCCGGCTACAAGCAGCCTGTGCTGGTTTCCGGCACTGACGGCGTTGGCACCAAGCTGCGCCTGGCACTGAACCTGAACAAGCACGACAGCATCGGCATCGACCTGGTCGCCATGTGCGTCAACGACCTGGTGGTGTGCGGCGCCGAGCCGCTGTTCTTCCTCGACTACTACGCCACTGGCAAACTGAACGTCGACACCGCCGCCCAGGTTGTGACCGGTATCGGCGCTGGCTGCGAACTGTCGGGTTGCTCCCTGGTCGGCGGCGAAACCGCTGAGATGCCGGGCATGTACGAAGGCGAAGACTACGACCTGGCCGGTTTCTGCGTCGGCGTCGTGGAAAAGTCCGAAATCATCGACGGCTCCAAGGTTGCTGCTGGCGATGCCCTGCTCGCCCTGCCGTCCTCCGGCCCGCACTCCAACGGCTACTCGCTGATCCGCAAGATCATCGAAGTGTCCGGCGCCGACATCGAAAACACCCAGCTCGACGGCAAGCCGCTGACCGACCTGCTGATGGCCCCGACCCGTATCTACGTGAAGCCGCTGCTCAAGCTGATCAAGGAAACCGGCGCTGTCAAAGCCATGGCCCACATCACCGGTGGCGGCCTGCTGGACAACATTCCGCGCGTTCTGCCAAAAGGCGCGCAAGCCGTGGTTGACGTAGCGAGCTGGACCCGTCCTGCCGTGTTCGACTGGCTGCAAGAGAAAGGCAACGTTGACGAGAACGAAATGCACCGCGTGCTGAACTGCGGCGTGGGCATGGTTATCTGCGTTGGCCAGGAGCACGTTGAAACCGCGCTGAACGTGCTGCGCGAAGCCGGCGAGCAGCCTTGGGTCATCGGTCAGATCGCCACCGCTGCCGAAGGCGCGGCTCAGGTCGAACTGAAGAACCTTAAGGCGCACTGATGCCTAAAACCTGTGATGTGGTGGTGCTGTTGTCCGGCACCGGCAGTAACTTGCAGGCCTTGATCGATAGCACGCGGACCGGCGACAGCCCGGTTCGCATCGCTGCGGTGATTTCCAACCGCGCCGACGCCTACGGCCTGCAACGCGCCAGGGACGCGGGTATCGATACCCGCACCCTGGATCACAAGGCTTTCGAAGGTCGCGAGGCCTTCGACGCCGCGCTGATCGAACTGATCGACGCCTTCAACCCCGAACTTGTGGTACTGGCCGGATTCATGCGCATTCTCAGCGCTGGCTTCGTACGCCACTATCAGGGTCGCCTGCTCAATATCCATCCTTCGCTGCTACCCAAATACAAAGGGTTACACACTCATCAGCGTGCATTGGAGGCCGGCGACACCGAGCACGGCTGCTCCGTGCACTTCGTCACCGAGGAACTCGATGGCGGACCACTGGTCGTACAGGCTGTAATACCGGTAGAGTTACAGGATTCGCCGCAGAGTCTGGCGCAGCGAGTCCACGTTCAGGAACACCTGATCTACCCGATGGCCGTACGCTGGTTTGCCGAAGGTCGTCTGGCCCTCGACGAGCAAGGTGCTTTACTGGATGGACAGTTACTCGCGGCCAGCGGCCACTTGATTCGAAACTAGGAGATTCTATGCGTCGCGCCCTGCTCTTTGCTTGCGCTCTGCTCACCTTGCCCTTCGCCCAGGCGGCGGACCTTCAACCCTTCTCCGCCAGCTACACCGCCGACTGGAAACAGCTGCCCATGAGTGGCACTGCCGAGCGCAACCTGACCCAGGAAGCCGATGGTGTCTGGAAGCTCAGCTTCAAGGCTTCGATGATGATCGCCAGCCTGACCGAAGAAAGCACCCTGACCGTCGACAAGGACACCCTGCTGCCTAAGTCCTATCACTTCGAACGCGGCGGCCTGGGCAAGGCCAAAAAGGCTGACCTGGACTTCGACTGGACCACCAAAATGGTCACTGGCTCCGATCGCGGTGATCCGGTCAAGGTTCCGCTGAACCGTGGCATGCTCGACAAATCCAGCTATCAACTGGCCTTGCAGCACGATGTCGCTGCTGGCAAAAAAAGCATGAGCTATCAGGTAGTCGACGGCGATGAAGTCGATACCTATGACTTCCGCGTGCTGGGCCCGGAAAAGGTTGACACCAAGGCCGGCAAGATCGACGCGATCAAGGTTGAACGTGTACGCGACCCGACGCAAAACAAACGCATCACCGTAATGTGGTTCGCCAAGGACTGGGATTACCTGCTGGTGCGCCTGCAACAGGTGGAAACCGACGGCAAGGAGTACAACATCATGCTCCTGGACGGCAAGGTCAACGGCAAGACTGTCAAAGGCAGCTGATCCGGATCGATACCATGAAGCCCCGCCATTGCGGGGCTTTTTTTGGGTTCGAAAATTGGAACACCCGATAAGCGCAATGGCTCTATACCTTCAAGGTCTTTTTTGATCGAATGAGTTTCCTGTCGCCTGCGAGGTTCCCCATGACCGTTACTGTCAACACCGTTTCTGCCGAAGGTTTTCGCCACAGCGTACAAATCGATGACCACGAACTCTTCGCCGACGTGCCCGTCACGGCCGGCGGTGATGGCTCGGCACCGGAACCGCACGATTATTTCGATGCCGCACTAGGCGCCTGCAAGGCCCTGACCCTGAAGCTGTATGCCAGGAAAAAGGACATCCCGTTGACCGGTGTCGGCGTGGAGGTCAAGCGCGACAACAGCCTGGAACAGAAAGGCCAATACGTGCTGCACGTCAAACTGACCCTCAAGGGCGTACTCACCGACGCCCAGCGCGACGAACTGCACCGCGTGGCCGATCGCTGCCCGATCCACAAGCTGATTACCACCTCTGAAGTGAGCATCGAAACGCATTTGTCCGAAGGCGCGTTCAGCCAATAGCGGCAAGGGCTGCGCAAGCGGGTTATGCTCGAACGCATCACCCGCTCAGCCTGGAACGCACCATGAACACTCCGCTCGTGATCCGCCCCCGCACCGAAGATGTCGAAGGCCAGCCGATTCTGCGCCCGCTGCCATCAGCCAAGTGCCGTAGCGTGGGGCCATTCGTGTTTTTCGACCACATGCTGGAAACCCGTTACCCACCGGGCAAAGGCATGAACATCCGCCAGCATCCGCACATCGGCCTGTCCACCCTCACCTACTTGTTCCAGGGGCAAATCCAGCACAAGGACAGCCTCGGATCCGATCAAGTGGTCGGGACTGGCGATGTCAGCTGGATGACGGCCGGCAGCGCCATCGCCCACGTCGAACGCACGCCCGAGGCGCTGAAAAAAAGCGGCTTCACGATGCACGGCTTACAGATCTGGCTGGCTTCACCCAAGGACAAAGAGCAAGGTCCTGGGCATTACAGTCACCATCCGGCGTCGACTTTGCCGGTCAGCGAAAACCTGGGGGTGAAGATCCGCATGATTGCCGGGTCGGGTTTTTGCCTGGAATCACCAGTGCCGGTGCTTTCTCCTACGCTGTACGCGGAACTGCACCTGCAAACGGCGACGACATTGCTGGTCCCCACCGAGCATGAAGAACGTGCGCTGTATGTACTGAGCGGCGAGGTGCAGCTGGATGGCGAGCCGCTGGAGCCGCATTCGCTGGTGGTACTGCCTGCCGGGGAAGAGATGACCCTGTTTGCTGAAAGCGACAGTCACGCCGTGTTGTTCGGCGGTGCTCCGCTGGACGGGCCACGGCGGATCAACTGGAATTTTGTCGCGAGCGATCCGGCGGCGATTGATGAAGCACGCCGGCGCTGGGCAGCCGGGGACTGGCCGACGGTGCCGGGGGAAGTTGAGCGGATCGAACTGCCTTCGGCTTAGCGTCGTTCATTCAATTGCCATCGCGAGCAAGCTCGCTCCCACAGGGGAATGGTGTCGTACGCAATTCTTGCGGTCGACTCGGTCTACTGTGGGAGCGAGCTTGCTCCGGGCGGCGCTCCGACGATGAGGCCGGCACTTACACCGGCCAAGCGTTAATTGAAAACCGCAATCAACCCTTGAACACTTCATCCAGCAAGTTATGCATCGACGTGAACGCGCGCGTAGCGACCTTCGCGTCATACATCATCATGCCCGGCACATTGGCGTGCGGGTCGGTGAACGAGTGCACCGCACCGCCGTAGCTCAGCAACTGCCAGTCCACCCCGGCGGCGTTCATTTCATCTTCGAACGCCGGCAACTGCTCCTTCGGCACCAGTGGATCAGAGGCACCGTGCAGCACCAGGACCTTGCCCTTGATGTTTTTCGCATCGGCCGGGTTCGGCGTGTCCAGCGTGCCGTGGAACGATACCGCAGCTTTCACCGGCGCGCCGGTACGAGCAAACTCCAGGGCGCAGCAACCGCCGAAGCAGAAACCGAAAGTGGCCAGTTTCGAAGTATCGACAGCCACTTCACCCTGACTTTGCAGCTGTTCGAACGCCACCTGCATGCGCTTGCGCAACAACGCCCGGTCATTCTTCAACGGCATCATGGCCGCGCCTGCCTCGTCATTGTTTGTCGGACGAACCGATTGACCGTAAAGGTCTGCGATCAACACCGCATAGCCCTTGGACGCCACCGACCTGGCGATCTCCTCCGCACCGGCGCCGACGCCCATCCAGTTCGGCGCCATCAACAAACCCGGGCGCGGGCCTTTCTGGTCGGCATCGAAGGCCAGACGGCTTTCGTAAGCCTGGCCGTCAATCTGATAAGCAACGGAACGTACAGTGATTTGGCTCATTTCTGACTCCTGATTTTTGAACACCAGAATGAGAAAACCCGCCGAAGCGGGTTTTCTGCTACCTGGTTAAGCTGACAGCTCAACCAACAGCTTGTTCAGACGGCGCACATAGGCCGCCGGGTCTTTCAAGCTGTCACCGGCCGCCAGCGCCGCCTGATCGAAGAGGATATGCGACAGGTCGCCGAAGCGCTCGTCACTCTGCTCGTTGTCGAGCTTCTCGATCAGCGGGTGAGCCGGGTTGAATTCGAAGATCGGCTTCGAATCCGGAACCTTCTGGCCGCTGGCTTCCAGAATCTGGCGCATCTGCAAGCCCAGGTCCTGCTCGCCGATGGCCAGGATCGCCGGGGAGTCGGTCAGGCGATGGGACACCCGAACTTGCGCAACGGATTCGCCCAGGGCGGTCTTCAGACGCTCGACCAGACCCTCTTTGGCCTTGGCGACTTCTTGCGCAGCCTTCTTGTCCTCTTCCGAGTCCAGGTTGCCCAGATCCAGGTCACCGCGCGCCACATCGACGAAGCTCTTGCCGTCGAAGTCGCTGAGGTAGCTCATCAGCCACTCGTCGATGCGATCGGTCAATAGCAACACTTCGATGCCTTTCTTGCGGAAGACTTCCAGGTGCGGGCTGTTCTTGACCTGCGCGTAGGTTTCGCCGGTAAGGTAGTAGATCTTGTCCTGGCCTTCCTTGGCGCGCGCCAGGTACTCGGCCAGGCCAACAACCTGCTCGCCATCGTCGCCATGGGTCGATGCGAAACGCAGCAGGCCGGCGATTTTCTCCTTGTTGGCGAAATCTTCTGCCGGGCCTTCTTTCATGACCTGACCGAAGTCTTTCCAGAAGCCTTTGTATTTCTCAGGCTCGTTTTTCGCCAGTTTTTCCAGCATGTCCAGAACGCGCTTGGTCAACGCCGACTTCATGGAATCGATGATCGGGTCTTTCTGCAGGATTTCCCGCGACACGTTCAGCGACAGGTCGTTGGAGTCGACCACGCCTTTGATGAAGCGTAGGTACAGCGGCAGGAAGGACTCAGCCTGATCCATGACGAACACACGCTGCACGTACAGCTTCAGGCCTTTCGGTGCTTCACGCTGGTACAGATCGAACGGAGCGCGGCTCGGCACGTACAGCAGCGAGCTGTATTCCAGCTTGCCTTCGACCTTGTTGTGGCTCCAGCTCAGCGGGTTTTCAAAATCGTGAGCGATGTGCTTGTAGAACTCCTGATACTCCTCGTCCTTGATCTCGGTACGCGGACGGGTCCACAGGGCACTGGCGCGGTTGACGGTTTCCCACTCAACGGCCGGCTTCTCTTCACCTTCGGCAGCGGCCACTTCTTTCGGCAGCTCGATCGGCAAGGCGATGTGGTCGGAGTACTTCTTGATGATGTTGCGCAAGCGCCAGCCATCGGCGAACTCGTCTTCACCGGATTTCAGGTGCAGGACAATGCGAGTGCCGCGCTCGGCCTTGTCGATGGTTGCAACTTCGAAATCGCCTTCGCCCTTGGACGACCAGTGCACCCCTTCGCTGGCAGCGCTGCCGGCACGACGGCTGAACACATCGACTTTGTCGGCGACGATGAATGCGGAGTAGAAACCGACACCGAACTGGCCGATCAGGTGCGAGTCTTTCTTCTGGTCGCCGGTCAGGTGCTTCATGAAATCGGCGGTGCCGGACTTGGCGATGGTGCCCAGGTGGGTGATCGCGTCTTCACGGCTCATGCCGATACCGTTGTCTTCGAGGGTGACGGTTTTAGCGTCCTTGTCGAAGCTCACGCGGATTTTCAGTTCAGCGCCACCTTCCAGCAGCTCTGGCTTGGCCAGGGCTTCGAAACGTAATTTGTCGACTGCGTCAGAGGCGTTCGAGATCAATTCGCGAAGGAAAATTTCCTTGTTGGAATACAGCGAATGGATCATGAGATGCAGCAGTTGCTTCACCTCGGTCTGGAAGCCCAGGGTTTCCTTTTGAGTTTCCACACTCATGGTCATCAAACTCCAATCAGATGGCTTAAGCCGCGACCTGAGGGTCGACGGCGGGTTGTCCTCAGAGTTTGGGGCTCCGTTCAGGATTTCAAGGGCTCTTCGAGTTTGAAATGTGCGCGGGCCGTGGCAATGGGTTCGGCCTCAGTGCTTTGCCAGGCGGTAATCGCCACGTTGGCGACCCGGCGGCCCTGACGGCAAACCTGGCATCGAGCCCAGGTATCGCGAAACTGCCCGGCGCGCAGGTAATCCAGGGAGAAGTCGATGATCTTCGGCACCCCGGGCGTTCCGGTAAACGCCACCAGGTGCAGCGCCGCGGTCAACTCCATGAATCCGGCGATCACACCGCCATGAATCGCCGGCAACAACGGGTTGCCAATGTTGTCCTTGTTCGCTGGCAGCTTGAACAGCAACTCATCTCCCACCCGTGAACATTCGACGCCGATCAGCCGGGCATAGGGAATCAAATCCAGCAGCGAGGCGTAATCGCCCTGCTCGTGGGCCTTGTGCAATGGGTCCTGCAGAGATTCACTCATTGCGCACCGCCGGCAACCACGCCACCAAAGCCCTTGGTACCCTTGATGCCCTTGCCCATGCGCATGAAAGTGCCCACCACATGGGCAATGGGTTGCCCGGGGTCGTCCTGATAGGCGAAGCCACGGGCAAAAATCACGTCGGTGGTGACCCGATAGCATTGGGCAAGGCCGTAGACATCCTTATGTGGCTCAGCTGCGTGCATGTAGTCAATGCGCAGGTCGAGGGTCGGGCAGACCTCGAACTCCGGGAGTACGCAGAGCGTCGCCATGCCACAGGCCGTGTCCATCAGCGAGGTCAGCGCCCCACCGTGAATCACGCCGGTTTCGGGATTGCCGACGATCTGCGGGCTGTACGGCAGCACAATCGTCAGCCCTTCGCTGCTGGCGCTATGAACGCTTAATCCAAGTACCTGACAATGTCGCAGCGCCGACAGAAAGCGCGTCGCACGCTCAAAAACGGGATTTTCAGCCATTTGATAAAAGCCCCTGTTTAAATCCGTACAGTGCAGTGGAGGTCCGGATAAAAGTTCCGCATTAGAACAAACTTATATATCTGAAAGAATTAAGGAACTTAACGCTGATACTTGGGTTCTTAAGGCCAGTAGATGCTTTTCATCAGGAGAAACACCCCATGCGTAAGACTTTAGCTATTGCCTTGATGTTGACCGCTTCCCTCGGTCTCGCTGCCTGCGATAAAAAATCCGAGGACAAAGCTCAAGATGCTAACCAACATGCTGAGCAAGCCCAGCAAAAAATGAACGAAGCTCAGGATAAAGTGAACGAGGCGGCGAAAGAAAACGCCGAAGCCGCCAAAGATCAGGCTGAACCGAACGCAGAAGCGCCAAAAGAGGCTGCTCCAGCCGCTCCAGCTGCTCCGCAAGCACCTAAGTACTAATCCGTATTTTTGTGTGATGAAAGAAAACCCGCCAAGTGCGGGTTTTCTTTTGTCTTCAAAAAAGCGATTAGAGAAAGATCGTGCGAAAAGTCGGACTAATCATCAACAACAAAAAACAGATTAATCCCACCAGCTAAACCAGACTGCGCTGCCAAGCCAGATCCCTCCAGTAACACGCTGGATAGCCAGCGCGGACGCCCGATCAGGCAGCTTCTTTATTCACCTCGGACGATGGCGCCTCTGTAGGGGTATAGACCATCACATCGAGAACGTCGGAGTGAAACTCGCGGCGATACAATACGAAGACCACACCGGCACTCATCAACATGAACAGCCATGGACTAACGAACCAGGCCAGCATGGTCATGCCGAAGTAATAAGAGCGCAGGCCAAAGTTGAACTGGTTGGCGGCCATGGAGATGACTCGGGCTGCACGGGCTGCAAAGGCCTTGCGCTCCTGTTCGGACACATGGCGTTCACCGACCATCGGCGCCGACCCCACCAGTATCGCTGCAAAGTTGTACTGGCGCATGCACCAGCTGAACGTGAAGAACCCATAGACAAACACCAGCGCCAGGCACAGCAACTTGATTTCCGACATGCCCTGGGAAGCCTGCTGCACCATCGGGATATCCGCCAGCAACGATACCGCCCGCTCCGAAGCCCCCAACACCGTGAGAATACCGGCCAGGATAATCAACGTACTCGAGGCGAAGAACGAAGCGTTGCGCTCCAGGTTGCCAATCACGCTGGCATCGGCGATGCGGTTGTCGCGCAACAGCATGCGACGCATCCAGTCTTCGCGATAAAGGTGCAAAACACTGGCCAGGCACGCCGTATCACGGCCCTTCCATGTGGCATAGCGGGTGTAACCGCCCCAGCAGATAACGAACCAGAAAGCGGCAAGAATGTGGATCAGGTTGGCGTGGATGAACGACATGCAGGTCCTTGTGATGTATTTGTAGGAGCGAGCTTGCTCGCGAAGAACCTGAGAGCAACGCGCCTATCCAGAAATCACGCGCCATAGTTCACGACCTACGCGAGCAATCGAGCGTCGACCGGCTGCTCCTACAATGGGTTTGGCAGTCTTTCGACGTTAGCCCGGAAAAAAAGACACTGCCTCAATCCCATAAAAAATGCCCCGTATCGATTGATACGGGGCATTTCTGTTTCTGCTCAAAACCCGCTTGTGGCGGGCCGTGAAGCGACTTAAGCCAAGGCTTCGGCGCGCTTGCCCAGCAGGCGATCGCAAACCACTGCGACCACCAGTGTCATCACCGACGGCACCAGCCAGGCCAGGCCCTGCTCGCTCAGCGGCAGGTGGGCCATTTGCGTCGGCATCCAGTCCGCCAGGCCTGCACCCTTGAGGGCGTCGATCAGGCCGAAGACGAACGACACCAGCATGACCGGGCCGAGGATACGACCCTGCTCATGCCAGAAGTCCTTGCAGAAGCTCAACGCCACCAGAACGATGCACGGCGGGTAGATCGCGGTGAGCACCGGGATCGAGAACGCAATCAGCTTGGTGAGGCCCAGGTTGGACACCAGCAGGGAGAATGCAGCAAGGATGATGACCAGCGTCTTGTAGGACAGTGGCAGCACTCGGCTGAAGTACTCGGCACAGGCACAGGTCAGGCCGACCGCAGTCACCAGGCACGCGAGCGAAATCAGCACGGCCAGGAAACCACTACCCAGAGAACCGAAGGTGTGCTGCACGTAAGCATGCAATACCGCCGCGCCATTGGTAGCGCCAGCGGCCACTTCGTGGCTGCCTGAACCCAGGCGGAACAGGCTGACGTAAACCAGTGCCAGACCTACACCGGCAATCAGACCGGCAATGATCGCGTAACGGGTGATCAGTGCTGGCGACTCGACACCGCGGGAGCGGATGGCGTTGACGATGACGATGCCGAACACCAGGGCGCCCAGGGTATCCATGGTCAGGTAACCATTGATGAAACCTTGGGAAAACGGCGCTGCCATGTATTCAGGGGTTGCATGGCCAATGTCACCGGCCGGCAGGGCGAAGGCTGCGATGCCCAGCACGGCCAGGGCGAAGATCTTCAGCGGCGCGAGGAAGCGCCCCACGGTATCGAGCAAACGGCCCGGATACAGCGAGATGAAGAACACCAGCAGGAAGTACACAGCACTGTACAGGAACAACGCCAGCGGGCTCTCGCCGGTCAGTGGCGCCAGGCCCACTTCGAAGGATACCGTGGCGGTACGTGGCGTCGCGAACAGTGGCCCTACGGCCAGATAGCAGGCAGCCGCCAACAGGCCGCCAGCCACTTTACCGATCGGGCTGCTCAATGCATCCATTGCCCCACCGACTTTGGCCAGTGCAACAACGGTGATCACCGGCAGACCGACCGCGGTGACCAGAAAGCCCAGCGCCGCCATCCAGACATTGGGCCCGGACTGCAGACCGACGATAGGCGGGAAGATGATGTTGCCAGCCCCGACGAACAGGGCAAACGTCATAAAACCAAGCGCCAGGATGTCCTGGCCTTTCAACACTTTCATTAAGGAAATACCACACTACTGAATCGGAATTTAGAGAGGGATTTCCCTATGGGTGAGGGAAATGCTGTCGGTCCGTATGAGACCAACCCTTTTAGCGCGTTGCTGCCTTGTGGGCCGCAGACGCAAAAATGGCCCGTAGACTAACGAATTTGGCCGATAAACGCACTGTTTGAGGGCGAACTATCCGATACACGACATTTCCATGTCGCGTTTTCGTACGAAATTTCGCCTTGTAGGAGCTGGCTTGCCAGCGAAAGCGCCATACCTGACACACCGCGTCGCCTTATTCGCCGGCAAGCCGGCTCCTACAGATTCTGCAGAAACGACAAAGGCCACCCGAAGGTGGCCTTTGCCTGGTGAAGCGTCAGCCAAGCACGAGGCTTACTTGACAGCCCAACCGGTCAGCTCGGCCAGGGCCTTGCCGATGTCTGCCAGCGAACGCACGGTTTTAACGCCTGCGTCTTGCAGAGCAGCGAATTTCTCGTCTGCAGTGCCTTTGCCGCCAGAGATGATTGCGCCAGCATGGCCCATGCGCTTGCCCGGAGGAGCAGTCACACCAGCGATGTAGGAAACAACCGGCTTGGTCACGTGTGCCTTGATGTAGGCAGCCGCTTCTTCTTCAGCCGAACCGCCGATCTCACCGATCATCACGATCGCTTCGGTCTTCGGGTCTTCCTGGAACAGCTTCAGGATGTCGATGAAGTTCGAACCCGGGATCGGGTCACCACCGATGCCGACGCAAGTCGACTGACCGAAACCGGCGTCAGTAGTCTGCTTCACAGCTTCGTAGGTCAGGGTGCCGGAACGGGAAACGATACCGACTTTGCCTGGCAAGTGAATGTGACCTGGCATGATGCCGATCTTGCATTCGCCTGGGGTGATCACGCCTGGGCAGTTAGGGCCGATCAGGACTACGCCCAGCTCGTCGCACTTAACTTTAGCGTCCAGCATGTCCAGGGTAGGAATGCCTTCGGTGATGCACACGATCAGCTTGATGCCGCCGAAGGCAGCTTCCAGGATCGAGTCCTTGCAGAAAGGAGCCGGAACGTAGATCACGCTGGCGGTGGCGCCAGTGGCAGCTACAGCGTCTTTCACGGTGTTGAACACTGGCAGGCCCAGATGCTCGGTGCCGCCTTTGCCTGGAGTTACGCCACCGACCATCTTGGTGCCGTATTCGATGGCTTGCTGGGTGTGGAAACTACCTTGCGAACCGGTAATACCCTGGCAGATAACTTTGGTGTCTTTATTGATCAGGACGCTCATTATTTGCCCTCCGCAGCTTTAACGACTTGTTGAGCAGCGTCGGTCAGGCTGGTAGCAGCGATGATGTTCAAACCGCTTTCTGCCAGTACTTTAGCGCCCAGCTCAGCGTTGTTGCCTTCAAGGCGAACAACAACCGGGATTTTCACGCCGACTTCTTTCACTGCACCGATGATGCCTTCGGCAATCATGTCGCAACGAACGATGCCGCCGAAGATGTTGACCAATACTGCAGCGACGTTAGTGTCGGACAGAATGATCTTGAACGCTTCGGTAACGCGTTCCTTGGTAGCACCACCGCCCACGTCGAGGAAGTTGGCTGGCTTGCCGCCATGCAGGTTGACGATGTCCATGGTACCCATGGCCAGGCCAGCACCGTTGACCATGCAACCGATGTTGCCTTCCAGCGCTACGTAGTTCAGTTCGAACTTGGCAGCGTGCGCTTCGCGCGGATCGTCCTGCGACGGATCGTGGAAAGTCTTCAGCTTAGGCTGACGGTACATGGCGTTGGCGTCGATGTTGATCTTGGCGTCCAGGCAGTGCAGATCGCCGTCAGCCTTGATCACCAGCGGGTTCACTTCCAGCAGAGCCAGGTCGTGATCCTTGAACAGCTTGGCCAGACCCACGAAGATCTTGGCGAACTGGGCAACCTGCTTGCCTTCCAGACCCAACTGGAATGCCAGCTCGCGACCCTGGAATGGCTGAGCGCCAACCAGTGGATCGATAGTGGCTTTCAGAATTTTTTCTGGAGTGTCGTGAGCGATTTTCTCGATGTCCACGCCACCTTCGGTGGAAGCCATGAACACGATACGACGGCTCGAACGGTCAACGACAGCGCCCAGGTACAGCTCTTTAGCGATATCAGTGCACGATTCAACCAGGATCTTGGTGACTGGCTGACCATTGGCGTCAGTCTGGTAAGTCACCAGACGCTTGCCCAGCCACTGCTGTGCGAAGGCCTTGGCGTCTTCTTTGCTGCGAACCAGCTTTACGCCGCCCGCTTTACCGCGACCACCGGCGTGGACCTGGGCTTTGACAACCCACTCGCTGCCGCCGATTTTGTCGCAAGCTTCTGCTGCTGCTTCCGGGGTGTCTACCGCGTAACCGGTGGAAACTGGCAGGCCGTACTCAGCGAACAGCTGCTTACCCTGATACTCGTGAAGATTCATGCTTATTACCGTCTTCGTTAGGTACTGCGCATTCGGTGCTGCACTCATTCAAGTGCCGCACCACCTGTGACTGCTGCTTGCATGGCCTTTCCGGATACCCGGTGCAGCCACGCAAGACTGCGTCCAGCGGATATTCCGCGGTGAGTCTTGCATGCAAGGCTCACGACGGGCCAAACCGCCGTGGTTTCTTATTATGTCTTAACGCTTCTTGCGGTTGGCGATGTGAATGGCGCCGCCATTCACTGCCAAAGCAGCTTCGTGCAAGGCTTCAGACAGGGTCGGATGGGAGAAAACCATCATGCCCAGGTCTTCAGCGCTGGTGCCGAATTCCATACCGATCGCGCCCTGCTGAACCAGTTCTGCAGCGCTTGGGCCAATCACGTGGACGCCCAATACGCGGTCTGTCTTGGCATCTGCGATGACCTTGACGAAACCACCGGTGTCGTTGGCAGCCATGGCACGGCCAGAGGCTGCGAACGGGAAGGTGCCGACGTTAACTTCAACGCCTTCAGCTTTCAAGGCCTGCTCGGTTTTACCGACCCACGCGATTTCCGGGTGAGTATAAATAACCGAAGGGATCAGGTCATAGTTCATCTGGGCCTTGTGGCCCTTGATGCGCTCGACAACCATGATGCCCTCTTCCGAGGCCTTGTGCGCCAGCATCATGCCGCGAACCACGTCACCGATGGCGTAAACGCCCGGTACAGTGGTGGCGCAGTGATCGTCGACGTGCACGAAACCGCGCTCGTCCAGGGTCACGCCGCAGTCGGCAGCCAGCAGATCAGTGGTCACCGGACGGCGACCAACGGCTACGATCAGCTTGTCGAAAGTGATGTTCTGTTCGCCCTTGGCATCGGTGTAGTTAACCACGACTTCGTCGCCGTTCACTTTGGAACCGGTTACGCGAGCGCCCAGCTTGATGTCCAGACCCTGTTTGGTCAGGGTTTTCAGCGCTTCCTTGGAAACAGCGGTGTCCGCTGCCATCAGGAAGGTGTCCAGGGCTTCCAGGACAGTCACTTCTGCACCCAGACGCGACCAGACCGAACCCAGTTCCAGACCGATCACGCCAGCGCCGATCACGCCCAGACGCTTAGGCACGGATTGGAATTCCAGGGCGCCGGTGGAGTCGACGATCACATTCTGGTCAACCGGAGCTGGCGGAATGTCGATCGGACGCGAACCTGGAGCCAGGATGACGTTTTCGGCTTCGATGATTTCTACCGAGCCGTCTGGCTTGGTGACTTCGACTTTCTTGCCGGCCAGCAGCTTGCCGTGACCCTGGATCGAGGTCACACCGTTGGCTTTGAACAGGGTCGCAACGCCGGAGGTCAGGCCTTTGACGATGTTGGCTTTACGGCCGACCATCGCTGGCACGTCCATGGTCACGCCAGCGTGATTGATACCGTGGATCGCGAAACCGTCCTGGGCTTCGTGGAATTTCCACGAGCTGTCCAGCAGGGCCTTGGATGGAATGCAGCCGACGTTCAGGCAAGTACCGCCGAGGGCCAGTTTGCCTTCCTTGTCGGTGTATTTCTCGATGCAGGCAGTGGAGAGGCCCAGTTGCGCTGCTTTAATGGCAGCCACGTAGCCGCCAGGGCCCGCGCCAATCACTACCACGTCGAATTTCTGAGTCATGTGTCATTCCTTCTCGAATCAAACCGGACGACCCCTTTTGGGGACCGTCGTGGGACGAAGCTGGTCATTACAGAAGGGCCGTCCATCGCTGAGCGGCCCGTGCAACGAAATCAGATATCCAGCAGCAAACGAGCCGGGTCTTCCAGCAGGTTCTTGATGGTAACCAGGAAGGTCACAGCTTCTTTGCCGTCGATCAAACGGTGATCGTAGGACAGTGCCAGGTACATCATCGGACGGATAACGACCTGACCGTTGATGGCCATAGGACGCTGGATGATGTTGTGCATGCCCAGGATGGCCGCTTGTGGCGGGTTGACGATCGGAGTCGACATCATCGAACCGAAAGTACCACCGTTGGTGATGGTGAAAGTACCACCGGTCATTTCGTCCATCGACAGTTTGCCGTCGCGGGCTTTCTTGCCGAAGGTGGCGATGCCGCCTTCGATTTCAGCCAGGCTCATCAGTTCGGCGTTACGCAGGACCGGTACAACCAGGCCGCGATCGCTGGAAACTGCAACGCCGACGTCAGCGTAGCCGTGGTAAACGATGTCGCCGCCGTCGATCGACGCATTGACAGCCGGGAAGCGTTTCAGCGCTTCGGTGGCCGCTTTCACGAAGAACGACATGAAGCCCAGGCGCACGCCGTTGTGGGACTTCTCGAACAGATCCTTGTACTTGGAACGCAGCGCCATGACTTCGGTCATGTCGACTTCGTTGAAAGTGGTCAGCATCGCCATGTTCGACTGAGCTTCAACCAGACGCTTGGCAACGGTGGCCCGTACACGGGTCATCGGTACGCGCTTCTCGATGCGCTCGCCAGCAGCGAACACCGGAGCAGCAGCGGCAGGTGCGGCAGCCTTGGCAGGCGCGGCAGCCGGTGCGGCTTTCTTGGCAGCAACGGCTGCAACCACGTCTTCCTTGGTCACGCGACCGCCTTTGCCGGTGCCGGCAACGGAAGCGATGTTGATGCCGTTCTCTTCAGCCAGCTTGCGGGCAGCTGGAGCAGCAACAGGATCGTCTTCGCCTTCGGCGGCAGCTGGAGCAGCGGCAGCCGCTGGAGCAGCAGCGGCTGGAGCGGTGGCGCCACTGCCTTCGCCGATGGAGCCCAGTACTTCGTCGGACAGAACAGTGTCGCCTTCGTTCTTGATGATCGCGCCCAGCACGCCGTCAGCGGTGGCCAGGACTTCCAGCACGACCTTGTCGGTTTCGATGTCGACGATCAACTCGTCACGCTTGACGGCGTCGCCCGGTTTTTTGTGCCAGGTGGCAACGGTGCCATCGGCAACCGATTCCGGGAAAGTGGGGGCTTTGATCTCGATAGCCATTGTCTGTGGTTCCTTAAATTCGGTTTCAGGTGCGCGAAGGCGTTAAACAGTAAAGGCGTCTTGCAGCAGTTGTTCCTGCTGTTCGGCGTGCATCGATGCGTAACCGCATGCAGGTGCAGCAGAAGCCTCACGGCCCGCGTACTCGAGTACGAGAGACTTGTTGAGAATGCTGATGCTGCGACGCATGTGGTGTTGGCTGCAGTACCAGGCACCCTGGTTCATCGGCTCTTCCTGACACCAGGCGGCATGCTTGACGTTGGTATAAGGCGCCAGGACTTCTTTCAAGTCGTCCTCAGGGAATGGGTACAACTGCTCGATACGCACGATGGCGATGTCGTCACGACCTTCGGCACGACGTTTTTCCAGCAGGTCGTAGTAGACCTTGCCGCTACACAGAACAACGCGCTCGACCTTTTTCGGGTCCAGGGCATCGATTTCCGGAATAACGGTCTGGAACGAACCTTCGGCCAGATCTTCCAGCGTCGAGATGGCCAGCTTGTGGCGCAGCAGCGACTTCGGAGTCAGGACTACCAATGGTTTGCGCAGCGGGCGAATCACCTGGCGGCGCAGCAAATGGTAGATCTGAGCCGGCGTCGTCGGCATGCACACCTGAATGTTGTGCTCGGCGCACAGCTGCAGGTAACGCTCCAGACGAGCCGAGGAGTGCTCCGGACCCTGACCTTCATAACCGTGCGGCAGCAGCATGGTCAGACCGCACAGACGGCCCCACTTGTGCTCGCCACTGGTGATGAACTGGTCGATAACGACCTGGGCGCCGTTGGCGAAGTCGCCGAACTGGGCTTCCCAGAGAACCAGGGCATTCGGCGTGGTGGTCGAGTAACCGTACTCGAACGCCAGCACCGCTTCTTCGGACAGGAACGAGTCGTACAGGTCGAAACGTGGCTGACCGTCGTACAGGTTCTGCAACGGGATGTAGGTACCCGCGTCTTTCTGGTTGTGCAACACGGCATGACGGTGCGAGAACGTACCACGGCCGATGTCCTGGCCAGTCATGCGGATCGGGTGACCTTCGAACGCCAGGGTCGCGTACGCCATGGTTTCGGCGTAACCCCAGTTGATCGGCAGGCCGCCGGCTTGCATCTTCTGACGATCTTCGTAGATCTTCGCAACCTGGCGCTGAACCACGAAGCCTTCCGGGATTTCCAGCAGCTTGGCGGACAGTTCCTGCAAGGTCTTGAGGTCGAAACGAGTGTCGTGACGCGCGGTCCAGGCGTGGCCCAGATACGGACGCCAGTCCACGAACAACTCTTTGTTCGGCTCTTTGACCAGGCTTTTCACGACGTGCAGACCGTTGTCCAGCGCGTTGCGGTATTCATCGACTTTCGCCTGAACACGCTCTGCGTCCAGCACACCGCCCTGGGTCAGACGATCGGCATACAGCTCACGGGTGGTGCGCTGCTTGGTGATCTGCTGATACATCAGTGGCTGGGTGCCGCTAGGTTCGTCAGCCTCGTTGTGGCCACGACGACGGTAGCAGACCAGGTCGATCACCACGTCACGCTTGAACTGCATGCGGTAGTCGATGGCCAGCTGGGTCACGAACAATACGGCTTCCGGATCATCACCATTCACATGGAGGATCGGCGCCTGGATCATTTTCGCAACGTCGGTCGCGTACTCGGTGGAGCGCGAGTCCAGCGGGTTGCTGATGGTGAAACCGACCTGGTTGTTGATCACGATGTGCACGGTACCGCCGGTCTTGAAACCGCGGGTCTGCGACATCTGGAAGGTTTCCATGACCACGCCCTGACCTGCGAACGCAGCGTCACCGTGGATGGAGATCGGCAGAACCTTCTCACCGGTTGGATCGTTACGACGGTCCTGACGGGCGCGAACCGAACCCTCGACCACCGGGGAAACGATTTCCAGGTGGGACGGGTTGAACGCCATGGCCAGGTGAACTTCACCGCCGGAGGTCATCACGTTGGACGAGAAGCCCTGGTGGTATTTCACGTCACCGGAACCCAGCTCGACCTTCTTCTTGCCTTCGAACTCGTCGAACAGCTCGCGCGGGTTCTTGCCGAAGGTGTTGACCAGTACGTTCAGACGGCCACGGTGGGCCATGCCGATGACGATTTCCTTGGTGCCGTAGGAACCGGAACGCTGGATCAGCTCGTCGAGCATCGGAATCAGGCTTTCGCCGCCTTCCAGACCGAAACGCTTGGTACCCGGGTATTTGGTACCCAGGTATTTTTCCAGGCCTTCACCGGCGGTCACGCGCTCGAGCAGGTGGCTCTTGATGTCGGTGGAGTACACCGGACGACCGCGCACGCTTTCCAGACGCTGCTGGAACCACTGGCGCTGCTCGGAATCGGTGATGTGCGTGAATTCAGCGCCGATGGTGCGGCAATATGTCTGCTGCAACGCTTCGTGAATTTCGCGTAGGCTCGCTTCCTCTTTGCCGATGAACAGGTCGCCGGCACGGAAGGTCGTATCAAGATCGGCATTGGTCAAGCCGTAATGATTGATCGACAGGTCTGCAGGTGCAGGACGCTGCCACAGTCCCAGCGGGTCAAGCTGGGCTGCCTGGTGGCCACGCATACGGTAGGCCTGGATCAATCGCAGCACTTCAACTTGCTTCTTTTCGTGCTCACTGCTCACGCTGCCGGCGGAAACCGGTTGGGCGCGGCGCTGGTTCTTTGCCAGCAAGACGAAATGATCGCGAATTGTGGAGTGCGAAACATCGGTGGCAGAGTTGCCGTCAGCAGGCAACTTCTGGAAGTAGGTGCGCCACTCTTCTGGCACAGCGTTAGGGTCGTGCAGGTAGAGCTCGTAAAGCTCTTCCACATAGGCAGCGTTACTACCGGATAGGTAGGCACTGTTCCACATGCGCTGCATCACGCTTTCTTGCATGCTTGGTCACCCTCGGTTAGGGGAACACCATCGGCGTCGACACCGAGCAAACTTGCAGAAGTCCGAATGCAGCGACCAAAACAAGCCACTAGGATCACACTGATAGTCCGGGTACCAGCCCGGATGCCCCTGCTTGTCTCATTTCTTCAAAATAAGAGCCGCAGCCTTTTAAGCTGCTGCCCAGGTTAAAACTACGGCGCCGGTTGAAGCCTGCGCCGTAGCATCTACGGGTACAGCGGTACTACATCTGCAACAGCTGGGTACAGCAGCTGAATCACACGCCGCTCGAGAGCAACATGTTACGGATGTGACCGATGGCCTTAGTCGGGTTCAGGCCTTTCGGACATACGTTGACGCAGTTCATGATCCCGCGGCAGCGGAATACGCTGAACGGGTCATCCAGCGAAGCCAGACGCTCGGACGTCTTGGTATCACGGCTGTCTGCCAGGAAGCGGTACGCTTGCAGCAGGGCAGCCGGACCCAGGAACTTGTCCGGGTTCCACCAGAAGGACGGGCAAGAGGTCGAGCAGCAGGCGCACAGGATGCACTCGTACAGACCGTCGAGCTTTTCACGTTCTTCAGGGGACTGCAGACGCTCGATGGCCGGAGCCGGCGTGTCGTTCTGCAGGTATGGCTTAACCTTTTCGTATTGCTTGTAGAAGATGCTCATATCGACGACCAGGTCACGGATAACCGGCAAACCTGGCAGAGGACGAACGATCAACTTGTTCCCTTTTACGACAGCAGACAGCGGCGTGATGCACGCCAGGCCGTTTTTGCCGTTGATGTTCATGCCGTCGGAACCGCAAACACCTTCACGGCAAGAGCGACGATAGGAAAAACCCTCGTCCTGCTCTTTGATCAGGGCCAGCACGTCCAGCACCATCAGGTCTTTACCACCGGTATCGACCTGGAATTCCTGCATGAACGGCGCGGCGTCCTGATCAGGGTTGTAACGATAAACGCTGACTTTCAACATGGCGGCCACCCTTAATAAGTCCGAATCTTAGGTTCAAAAGTCGGAACAGTCTTCGGCGAGAAGTTCACGGCACGCTTGGTCACGCGCTTGTCACCCGGGAAGTACAGGGTGTGACACAGCCAGTTTTCGTCATCACGGTCTTCGAAGTCTTCACGGGCGTGAGCACCACGGGACTCTTTACGTACTTCTGCAGCGATGGCGGTGGCTTCGGCCACTTCCAGCAGGTTCTGCAGTTCCAGCGCTTCGATACGCGCAGTGTTGAACGCCTGCGACTTATCGTTGATCTTCACGTTGGCGATGCGCTTGCGCAGATCAGCCAGCTGGGCAATACCCTTCTGCATGTATTCGCCGGTACGGAATACACCGAAGTAGTTCTGCATGCAGTTTTGCAGCTCGCGACGCAGGGTAGCCACGTCTTCGCCTTCGGTACGCTCGTTCAGAGCGGACAGGCGCGACAAGGCTGCCTGGATGTCAGCGTCGGTGGCGTCGTCGTATTCGATACCGTCGGTCAGCGCCTTTTCCAGGTGCAGGCCGGCAGCACGGCCGAATACCACCAGGTCGAGCAGCGAGTTGCCGCCCAGACGGTTGGCACCGTGAACCGATACGCAAGCCACTTCACCTACCGCAAACAGACCAGGAATGATCTCGTCCACGCCATCGGCGTTCTGGGTCATCGCCTGGCCATGAATGTTGGTGGCAACGCCGCCCATCATATAGTGGCAGGTCGGAACAACCGGAACCGGAGCGACAACCGGGTCAACGTGCGCGAAAGTCTTCGACAATTCGCAGATGCCTGGCAGACGGCTGTGCAGCACTTCCTCGCCCAGGTGGTCGAGCTTGAGCATTACGTGGTCGCCATTCGGACCGCAACCGTTGCCGGCAATGATCTCTTTAACCATCGAACGGGCAACAACGTCACGACCGGCAAGGTCTTTGGCGTTCGGAGCATAACGCTCCATGAAACGCTCGCCGTGCTTGTTGATCAGGTAGCCACCTTCACCACGGCAACCCTCTGTAACCAGTACACCAGCGCCGGCAATACCGGTCGGGTGGAACTGCCACATTTCAATGTCTTGTACCGGCACGCCGGCACGCAGCGCCATACCAACACCGTCACCGGTGTTGATCAGGGCATTGGTGGTCGAAGCGTAGATACGACCTGCACCGCCGGTGGCCAGTACGGTGGCCTTGGCACGGATGTAGGTGGTTTCGCCGGTTTCGATGCAGATGGCGATCACGCCGACGAACTCGCCTTGGCCGTTCTTCACCAGATCGACAGCGTAGTACTCGTTCAGGAACACGGTACCGGCTTTCAGGTTGCCCTGATAAAGGGTGTGCAGCAGTGCGTGACCGGTACGGTCGGAAGCAGCGCAAGTACGCGCAGCCTGGCCGCCTTTACCGTAGTCCTTGGACTGGCCACCGAACGGACGCTGATAGATACGGCCTTGCTCGGTACGCGAGAATGGCATGCCCATGTGGTCCAGCTCGTAAACGGCAGCCGGGCCTTCCTGACACATATATTCGATAGCGTCCTGGTCACCGATGTAGTCGGAACCCTTGACGGTATCGTACATGTGCCAGCGCCAGTCATCGTTCGGGTCAGCAGACGCGATCGCGCAGGTGATGCCGCCTTGAGCGGATACAGTGTGCGAACGGGTCGGAAAAACCTTGGTGATCACGGCAGTCTTGTGACCGCCCTGTGCCAGTTGCAGCGCCGCGCGCATGCCGGCACCGCCACCACCAATGATGATGGCGTCGAAAGAAATCGTTGGAATGTTAGCCATGAATCAGATACCCCAGAGAATCTGCACACCCCAGACGAAGTAAGCGAACATCGCGACGCCGCATACTGCCTGGAAAAGGAAACGTACTGCAGTCGCGGACTTGCCCAGCGCCATCGGCGTCAGGTAGTCGGTCGCGATGGTCCACATGCCGACCCAGGCGTGAGCGCCCAGGGCCACCAGGGCCAGCAGACTGAAGATACGCATCCCGTTGTGGGCGAACAGGCCGTGCCATTGCTCATAGCCAATGCCCGGATTCACCGCGAGGTATCCGATCAGGAAGATGAAATAAGCCGCGAGAACGACCGCAGACACACGTTGCGCCATCCAGTCATAAAGACCGGAACGCGAAAGGTTCGTAACGCTGGTTACCATATCCAAACTCCTGCCAGAACGATCAGCACCACGGAAACGGCGATGATAATTTTCGAGCCCAGGCGGCCGCCTTCCAGCGTCTCACCGATGCCCATATCCATGATCAAGTGGCGCACACCGGCTACCAGGTGATAAAGAAGAGCGGACAGGAGGCCCCATGCTACGAACTTGGCCAGCGGGCTGGTCAAGGTTGCCTTCACGTCGGCAAAACCTTCCTCGGAACCCAGGGATTTGCCCAATGCATAAAGCATGAAGCCAAGGCCCAGGAAGAGGATGATGCCGGAAACACGGTGAAGAAACGACGTAACGCCGGTGATGGGGAGTTTGATGGTCCTTAGGTCTAGGTTTACAGGTCGTTGGCTTTTCACGGCTTTTTTTTCACACTGAAGAGCCCCTAACAATCAGGGCAAAGTTGTTGGGGAGTGCACTGGTCAGGTAACCACCACCCAGGGATGCGACCCCCAGTAAAGCAGGCCCAAAAGCCCTTGGCGGTCGGTGGCCGAGTATAGACAGTTAGGCTACTAATGACAACGCAAACACCTAACCCGAACAGCTGATTGCGCAACTGACATAAAAGGCGTAAATGGCAGTCAATTTCGAGGAAAAAGTCCGGTTAAAGCCTTCTGGAGCAAGACTTTAGGCAAATTGACATTCGAATTTATCTCACTATAGTGGTGCGGGCCCTGCGTGGGGGGTCTGTCTGATGATTTCAAGCATAAATAGGAGGCCACATGGCTGACAAAAAAGCGCAGTTGATCATCGAGGGCGCAGCCCCCGTCGAGCTGCCCATTTTAACCGGCACCGTTGGTCCCGATGTTATCGATGTTCGGGGCCTGACGGCCACGGGCCGTTTCACCTTTGACCCAGGCTTCATGTCGACCGCCTCGTGCGAGTCGAAGATCACCTATATCGACGGCGACAACGGCATCCTGCTGCACCGCGGCTACCCGATCGAACAGCTGGCTGAAAAGTCGGACTACCTGGAAACCTGCTATCTGCTGCTCAACGGCGAACTGCCGACCGCAGAACAGAAGGCCCAGTTCGTCAGCACCGTGAAGAACCACACCATGGTTCACGAGCAGTTGAAGACCTTCTTCAACGGCTTCCGTCGCGACGCCCACCCGATGGCTGTCATGTGCGGCGTAGTCGGCGCCCTCTCGGCCTTCTACCACGACTCCCTGGACATCAATAACCCGCAGCATCGCGAAATCTCCGCGATCCGCCTGGTTGCCAAGATGCCGACCCTGGCAGCGATGGTTTACAAGTACTCCATGGGCCAACCCATGATGTACCCGCGCAACGACCTGTCGTACGCGGAAAACTTCCTGCACATGATGTTCAACACCCCGTGCGAGATCAAACCGATCAGCCCGGTACTCGCCAAGGCCATGGACCGGATCTTCATCCTCCATGCCGACCACGAGCAGAACGCTTCGACCTCTACCGTTCGTCTTGCCGGTTCTTCGGGTGCCAACCCGTTCGCCTGTATCGCCGCCGGTATCGCTGCACTGTGGGGCCCTGCCCACGGCGGTGCAAACGAAGCCGTACTGACCATGCTCGATGAAATCGGCGATGTTTCCAACATCGACAAGTTCATTGCCAAGGCCAAGGACAAGAACGATCCGTTCAAACTGATGGGCTTCGGTCACCGCGTTTACAAAAACCGCGACCCACGCGCCACCGTCATGAAGCAGACCTGCGACGAAGTGTTGAAGGAACTGGGCATCCAGAACGATCCGCAACTCGAACTGGCCATGCGCCTGGAAGAGATCGCCCTGACCGACCCGTACTTCATTGAACGCTCGCTGTACCCGAACGTCGACTTCTATTCGGGGATCATCCTCAAGGCGATCGGCATTCCAACCAGCATGTTCACCGTGATCTTCGCCCTGGCGCGGACCGTTGGCTGGATCTCCCACTGGAAGGAAATGCTCTCCAGCCCGTACAAGATCGGCCGTCCGCGTCAGCTGTACACCGGCTACGAGTCGCGTGACATCACCAAGCTGGAAGACCGCAAGTAAGAGCTGTCTTGCTGTAGCGTGTTGAGTTGTACCGGGAACGGCCTCTGCTTTTATATAAAGAGCAGGAGGCCGTTTTTGTTTGTGCGCTTTGGTCGGGTACATATCCATTATTTAGGTAACGGCCGCTATTGGTTCCGCCCTTACGGCGGGTCACTTTCGAAGAGCGCGAAAGTAACCAAAGCGCTTTGCCCCTTACATTCGGTGCCTCGCCTAGGCTCGGCATGCCCTCGCTCCGGTCCTGCTCCGTGGGCCCGCCGCCATCGGCCATCCATGGCCGGGGGCGGCTAACCCGGCATCCATGCCGGGTTGCCAACTGCGCAGAACCTCCACTCGGCCTCACGAGGGGGCGTACACCGCAAAAGCACCCGAGGCGGCCTACCGGCCGGCCTGGTTGCTGATTGAGTTCACTGCAGAATTTCGATCGGCCGGCAAACCGCCATCGCGAGCAGGCTCGCTCCCACAGTATTTGCGTCGAACACAAATTATTCGAATGACACCGAACCTGTAGGAGCGAGCTTGCTCGCGATGAGGCCAGTACATCCAACATTGATGTTGGCTGATAGGCCGCCTTCGCTGGCAAGCCAGCTCCTTCAGTAAATCGGGTACATCCACGAAATTCGGGTCGATTACCGCCCAACAAAAAATGCCCCGATCTCTCGACCAGGGCATTTCCATTCAACACAACTTAAACAGTCAAACCCAAACGCTTAGTGCGAAACCGCCCCACTCGCCCCAAGCCCCGTCTGCGAACGAACAAACTGCGGGAAGAACAGCGCCCGCTCTTTGTCAGCCGCAGTCGACTTGTCAGTAACCGAGAAGAACCAGATCCCGACAAAAGCAATCATCATCGAGAACAACGCCGGATACTCATACGGGAAGATGGCTTTCTCGTGGTGCATGATCTGCACCCAAATGGTCGGGCCGAGGATCATCAGGCCTACGGCACTGATCAGGCCCATCCAGCCGCCGATCATCGCACCCCGAGTGGTCAGCCTTTTCCAGTACATGGAAAGCAGCAGCACCGGGAAGTTGCAGCTCGCCGCAATGGAGAACGCCAGGCCGACCATGAACGCGATGTTCTGGCTTTCGAACAGAATGCCCAGAATGATGGCCAGCACACCCAGAGCAACGGTGGTGATCTTCGAAATGCGAATCTCATCCTTCTCGTTGGCCTTGCCCTTCTTGATAACGCTGGCATACAGGTCGTGGGACACCGCCGACGCACCGGCCAGGGTCAGACCGGCAACCACCGCCAGAATGGTCGCGAACGCTACGGCCGAGATGAAGCCCAGGAAAATGCTGCCACCAACCGCGTTGGCCAGGTGCACCGCCGCCATGTTGTTGCCACCGAGCAACGCGCCGGCCGCGTCTTTGAAGGCCGGGTTGGTGCTGACCAGCAGGATTGCGCCAAAGCCGATGATGAAGGTCAGGATGTAGAAGTAACCAATGAAGCCGGTTGCGTACAGAACACTCTTGCGGGCTTCCTTTGCGTCACTCACGGTGAAGAAGCGCATCAGGATGTGCGGCAGGCCAGCGGTACCGAACATCAGTGCCAGGCCGAGGGAGAACGCCGAGACCGGATCTTTCACCAGGCCACCAGGACTCATGATCGCTTCACCTTTAGGGTGAACCTTGATCGCTTCGGAAAACAGCAGGCTGAAGTCGAAGTTGACGTGTTTCATCACCATCAGCGCCATGAAGGAAGCACCGGACAGCAGCAGGACAGCCTTGATGATTTGCACCCAGGTGGTCGCCAGCATGCCGCCGAACAACACGTAAAGGCACATCAGCACGCCCACCAGGATCACCGCGACGTGATAGTCGAGACCGAACAGCAACTGGATCAACTTGCCGGCACCGACCATCTGGGCGATCAGGTAGAACGCCACCACCACCAGCGAGCCGCAGGCCGACAGTGTGCGGATCTGGGTTTGCCCCAAGCGGTAGGACGCCACGTCGGCAAAGGTGTACTTGCCCAGGTTACGCAGACGCTCGGCAATCAGGAACAGAATGATCGGCCAACCCACCAGGAAGCCGATCGAATAGATCAGCCCGTCATAGCCTGAAGAAAACACCAGCGCGGAAATCCCCAGGAACGAGGCGGCCGACATATAGTCGCCGGCGATCGCCAGACCGTTCTGGAACCCGGTGATCTTGCCGCCCGCCGCGTAGTAGTCGGCCGCCGACTTGTTGCGCTTGGAGGCCCAGTAAGTAATGCACAGGGTCGCCCCCACGAACACGACAAACATCAGGATCGCGGCGACGTTGAGAGGTTGTTTTTGCACTTCACCGGTCAGGGCTTCAGCCGCCCAGGCGCCCGGTGCAAACGCCGCGATGCTCAATAGAGCCAGTAGACGCCGGATCATTGCTGAGCCTCCTTGAGAATCGCATTGTTCAGGTCGTCAAACTCGCCATTGGCACGTCGTACGTAGATAGCGGTCAGGACGAAGGCGGAAACAATAAGCCCGACGCCGATCGGTATGCCCCAGGTAATCGAAGACTCGGGGCTGATTTTCGTCCCCAGCACTTGCGGCCCGTAAGCAATTAAAAGGATGAAGGCAGAGTAAAGCCCTAGCATGATCGCCGAAAGAATCCAGGCGAATCGTTCCCTCTTGCTAACCAGCTCCTTGAAACGCGAGCTGTTTTGAATCGAGAGGTAAATGCTGTCGTTCATTGTTTTTATCCTCGCAGCACAGATTTAGTTGGAACGGTATCCACTCTATGCGGCTGCGGGACAGGTTCCAGACGACCTTAGTCTTAGAACCACATGACGGATTCGCCAATTTCCGGCATGTACAAAACAACTGAGGGAGCGAGCTTGCTCGCGAAAGGGCCATAACATCCAACATCGTTGTTGTCTGTTACACCGCAATCGCGAGCAAGCTCGCTCCCACAGGGTAAAGCAAGGTGCCTGTTATTTAGTCCAGGCAGCCACTCGCTCAGGGTGTTTGGCGACCCAATCCTTCGCCGCCGCTTCAGGCTTGGCACCGTCCTGGATCGCCAGCATCACCTGGCCGATTTCATCCTTGGATTCCCACTGGAAGTTCTTCAGGAACTTGGCCACTTCCGGTGCCTTGGCCTCCAGGCCTTTGCTGCCGATGCTGTTCACGGTTTCAGCCGCGCCGTACACGCCCTTCGGGTCTTCGAGGAAGCGCAGTTTCCACTTGGCGAACATCCAGTGCGGCACCCAGCCGGTCACCGCGATGGATTCGTTTTTCTTCTCGGCACGGGTCAGCTCGGCGATCATGCCGGCACCGGAACTGGCCTTGAGTTGATAACCAGTCAGGTCGTAGTCCTTGATAGCCTGATCGGTCTTGAGCATCACGCCTGAACCGGCGTCGATGCCGACGATACGGTTCTTGAAGCTATCGTCGGTTTTCAGATCTTCGATGGACTTGGCTTTAACGTACTCCGGTACGATCAGGCCGATTTTCGCGTCCTTGAAGTTCGGGCCGTAATCGACGACCTGATCCTTGTTCTTCGTCCAGTAATCGCCGTGGGTCACTGGCAGCCAGGCCGACAGCATGGCGTCGAGTTTGCCGGTGGCCACGCCTTGCCACATGATCCCGGTGGCGACGGCTTGCAGCTTGACGTCATAACCGAGTTTCTGCCTGATCACTTCCGCGGCCACGTTGGTCGTGGCAACGCTGTCCGACCAGCCGTCGACATAACCGATCGTCACTTCCTTGCCGGCGGCACTGGCCACGGTAGAACTGATCGCCAGCACCAAAGCGGCACCTGCGCCCAAGAGTCGTCGCATCTTCATCGTTACTTCCCCGAAAGTGCTGCGCTCGACGGATGCCGAGCCGCTTAAACGTATTGTTATGGTGCACAGCGCCCCCATCACGCCTACCCGCAAACTCGTTCGAACATCAGCGGAGTACTGACGCCTTCGATGATCAACCTGACGCTCTTGGCGACCTGCTCTGCCAGCGACATCGAGGCAACGAGAAACGACATCAGAACGCCATTAATCCTGAGCGCGACCAACACATCGCAGACTCCGCCCGAACATTGCATGTCAAAATCATGCGGGCCACCAAGCACGCGGTAAATGCAGGTAACATGCGCGGCTTTGCTCCCACACGGCCTTTCCATGTCCGCGACATCCCGCTTCCCTTTTGCTGCTTATCTATTCGCTTGCCTGCTTGGGCTGTTTGCCCTGGGCGGCTTCTGGTACGGCCTCGGCAAACCGCTGATATTGCCGGACGCGGCCAGCGCAACGCACAAGCTGCAATGCGCGTCCTACACGCCGTTCGACAAAGACCAATCGCCGTTCGATGTGCCATTCAACCTGCGCCCCGAGCGCATGGACGCCGACCTCGCGCTGCTGTCCAAAAGCTTCGAATGCATCCGCACCTATTCCATGACCGGCCTCGAAGCCCTGCCGGAACTGGCGCGCAAGCACGGCTTGAAAATGATGATCGGCGCATGGGTGAACAGCAACCCGGTGGACACGGCAAAAGAAGTCGACCTGCTGATCGCCTCGGCCAATGCCAACCCGGATGTGGTGAGCGCGGTGATCGTCGGCAACGAAGCCCTGTTGCGCAAGGAAGTCACCGGCGCGCAATTGGCGAAGCTGATCAACAAGGTCAAAAGCCAGGTCAAACAACCTGTCACCTATGCCGACGTCTGGGAGTTCTGGCTCAAGCACCCGGAAATCGCCCCCGCCGTGGACTTCCTGACCATCCATTTGCTGCCGTATTGGGAAGATGATCCATCGAACATCGACGCCGCCCTGCAACATGTAGCCGAAGTACGCCAGGTGTTCGGCAACAAGTTCGCGCCCAAGGATGTACTGATCGGCGAGACCGGCTGGCCCAGCGAAGGTCGCCAACGCGAAACGGCCCTGCCGAGCCGGGTCAACGAAGCCAGGTTCATTCGCGGTTTTGTCGCCATGGCCGAGCAACGGGGCTGGCACTACAACCTGATCGAAGCCTTCGACCAGCCATGGAAACGCGCCAGTGAAGGTGCAGTGGGTGGTTACTGGGGGCTGTTCGATGCCGATCGCCAGGACAAGGGCGTGCTGGCCGGGCCCGTGACCAACGTTCCCTACTGGTCGCAATGGCTGGCGGTGGGTGGCCTGATCTTCATTGGCACGCTGTTGCTTGGCGGCCGGGTTCGCACGACGCGTTCGGCGCTGGTGCTGCCCCTGCTCGGCGCATTGGCAGCCTGCTCGATTGGTGCATGGGGCGATCTGGCACGGGTTACCACGCGCTTTACCAGTGAATGGCTGTGGGTCGGATTGCTGACCGCGCTGAATCTGCTGGTGCTGGCCCATGCCGCACTGACGTTGAGTACGCGTAACGGATGGCGTGGACGGGCTTTCATTTTACTGGAGGGTCGTGCTGGCTGGCTGGTTGCAACGGCAGGTTTCGCTGCAGCCGTGATGATGCTGGAACTGGTGTTCGATCCGCGTTATCGCAGCTTCCCGAGCGTCGCGTTCATCGTGCCTGCGCTGGTTTATCTGTGTCGCCCGGTGAATGTGCCACGCCGCGAAGTTGCGTTGCTGACCTTCATCATAGGTGCCGGCATTGCGCCGCAGCTGTTTCGTGAAGGTTTGCAGAATCAACAGGCCTGGGGTTGGGCGCTGGTGAGTGTGTTGATGGTGGCTGCGTTGTGGCGTTGCCTGCGGGTTCGTATAGCTTGATTCTTTAGCGACCCGACTGGCCTCATCGCGAGCAAGCTCGCTCCCACAGTAGATCTTCAGTGAACACAGAGTTTGTGTACGACAAAGATCCTTGCTCGCGATGACGGACTATCAGGCGCTGCGAGAAGCCCTGACCAACCGCAACCCCGCTATCACCACCGCAAACACCGCCAGCGTCGTGTTGTACAACGCCAGCGCCGGAAAACCGAACATCAGCGCCAGCGCTGCCAACCACCAGCCTGCCCGCCCCGGCACGACAAAGCCGATGATCGCCGCACCCAGCCCAGCCCAGCCCAGCACCCCGAAGTGGATCATCAGCCCCAGGTTCGAACGCACCTGACATTCCCAGCGACTTGCCTCATCCACGCAAATGCCAACCCACTGCGCATCCTCCATGAAGCCATAACGCGCGCCATAACTGGCGGCCAGCCATACAGGCAGCAATGCAAGCAGCAGAAACACGGGAAGGCGGCGAGACATGAAACACTCCAATTGGCGAAAAACGGTGGCCAGCTTAATCGCCCGAATGCGTTTCGCAAGCGATAACAACTGTTAACTGGTCTTTCAATCGCGGCAACGTGTATCGTCCAGCTTTTGCGACTGCGCATTCAGGCCTGTTTGTTGTCGATGGTTGGCACTTTGGCGCAGATCCGATGGTCATAGCCTGCGAAATTCATTCGGCACCTTCTTCTAAGGGATTTAGTCATGCTCCGTTCCTTGCGCTTCGCCGCCCTGTTTGGCGGCCTTATATTGAGTGCGTCCGCAATGGCGGTCGACATTGATGCCGCCAGTTATGGCTACCCCCTGACCAACCCGTTCGAGGCGACCATCGCGACCACGCCGCCGGACCTGCGTCCGGAGTTACCCCTGGACGACGACATCGATCAGGAAGTGCGCAGCGTCACCTTGCGTCCGGAACGGGCGTTCGAATTGCCGGACAATTTCTGGGCGGTCAAGAAACTCGACTACCGCATTGCCACGCAGGATCACGCCGCACCGCTGATTTTCCTGATCGCCGGCACCGGCGCACGCTATGACAGCACCCTGAACGAATACCTGAAGAAGCTCTATTACAAAGCCGGCTACCACGTGGTGCAGTTGTCATCGCCCACCAGCTATGACTTCATGAGCGCCGCATCACGCTTCGCCACGCCGGGTGTGTCCAAGGAAGACGCCGAAGATTTGTACCGGGTGATGCAGGCCGTGCGGGCACAAAACCCGAAAATGCCAGTCACCGATTACTACCTGACCGGATACAGCCTGGGTGGACTGGATGCCGCTTTTGTCGCGCACCTGGACGAAACCCGCCGCAGCTTCAACTTCAAGAAAGTCCTGCTGCTCAACCCGCCGGTCAATCTCTACACCTCGATCACCAACCTCGACAAGCTGGTCCAGACCGAGGTCAAGGGCATCAACAACAGCACCACGTTCTATGAACTGGTACTGAACAAACTGACCCGCTACTTCCAGCAGAAAGGCTACATCGACCTCAACGACGCTCTGCTCTACGACTTCCAGCAGTCCAGGCAGCAGCTGTCCAACGAGCAGATGGCCATGCTGATCGGCACCTCGTTCCGCTTTTCGGCGGCCGACATTGCCTTCACTTCAGACCTGGTCAACCGTCGCGGCCTGATCACTCCACCCAAGTTTCCGATCACCGAGGGCACCAGCCTCACGCCATTCCTCAAGCGTGCGCTGCAATGCGACTTCGACTGCTACATCACCGAACAGGTGATCCCGATGTGGCGCGCCCGCACTGACGGCGGCAGCCTGCTGCAACTGATTGACCAGGTGAGCCTGTATGCGCTGAAGGACTACCTGCACGACAGCCCGAAAATCGCCGTCATGCACAACGCCGACGACGTGATCCTCGGCCCTGGCGACCTCGGTTTCCTGCGCCGGACCTTCGGCGATCGCCTGACCGTTTACCCGCTGGGCGGCCACTGCGGCAACATTAACTACCGCGTCAACAGCGACGCCATGCTGGAGTTCTTCCGTGGCTAAATACCTCCTGCTTTTCGCAGCGTTACTCTGTGCAGGCGTCGCCAATGCCGACAACAGCAAAGCCAACGCCCCCGTGGTCGTCGACAATGATGGTTTCAAGGAGCCGCTGAGCAAACTCAAATTCAACCCGGGTCTGGACCAGCGTGAGTTCGAGCGTTCGACCCTCAGCGCGCTGAACGTCTACGATCCGCTGGAAGAGTGGAACCGGCGCGTCTATCACTTCAACTACCGCTTCGACCAATGGGTGTTCCTGCCGGTCGTCAATGGTTACCGCTATGTCACCCCGAGCTTCCTGCGCACCGGCGTCAGCAACTTTTTCAACAACCTCGGCGACGTGCCGAACCTGATGAACAGCCTGCTGCAACTCAAGGGCCAGCGTTCGCTGGAAACCACCGGGCGCCTGCTGCTCAACACTACCATCGGCATCGCCGGCCTGTGGGACCCGGCCACCGCCATGGGCCTGCCGCGCCAAAGCGAAGACTTCGGCCAGACCCTGGGCTTCTACGGCGTGCCGGGCGGCGCTTATTTAGTCCTGCCGATCCTCGGTCCGTCGAACCTGCGTGATACCGGCGGCCTGGTGGTGGATTACTCGGCCGAGAGTGCGATCAACTTCCTGAACGTGGCCGAAGTCAGCTCCAACCATCCAGAAGTGTTGATCCTGCGCGGCATCGACAAGCGCTACCAGACCACCTTCCGCTATGGCCAGACAAACTCGCCGTTCGAGTACGACAAAGTGCGTTACGTGTACACCGAAGCGCGCAAGTTGCAGATCGCCGAGTAATTCCGGCACCAAAAAAACACTGTGGGAGCGAGCTTGCTCGCGATGGCGATGTGTCAGACAACCTTGTTGGTGACTGACACGACCTCATCGCGAGCAAGCTCGCTCCCACAGTTGTTATATGCCGTCTTCAGCCTTTCAGGGCTTTCCAGATCTTGCTGACGGCCATCACGCCAACCAACACCACCGCCCCTGCGACAATCCCCGCCACGCCATTGAGCAACACCGGCACGATAAATCCGCCGCTACCCGCCGCCGCACCAACCTCTTCGATCCAGTGATGCACCACTGGCACACCGTGGGTCAGGATCCCGCCACCCACCAGAAACATCGCCGCCGTACCGATCACCGACAGGCTCTTCATCATGTACGGCGCAGCACGCAGAATGGCGCCACCGATGCTTTTCGCCAACTGCCCGGGCTTTTGAGTCAACCAGAGTCCAAGGTCATCCAGCTTGACGATGCCCGCCACCAGGCCATAGACGCCGATGGTCATGACGATTGCGATCCCCGACAACACGATGACTTGCTGGCTCAACGGCGCACCAGCCACGGTGCCAAGGGTGATGGCAATGATTTCCGCCGAGAGAATGAAGTCGGTGCGGATCGCGCCCTTGATCTTGTCCTTTTCGAACGCCACCAGATCCACCGCCGGGTCTGCCACCGCTTCGACCAGTTCAGCATGTTCGACCTGATCTTCGGCCTTGCTGTGCAGAAACTTGTGGGCGAGTTTTTCGAAGCCTTCGAAGCACAGATAGGCACCGCCGACCATCAACAACGGGGTGACCAGCCATGGAATGAACGCACTGATGGCCAGCGCCGACGGCACCAGGATCAATTTATTGATGAACGAACCCTTGGCAACCGCCCAGACCACCGGGATTTCCCGCTCGGCCCGCACGCCGCTGACTTGCTGGGCATTGAGTGCCAGATCGTCACCGAGTACGCCAGCGGTTTTCTTGGCGGCCATTTGGGTCATCAATGACACGTCGTCCAGTACGGCCGCGATGTCGTCAATCAGCACCAGCAAACTGCTTCCTGCCATGAATCGGGTTTCCTTCTGCAATGAATGCGCAGCAGCATAGCGCGGCATCACGGGCTGCGGTGCATTCTTGAGCGTCGCGCGAGGCCGGTGATACCATGCGCAACCGCCAGAACAGGCAAGGAATCACCCGGTTTATGAGCACTATCCGCGAGCGCAACAAACAACTGATCCTGCGTGCCGCCAGTGAGGAATTCGCCGACAAAGGCTTCGCTGCGACCAAAACCAGCGACATCGCAGCCAAGGCCGGATTGCCCAAGCCCAACGTCTACTACTACTTCAAATCCAAGGAAAACCTCTACCGCGAGGTCCTGGAAAGCATCATCGAGCCCATCCTGCAGGCGTCGACACCGTTCAATCCGGACGGTGAACCCGGTGAAGTGCTCAGCGGCTACATTCGCTCGAAAATCCGCATCTCCCGCGACCTGCCTTTCGCGTCCAAGGTGTTCGCCAGCGAAATCATGCACGGCGCGCCCCACCTGAGCACCGATCTGGTCGAACAGCTCAATGGCCAGGCCAAACACAACATCAAGTGTATCCAGACCTGGATCGACCGCGGGCAAATCGCCCCCATCGACCCCAACCACCTGATGTTCAGCATCTGGGCCGCGACCCAGACCTACGCCGACTTCGACTGGCAGATCACCGCCATCACCGGCAAGGCCAGACTGGATGAAGAAGATTACGAAGCGGCGGCGCAGACAATAATCCGGTTGGTGCTCAAGGGGTGTGAGGCGGGTTGATGGACCGAGTCGCCAGCATCGCGAGCAGGCGGGCGGTGCGGTCCGCAAATGCGCGCTCTGATTGCGCATATCAGGCTCGAAAAGAGCAATTTCCATACTACAAACGGCTGTGTCATCCGTTTTAAAAGCCCCTTCATTCATTGAATGTCGGGGCTTTGGTCTGGGAAGGCTATTGAACCACCGGCAAGGCCCGATCCTTGGCCATACGCATCCGATAAAAACCGAAGATGATCAACACCCACACCGGTATGGCGAAGACTGAAGCGCGTATCCCTGGAATCATCAGCATGACGCAGATGATCATGGCCATGAAGGCCAGGCACAGGTAGTTGCTATAGGGGAACCAGAACGCCTTGAAGCCCGGCACGATGCCTTGCTGGCCCATGACTTTGCGAAACTTCAGGTGCGTCAGGCTGATCATCGCCCAGTTGATCATCAGCGAGGCGACCACCAGTGCAAAGAGCAACTCAAGCGCTTCATGCGGGGCGAGGTAGTTAACCACCACGGACAGCAGGGTGATCAACGCAGATACGCCCAGCGCCAGTAGAGGCACGCCCTGCTTGTTCAGTTTCATCAGCGCCTTGGGCGCGTTGCCCTGTTCGGCCAGACCATAGAGCATGCGACTGTTGCAGTAGACGCCACTGTTATAGACAGAGAGCGCCGCAGTGAGCACCACGAAATTGAGGATGTGCGCAGCGGTGTCGCTGCCGATCAAGGAGAAGATCTGCACGAACGGGCTGCCGCTATAGGCATCGCCCGAAGCGCCCAGTGTCTGTAACAGTTGATCCCACGGATACAGCGACAACAACACGGTGAGTGCGCCGACGTAGAAGATCAGTACGCGATAAACCACCTGATTGATCGCCTTGGGAATCACTTTTCCAGGTTCGCTGGCTTCGGCGGCGGTGATGCCGACCAGTTCCAGACCGCCAAAGGAGAACATGATGAACGCCATGGACATCAGCAATCCGGTAGTACCGTTGGGAAAGAAGCCGCCGTGACTCCACAGATTGCTGACCGAGGCCTGCGGGCCGCCCGTTGCGCTGAACAGCATGTAGCAGCCCAGGGCGATCATGCCAATGATCGCTACGACCTTGATGATTGCGAACCAGAATTCCATCTCGCCGAAAACTTTGACGTTCATCGTATTGATCAAATTGACCAGGACGAAGAACACCGCCGCGCTGACCCAGGAGGGGACTTGCGGCCACCAGAACTGCACGTACTTGCCGACCGCCGTCAACTCGGCCATGCCCACCAGCACATACAGCACCCAGTAGTTCCAGCCGGACAGAAAGCCGGCATAACCGCCCCAATACTTATGGGCAAAATGACTGAAGGAGCCGGCCACCGGTTCCTCGACAATCATCTCGCCCAGCTGACGCATGATCAGAAAGGCGATGAATCCGGCAATCGCATAGCCGAGGATCATCGACGGCCCGGCCGATTTGAGTACTCCTGCAGAGCCTAGAAACAACCCGGTACCTATCGCTCCGCCCAATGCGATCAGCTGTATATGACGATTTTTCAGCCCCCGCTTGAGCTCGCCTTGTCGCAAGATTTCATCCGCCATCTGGTTACCTTCTAATTGTTATGGTCAGGCATGGTTTGAATGCATCAATTTATTCAATTGCCGCTCGGTTCAAGCGTTCAGACATCACTCTCGGCAACTCAGAGAGTTGAGCGCACTCGCCACAACTCCGGGAACAGCACGGTATCGAGCATCTTGCGCAGATACCCGACACCTTCTGTGCCGCCGGTCCCCGGTTGAAAGCCGATGATCCGCTCGACGGTGGTCACATGCCGGAAGCGCCATTGACGGAACGAATCTTCAAGGTCGATGAGTTTCTCCGCCAACTGATAGAGATCCCAATAACGCGAAGGGTCGCTGTAGACCTCGCGCCAGGCGGCTTCGACCGACGCATCGTGCGCCGTGGGACTGGTCGGATCGCGCTCGAAACGCAATGGGTCGATAGTCAGGCCAGCGCTGACCATCAGGCGAATCGCCTCGTCATACAGCGACGGGGTGGCAATCGCCTTTTCAAGTTCTTGCAACAGCTCCGGCCGATGCGCATGGGGGCGCAACAGGGTCGCGCTTTTGTTGCCCAGAATGAATTCGATCTCGCGGTACTGGAACGACTGAAAGCCCGATGACTGCCCCAGAAAGGGCCGTATCGCGTGGTATTCGGTGGGTGTCATGGTGGCCAACACCGTCCAGGCATGCACCAGCTGATCAAAAATCCGCGAGACCCGCGCCAGCATCTTGAAAGCCGGTGGCAACTCTCCCAGTCGAACGTGTTCACGGGCGGCCTTGAGCTCGTGCAGCATCAGCTTCATCCACAGCTCTGACGTCTGATGCTGGATGATGAACAGCATTTCGTTATGGTCTGGAGACAACGGGTGCTGTGCGCTGAGAATGCGCCCCAGATCCAGGTAGTCGCCGTAACTCATGGAATCGGAAAAATTCAGCTCGGCGTTATGCCATTCCGCCGTCTGGTTTGCAGGTGAATAGGGGCATTGGTTCATTGAGACGGCTCCTCAAGTTGCGGTTTATTCAGTGGACGCAGAATTGCCCTGACCGGACTGGCGTCCAGATGGGCAAAACGCAGTGGCAGCGCAATCAATTCATAGTCCCCTTCCGGGACGTCATCGAGCACGATGCCCTCGAGGATGGCCATGCCATGTCGGGCTACGGCATTGTGCGAATCCATGGTTTTGGATTGCTGAGGGTCCAGCGACGGCGCATCGATACCGATCAAGCGCACACCGAGGCTCGCCAGCAGGTCGACGGTTTCTTTGGCGACTGCGGTGAAATCCGGATCCCAGGTGCTCAACGGCGCTTGTCCCCAAGTGCGCAGCAGCACCCGTTCAGGCAGGTCTTGCAAGCGACCTTCAAGCTGCTCGGGGTGCACCAGCCGGCCGCTGTTCAGGCAATGCAGTACGCGGCAAGGTCCCATATAGACGTCGAGCGATACATCGCCAATAGCCGCACCGTCAGCGCTGTAATGCAGCGGCGCGTCGACATGGGCACCCGTGTGAGGCGACAGGGTGATACGCCCGACATTCACCGGACACTCTGGTCCGAACGTCCAGACGCGCTCTTCCTGAAAAGGTGTATCACCCGGCCAGGTAGGTGTAGCGGTGCTCAAAGGCGGGCTGATATCCCACCACGACAGTGTTGTTTTCATTGCAAAGCTCTCGGCCTGTTCCGAGAGAATGATACGAGTGATACCTGTGAATATTCTTGCGAAAATATTCGGCAGCACCCAAATGTTTCGCACAAAATTCTAAAAAAACGGAATTTACCGGATGGAAATTTCAACGGAAAAAGCGGGCAGCTGAAAAACTGTTCCGGGGCGAAAGTGCGCAGGAGAGTAGTTCGCGAATGGCTGCGCGAAATGGCGCAGACTTTTAGCTGGATGAGTCTGGGAGATTGCTTTCGCGAGCAAGCCCGCGAAAGCGGTAAATCAGACGCCGAAGATCAACCGACCACCCCCGCATCCGCCTTCAATCCCTGCCTCTCGATCGCGCGGATCGCACATTGCTCGTCAACATCTGACAGATCCCCGCTGATGCCCACCGCCCCCAATACAGTCCCGTCCTGATCCCGAACCAACACGCCGCCCGGCACCGGGACGACGCTGCCCTGCCCCAGGCTATTGAGCGCGGCGAAGAAGGCCGGGCGTTGCTGGGCGTCCTGGGCCAGCAAGCGTGATCCCTTGCCCAGGGCGATGGCACCCCAGGCTTTGCCGATGGCGACGTGCGGACGCAGCAGGCTGGCGCCGTCTTCGCGTTGCAGGGTGATCAGATGCCCGCCGGCGTCCAGTACCGCAATGGTCAAGGGCGCCGCGGAAATTGCCCGCCCGGCGGTGATGGCCTCGTTGACCAGGTTGACTGCGACTTTCAAGGTTAAAGCGCTCATGGTGCCGTCCTCATTTTGTTTTTCGGAAAGTCGGTGGGCTGCGCCGTTGCGCCGCGCGCTTTCGCCGCAGCCCGATGTAACAAATAGAACACAATGAATTACTTTTTTGTATACAATAATTATCGAAAGGCGCCACATGCGACGAAAAGCCACAGTAGAACGGGCTTCCGACGAATGAAACGAGCGCTTGAGAAAATGGATTGACCTGCGCCGTCCGCCGTGAATACACTCTGCGCAAAGCCACTTGTATACAATTACAAAACGTAAAGAGGCACAAAACCATGAGCAAAATGAGAGCAATCGAAGCCGCCGTTCTGGTGATGCGCCGTGAAGGGGTCGATACCGCTTTTGGCATCCCGGGTGCCGCCATCAACCCGCTGTACTCCGCCCTGCAAAAGGTCGGCGGCATCGATCACGTACTCGCTCGCCACGTTGAAGGCGCCTCGCACATGGCCGAGGGCTACACCCGCACCAAGGCCGGCAACATCGGCGTGTGCATCGGCACTTCCGGCCCTGCCGGCACCGACATGGTCACCGGGCTCTACAGCGCCTCGGCCGACTCGATTCCAATCCTGTGCATTACCGGCCAGGCACCCCGCGCCCGTATGCACAAGGAAGACTTCCAGGCTGTCGATATCACCACCATCGTCAAGCCAGTCACCAAGTGGTCGACCACCGTCATGGAACCGGGCCAGGTGCCTTATGCGTTCCAGAAGGCCTTCTATGAAATGCGCTCCGGCCGTCCAGGCCCGGTGCTGATCGACCTGCCGTTCGACGTGCAGATGGCCGAAATCGAATTCGACATCGACGCCTACCAACCACTGCCATTGGCCAAGCCGAGCGCTACCCGCGTCCAGGTTGAAAAAGCCTTGGCCATGCTGGATCAGGCCGAGCGTCCATTGCTGGTGGCCGGTGGCGGCATCATCAACGCCGATGCCGCCGACCTGCTGGTGGAGTTCGCCGAGCTGACCGGTATTCCGGTTATCCCGACCCTGATGGGCTGGGGCGCCATCCCGGATGATCACCCGCTGATGGTGGGCATGGTGGGTCTGCAGACTTCACACCGCTACGGCAACGCGACCATGCTGAAATCCGACGTGGTTCTGGGCGTGGGCAACCGTTGGGCCAACCGCCACACCGGTTCCGTTGACGTGTACACCGAAGGCCGCAAGTTCATTCACGTCGATATCGAACCAACCCAGATCGGCCGCGTGTTCACCCCGGACCTGGGCATCGTTTCCGACGCCGCTGCCGCGCTGACCGTGTTCATTGAAGTCGCTCGCGAATGGCAAGCCGCCGGCAAGCTGAAGAACCGCAGCGCCTGGCTGCAAGACTGCCAGCAGCGCAAGGCCAGCCTGCAGCGCAAGACTCACTTCGACAACGTGCCGGTCAAGCCGCAACGCGTTTATGAAGAAATGAACCAGGTGTTCGGCAAAGACACCTGCTACGTCAGCACCATCGGTCTGTCGCAGATTGCCGGCGCGCAGTTCCTGCACGTCTACAAGCCGCGCCACTGGATCAACTGCGGTCAGGCAGGCCCGTTGGGCTGGACCATTCCGGCCGCACTGGGCGTGGTCAAGGCCGATCCGAACCGTAAAGTCGTGGCCCTGTCGGGGGACTATGATTTCCAGTTCATGATCGAAGAACTGGCGGTGGGTGCGCAGTTCAAGCTGCCGTACATCCATGTTGTCGTGAACAACTCGTACCTGGGTCTGATCCGTCAGGCGCAGCGCGGTTTCGACATGGACTATTGCGTGCAGCTGTCCTTCGACAACCTGAACGCACCGGAACTCAACGGCTACGGTGTCGACCACGTCGCAGTGGCCGAAGGCCTGGGCTGCAAGGCACTGCGTGTGTTCGAACCAGCTCAGATCCAGCCTGCCCTGCGCAAGGCCCAGGAGCTGATCGAAGAGTTCAAGGTGCCGGTGATCGTCGAGATCATCCTGGAGCGCGTAACCAACATTTCCATGGGTACCGAGATCAACGCCGTCAACGAATTCGAAGACCTGGCGCTGGTCGGCGACGACGCACCGACTGCGATTTCGTTGCTCGATTAACTTGTAGGATCGTTCCCTCATCCTGTGGGAGCGAGCTTGCTCGCGATTGCGTAGTGCCATTCAGCATTCATGTCGACTGACACACCGCTATCGCGAGCAAGCTCGCTCCCACAGGGATCCGGGGCCGCTCACCACACATACTCAGGAGACCACCATGCCGCGTTTCGCAGCCAACCTGTCCATGCTGTTCACCGAACAGGACTTTCTTGCCCGTTTCGAAGCGGCCGCCAGGGCCGGCTTCAGTGGTGTCGAATACCTGTTCCCGTACGACTTCAGCTCCGCCGAAATCAAGGCCCAGCTCGACGCCAACGGTCTGACCCAAGTGTTGTTCAACCTGCCGGCCGGTGACTGGGCCAAGGGTGAGCGCGGTATCGCATGCCTGCCGGACCGGGTTGAGGAGTTCCGTGCCGGTGTCGACCTGGCTATCGCTTACGCCAAAGTGCTGGGCAACACCCAGGTCAACTGCCTGGCCGGTATTCGTCCGCAGGGCCTGGACGATGCCACCGTGGAGAAGACCTTCGTCGCCAACCTCAAGTACGCCGCCGACAAGCTGCAAGCGGTGGGTATCAAGCTGGTGATGGAAGCGATCAACACCCGTGACATTCCAGGCTTCTACCTGAACAACACGGCGCAAGCCCTGTCGATTCGCGAGCAGGTCGGCAGCGCCAACCTGTTCCTGCAATACGACATCTATCACATGCAAATCATGGAAGGCGATCTGGCCCGCACCCTGCAATCGCACCTGGGCGAGATCAACCATGTGCAGCTCGCGGACAACCCGGGGCGCAACGAACCAGGCACCGGTGAAATCAACTACCGCTTCCTGTTCGAACACCTGGACCGCATCGGTTATCAGGGCTGGGTCGGTTGCGAATACAAGCCGCTGACCACCACTGAAGCGGGCCTGGGCTGGTTAAAAACCCATAACGTAATCTGACCCAAATCTCTGTAGGAGCTGGCTTGCCAGCGAAGGCGCCATCGAGCCCTGCGCTAGTCATCCAACCGCCTTCGCCGGCAAGCCGGCTCCTGCAAATAACAAATAAAAAGAGGATTTTCTCATGGCTAAAATCGGATTTATCGGCACCGGCATCATGGGCCACCCAATGGCGGCGAACCTGCAGAAAGCCGGTCACAGCCTGTTCCTGTCGGCGCACCACGACCCTGCGCCTGCCGACCTGGTCGCCGCTGGCGCCGTTGCCTTGGCGAACCCGAAGCAAGTCGCCCAGGAAGCCGAGTTCATCATCGTCATGGTGCCGGATACCCCGCAGGTCGATGACGTGCTGTTCCGTGCCGATGGCGTCGCTGCGGGCGTGGGCAAAGGCAAAATCGTCATCGACATGAGCTCGATCTCGCCGACCGCCACCAAGGCTTTCGCGGCCAAAATCAACGAAACAGGCGCGCAATACCTCGACGCCCCGGTATCCGGCGGTGAAGTCGGCGCCAAGGCTGCGACCCTGAGCATCATGGTCGGCGGTGATGCCGACGCCTTCGAACGCGCCCTGCCGCTGTTCCAGGCCATGGGCAAGAACATCACCCTGGTCGGTGGCAACGGCGACGGTCAGACCGCCAAGGTGGCCAACCAGATCATCGTGGCCCTGAACATCCAGGCCGTGGCAGAAGCCCTGCTGTTCGCTTCGAAAAACGGTGCCGATCCAGCCAAGGTACGTGAAGCACTGATGGGCGGTTTCGCGTCCTCGAAGATCCTCGAAGTGCACGGTGAGCGCATGATCAAGGGCACCTTCGATCCGGGCTTCCGCATCAGCCTGCACCAGAAGGACCTGAACCTGGCCCTGCAAGGCGCCAAAGAGCTGAACATCAACCTGCCAAACACCGCCAACACCCAGCAAGTGTTCAGCACCTGCGCGGCCATCGGTGGCAGCAACTGGGACCACTCGGCGCTGATCAAGGGCCTGGAACACATGGCGAACTTCTCGATTCGCAAGTAGGAGCAAGCTTGCTCGCGACAAAATCGCCTCGGTGTATCTGAAGCACCGTGGCGCCTGGATCGCTGGCAAGCCAGCTCCTACAGAGGCCGATGAAACCCTGTAGGAGCTGGCTTGCCAGCGATCCATTCACCACCGTTCCAACGTCAACCCCAATAACAAGAATTCCGGGAGCCCGCCATGTCGGTCGATCCGCAACAATTGCTGCGCGAGCTGTTTGCCACAGCCATCGACGCGGCGCATCCGCAACAAGTCCTCGAAGCCCATCTGCCTGCCGACCGCACGGGCCGCGTAATCGTCATTGGCGCCGGCAAAGCCGCCGCCGCCATGGCCCAGGTGGTCGAGCGCTGCTGGCAGGGTGAAGTCACAGGCCTGGTGGTGACGCGTTACGGTCACGGCGCCCCGTGCGAAAAAATCGAAGTGGTCGAAGCCGCGCATCCGGTGCCGGACGCTGCTGGCCTGGCCGTGGCCAAGCGTGTGCTGGAACTGGTCAGCGACCTGAACGAAAACGACCGCGTGATCTTCCTGCTCTCCGGTGGTGGCTCTGCCCTGCTGGCACTGCCGGCCGAAGGCATCACCCTGGCCGACAAGCAGTCGATCAACAAAGCCCTGCTCAAGTCCGGCGCAACCATCGGCGAGATGAACTGCGTGCGCAAGCACCTCTCGGCGATCAAGGGCGGCCGCCTGGGCAAAGCCTGCTGGCCGGCCACGGTCTACACCTATGCGATTTCCGATGTGCCGGGCGACCTCGCCACGGTCATCGCCTCCGGTCCTACCGTGGCCGACCCGAGCACCTCGGCCGAAGCGCTGGCGATCCTCAAACGCTACGCCATCGAGGTTCCGGCTTCGGTGCGCTCCTGGCTGCTAAGCCCCGAGTCGGAAACCGTCAAACCCGGCGACCCGAGCCTGGCCCGCAGTCATTTCCAGTTGATCGCCCGCCCACAGCAATCGCTGGAAGCGGCGGCAGTGAAATGCCGTCAGGCCGGGTTCAGTCCGCTGATCCTCGGTGACCTGGAAGGCGAATCCCGCGAGGTGGCGAAGGTCCACGCCGGCATCGCACGACAGATCGTCCTGCACGGTCAGCCGCTGGCGGCGCCCTGCGTGATTCTCTCCGGTGGCGAAACCACCGTCACCGTACGCGGCAATGGCCGTGGCGGACGCAACGCCGAGTTCCTGCTGAGCCTGACCGACAGCCTCAAGGGCCTGCCCGGTGTCTACGCGCTGGCCGGCGACACCGACGGCATCGACGGCTCCGAAGACAACGCTGGCGCGATCATGACCCCGGACAGCTACGCCCGTGCAGCAGCAAAGGGCCTGAGCGCCAGCGACGAGTTGGACAACAACAACGGTTACGGCTACTTCGAGGCGCTGGACGCCCTGATCGTTACCGAGCCGACCCGCACCAACGTCAACGACTTCCGCGCCATTCTGATCCTTGAGAGCACTAAACATGACGCCTGATAAAAAGGTCAAAATCCTCGCCACGCTGGGACCTGCCACCGACGGTATCGACGCCATCCGTGAACTGGTGCTGGCCGGGGTCAACATCTTCCGCCTGAACTTCAGCCATGGCGATCACGCCGACCACGCCCAGCGTTTCCAGTGGATTCGTGAAGTCGAACGCCAGCTCAATTATCCATTGGGCATCCTGATGGACCTGCAAGGCCCGAAGCTGCGGGTCGGCAAGTTCGCCGACGGCAAGGTGCAACTGGTACGTGGCCAGGCCTTGCGCCTGGACCTCGATGCCACGCCGGGCGATGAGCGCCGGGTCAACCTGCCCCACCCGGAAATCATTGCCGCGCTGGAGCCGGGCATGGACCTGCTACTGGACGACGGCAAGCTGCGCCTGCGGGTAGTGACCAAGTACGCTGACGCCATCGACACCACCGTGCTCAATGGCGGCGAGCTGTCGGACCGCAAAGGCGTGAACGTACCGCAAGCGGTGCTCGACCTGAGCCCGCTGACCGCCAAGGATCGCCGCAACTTGACCTTCGGCCTGGAACTGGGTGTGGACTGGGTGGCGCTGTCGTTCGTGCAACGTCCCGATGACATCCGCGAAGCCCGCTCTCTGATCGGCGACAGGGCGTTCCTGATGGCCAAGATCGAGAAACCCTCGGCGGTCGAACAACTGCGCGAGATCGCCGAACTGAGCGACGCGATCATGGTCGCCCGGGGTGATCTGGGCGTGGAGGTGCCTGCCGAAAGCGTGCCGCAGATTCAAAAGAACATCATCAGCACCTGCCGCCAGCTTGGCAAACCGGTGGTGGTGGCGACGCAGATGCTCGAGTCGATGCGCTTCTCACCGGCGCCCACCCGCGCCGAGGTCACCGATGTGGCCAACGCCGTGGCCGAAGGTGCGGACGCGGTGATGTTGTCGGCGGAAACTGCCTCCGGCGAATACCCGCTCGAAGCCGTGCAGATGATGAGCAAGATCATCCGCCAGGTGGAAAACGGTCCGGACTATCAGACCCAACTCGACGTCAGCCGACCGAAAGCCGAGGCGACCGTTTCCGATGCGATCAGCTGCGCCATTCGCCGCATCAGTAACGTGCTGCCGGTGGCGGTGCTGGTGAACTACAGCGAGTCCGGCACGTCGAGCCTGCGCGCGGCGCGGGAGCGGCCGACGGTGCCGATCCTCAACCTGACACCGAACCTGCAGACCGCCCGTCGCCTGAGCGTGGCGTGGGGTGTGCATTCGGTGGTCAACGACCGCCTGCGTCAGGTCGATGAAGTCTGTTCCACGGCACTGGAGATCGCCCAGGCCCAGGGCATGGCGCAGCGCGGCGACACGCTGTTGATCACTGCGGGTGTGCCGTTTGGGCAACCGGGGTCGACTAACTCTTTGCGTATCGAGACATTGATCTAACGAACGCAATTTGTGGCGAGGGAGCTTGCTCCCGCTCGACTGCGTAGCAGTCGCCTTTTCGGCATGACGGGATCCACAGAGAAACCGCGTTCACCGGATCCGGGGCCGCTTCGCGCCCCAGCGGGAGCAAGCTCCCTCGCCACAGAGTTTGTGCAACACCTTGGATTTTCCACTGCCCTAGATTTCAAAATGCCTGCCAACCATTTCAACACCCACTGCCCCGACTGGGCCGAAGCTTTGCTCAACGGTTTCAGTCAAATATTTCTTCAACGCAATCCGCTGTGCGGTTTGCTGATACTTTCGGCCATCCTGTTCACCGCCCCGGCCCTGCTCGGCGGCGCCTTGCTCGGCGGTGTCGCCGGGCTGTTCACCGCGCAACGCCGCAACTATGCCAAGGCCGATCGTCAGGCCGGGCTGTTCAGCTACAACGGTGTCCTGCTCGGTCTGTTGCTGAGCCTGTACTTCCCCTGGTCGGCGATGATGCCGCCACTGATTCTGGCCGCCGGTGGCCTGAGCGCGATGATCACCCAGCAGTGGCTCAAGCGCGTCCGGTTCAGCCAATACCTCCCCGCCTACACCACGCCATTTGTGGTGCTGAGCTGGGTGCTGCTGTGCTTCGCCACGCCCTCGACAGAGGCGCACTTGATCGAAGTCAGCACCCTGAACATGCTCGCCGCCCCCCTCAAAGGCATTGGTCAGGTGATGTTCCTCGGTCATCCGCTGGCCGGTGCGATGATTGCTGCCGGTTTGCTGATCGCCGATCGCCGCGCATTTTTCTGGGCGTTGCTGGCGTCTGTCGCGGGCATGGGCTGGAGCCTGCTGCACAACGACTTCTATACCGCACTGCTCGGCCTCGGTGGCTATAACGCCGCGCTGGCCGCACTCGCTTTCAGTTCGCAGCATCGCCACCCGTGGCTGCCACTGGTAGGCATCAGCCTGGCACTGTTGCTGACGCCGGTGTTTGCCGCCATCGGTTTGCCCACGCTGACCGCGCCGTTCATTCTTGCCGGCTGGCTGATCCGTTGCGTTGTGCAAATGCTCGGCAAAGCCACCGTCGAAAGCGCGCCTTGCGCTCCCGGGGAGAATCAACCTAGGCTGCGCTGATTTGCGGCCAGGGCGATGGGCATGAACAGCAACGACACGTGGCGCAATCGCCTGTACGTGATTATTTTCCAGACCGACACCGTCGCCGGGCGACGCTTCGACTCCACCCTGCTGCTGATCATCCTCGCCAGCCTGGTGGTGGTGATCCTGGACAGCATCGATGACGTCCACCAAAACTACGCCCGCGTGCTTGCGTACATCGAGTGGGGCTTCACGGTGATCTTCCTCGGCGAGTACATCCTGCGCCTGTACTGCTCGCCCAGGCCCCTGCGCTATGCCTTCAGTTTCTATGGGCTGGTGGACCTGCTGGCCATCGTGCCCGGCATCCTCGCGCTGTACTACAGCGATGCCCAGTACCTGCTGATCATCCGGGTGATCCGCATGCTGCGGATCTTCCGCGTGCTCAAGCTCGGTCCGTACCTCAAGCAAGCCCATTACCTGCTCGATGCCTTGCGCGGCAGCAAGCAGAAAATCCTCGTGTTCCTGCTCAGTGTCTGCACCCTGGTGACGGTGTTCGGCACCCTGATGTACGTGGTCGAAGGCCCGCAAAGTGGCTTCACCAGCATTCCCAAGGGCATCTACTGGGCGATCGTCACCCTGACCACCGTCGGTTATGGCGACATCGTGCCCAGGACCGCCCTGGGCCAGGTCATTTCGTCGATGGTGATGATCACCGGTTATTCGATCATTGCCGTGCCCACGGGGATCTTCACCGCTGAGCTGGCCACGGCCATGCGTGGTGGCCAGTTACAGCACGACTGCCCGGTGTGTGCCAAGGACAGCCACGAACAGGAAGCCTCGTTCTGCTCCCGTTGTGGCAATGCACTGTTCAAAAAACTGGAATAAGCAAAGAGCTTTTTAATCTTTAAGGGACTAAACGAGCCCGGCTATAGTCGACACATCGTTGATAACTAATAAATAACCCGTAGGAGCTGCCGTAGGCTGCGATCTTTTGATCTTGAAAATCAAAGTCAAAAGATCGCAGCCTACGGCAGCTCCTACATCAAAAGGATTTCGCAGTGAAAAAACTCTTTGGCGCCTCTCTTCTGGCCGCGGGCCTGGCACTGACCAGCGTGGCTCAGGCCGCACCGACCCTGCTCAACGTTTCCTACGACGTGATGCGCGATTTCTACAAGGACTACAACACTGCGTTCCAGAAACACTGGCAAGCCGAACACAACGAAAACATCGTCCTGCAGATGTCCTTCGGCGGCTCCAGCAAACAGGCGCGTTCAGTCATCGACGGCCTGCCGGCTGACGTGATCACCATGAACATGGCCACCGACATCAACGCCCTGGCGGACAACGGCAAACTGGTCCCGGACAACTGGGTCACGCGCCTGCCGAACAACAGCGCGCCGTTCACCTCGGCCACCGTGTTCATAGTGCGCAAGGGCAACCCGAAAGCCCTGAAAGACTGGCCGGACCTGCTCAAGGACGGCGTTCAGGTCATCGTCCCGAACCCGAAAACCTCCGGTAACGGTCGCTACACCTACCTCTCGGCCTGGGGCTACGTGCTGAAAAACGGCGGTGACGAGAACAAGGCCAAAGACTTCGTCGGCAAGCTGTTCAAGCAAGCGCCGGTACTCGACACCGGCGGCCGTGCCGCCACCACCACCTTCATGACCAACCAGATCGGCGACGTGCTGGTGACCTTCGAGAACGAAGCGGAAATGATCGCCCGCGAGTTCGGCCGTGATCAGTTCGAAGTCATCTACCCAAGCGTTTCCGCCGAAGCCGAGCCACCGGTGTCGGTGGTCGACAAGACCGTCGACAAGAAAGGCACTCGTGCTGCGGCCGAGGAATACCTGAAATACCTGTGGTCGCCGCAAGGCCAGGAAATCGCTGCGGCGAACTACCTGCGCCCGCGTGACCCGGCCGTGCTGGCCAAGTACACCGACCGCTTCCCGAAAGTGGACTTCCTGTCGGTGGAGAAAACCTTCGGCGACTGGCGCACCGTGCAGAAGACCCACTTCAATGATGGCGGGGTTTTCGACCAGATCTACAACGGTCAGTAATCGACTGAAACTCTGCACCCCCTGTGGGAGCAAGATCGCTCCCACAGAGGATCTGCAGTGGTCTGTTACATCGGCGGCGTCACGCCATCCTTGCCCGCCGAGATGGATTGAGCAGTGAGCGTGCCGTCAGCGCCCTGCGTGACAAAGGTCACGATCTTCACACCTACCTTCAACAGGCTGCGATCGGCCGGCACCAGGTTGACGATGGGTACGTCTTCGGGCACCAGAATCTTCTGTTGGCCGCCCTTGTAATTGACGGTCAGCACCCTGCCGTTGCTCACCACCAAGTCGCCGACGCTGCCGTTGGTCATGCTGCTGCCCTTGACCAGATCGAAGGGCCGATGACCGTCGCCACTGCCGGCCAGCTCCGGCGGGAAAACATGAACTTCAAGGGCCTTGAGGGTGCCATCTTCCTGAGCAATGGCCGCAGAGCCGATGTAACTGCCAGGCTTGATGTCTTCGATGTTGGCCAGGGTCACGGCGCGGACCTTGGTGTCCTTGGTCAAATTGATCACCACGTTGTCGCCGCTGTTGGCATGGACTTTCAAAACGTCCTGGCTGACACCGGTGATCTCGCCACGTACACCGATGCGCGTGCCCGGTGCATCCTCAGCCTGCACCAGGGCAACGCTGAAGACGCTGATCAAGGTAGCGACACAAGCGCGGCGAATCAGCTGACGAAACTTCACATTCATGGAGCGGCCCTCCGGTGACGGGACGTGGAGTGAGAACATAAGCACGCTATCGAACAAGATGTAAGTGAATGTATCATCCACCCTCGATGTTTTGACGCAAGACACATGCGTCCGTCAGTCATTGCGCAATGGAATGATTGCTATCACTCCAACCCCGCTTCCGCCGTTTCAGCCAGCCCATTAGCCTGCGCGCATTCCTTTGTGTACAGCGAGACCCGTTATGAACCCAGCGACCCAGGTGCCCCACGGCACTGCGACAATGACCCCAGGGATGGTGCTGCTGTTCGCCTTCTGCTGCGGCGCTATTGTCGCCAACATCTACTATGCGCAGCCGATCATCAGCCTGATCGCGCCGGACATCGGCCTGACCAACACCATGGCCAGCCTGATCGTTTCCCTGACCCAGATCGGCTATGCGCTGGGGCTGTTTTTCCTGGTACCGCTGGGGGATTTGCTGGAGAACCGCCGGTTGATGATCATCACCACGCTGGTGGCAATCGGCAGCCTGCTGGGGGCGGCGTTCACCGATCAGCCAAATGTGTTTTTGCTGATTTCGCTGTTGGTGGGGTTCAGTTCGGTTTCGGTGCAGATCCTGATTCCGTTGGCCGCGCACCTGGCGCCGGAAGAAACCCGTGGCCGTGTGGTGGGCGGGATCATGGGCGGTTTGTTGCTCGGCATTCTACTGGCCCGGCCAGTGTCCAGCGTGGTGGCCGACCACTTTGGATGGCGGGCGATGTTTATGATTGCCGCCGTATTGATGGCAGCCATCAGCATCGTACTGGCAGTGACCATTCCCAAACGTGAACCTGATCACAGTGCGTCCTATGGCCAGTTGCTGGGCTCGCTGTGGACGCTGTTGCGCAAGCAACCGGTGTTGCGCCAACGGGCGTTTTACCAGGGGTGCATGTTTGCCACCTTCAGCCTGTTCTGGACCGCCGTGCCGTTGGAGCTTGCGCGTAACCATGGCTTGTCGCAAAGCGAGATCGCGATTTTCGCGCTGGTGGGCGCCATTGGCGCCATTGCCGCCCCCATCGCCGGACGCCTGGCCGATGCCGGTCACACCCGTATCGCTTCATTGCTCGCCCTGCTGTTCGCCAGCCTGAGTTTTCTGCCAGCGTTTATCCACCCGGCCTGGAGCGTCATCGGCCTGGCTGTGACCGGCGTGGTGCTCGACTTCTGCGTGCAGATGAACATGGTCCTCGGCCAGCGTGCGGTGTACGCCCTCGATGGCAAAAGCCGCAGCCGCCTGAATGCGCTGTACATGACCAGCATTTTCATTGGCGGCGCCTTCGGCTCTTCGGTGGCCAGCGCGGTGTACGAGCACGGCGGCTGGTTGTGGATCGTGATCGTCGGCAGCGCGTTTCCGTTGCTGGCGTTGTTGCGGTTTTTGAGTGTTTCGCAGAAGGGTTCGCTGGCGACGGCATAAATCGCTAAAAGCTTCGCAGGCAAGCCCGCTCCTACAGGGTTCGTGAACATCCTGAGGGAGCGAGCCTGCTCGCGAATGAAAGCGGCCCGGACTTATTGCCGAACCAGCTTCTCCATCGCCGCATCCGCCAGAAAGGAGGAGCGGCTTTTGACGTTGTGCTCGCGCACATAGCGGTCAATGCGCTGGATCACATAGCCGGGCAGCGTGACATTGACCTTCTCGGTCTTGCCCATGTACGGCGAAATATCTAGCTCCAGCATTCCCCAGCCCATGTCGGCGAACTCCGGATTACCACGATGCACCGCTGCTGAAGTCGGCATCGGAATCGTCTCTCCATCTGCCGCCATCTCTTGCAGCATGATGTGGGCAATTTCGACGGCGGCGTTGTAAGCCTCTTCAAAGGTATCCCCGGCGGTCACCGCGCCCGGAATATCGGGGATCTGGATACCGATGGCGGTGTTCTCGTCGCCCCATTCGATACAGATTGGATATTGCATTATGGATCTCCTGCGTAACTGGCTGGCGGGCAGTACAGCCCGGCTCGCCGTCTGATGCTCTTGACCGTCCCGATCGGTAAATCCTTTTTGGGATGAGGGACGGGAATGGTGTACGGGTTGTAAGGGTGCGTGAAGATGTGATGACTGCCAGTGACCCGGTCCAGGGTCCAACCCGCTTCCACCAACTCCTTGATCAATAGCCTGCTCTGCACCACCAGCCTCCTTGCTCCAGCCCAATTAAAAATAACCCTAGAGTTATCTTTACTCAAGCACAAAATCTCGCAGTTCGACGCTCGGTTGTTTTACAGAGTGTGATGCTGCCCATGCCGGGGCGCTATGTGATCGGCCGAGAGGGTGTGATCCGTTACGCCGAGGTCAACCCGGATTACACTCAGCGTCCCGAGCCTGAGGCGATGCTGGATACAATTCGCGGTTCGCACTGACACCATTCATCAATTGTGGGGGCGAGCAGGCTCGCTCCCACATCTCGAATCGCGGCTGGCGGTGCGGCTGTTGCTGCGTTCGACCCGGGGCCTGACACCCACCGAGGCCGGGCTGGCCTTTTTCGAACGGGCCAAGCGCACCATCGAAGAAGCCGACGAGGCCGATAACGCCGCGCGCGGTGCGGCCAGCGGGCTGACCGGCAACCTGCGCATCTGCGCGGCGGTCACCTTCGGCCGGCTGCACATCGTTCCGCACCTGGGCCCCTTCCTGGAGCAAAACCCGGAGCTGAACATCGACCTGATGCTCGACGATCGCAACGTCAATCTGGTGGAAGAAGGCGTCGATGTCGCCCTGCGCATGGGTGAGCTGAGCGACTCGGGCCTGATCGCCCGCAAAATCGCCGATTGCTGGCGCATGGTGCTGGGCACGCCGGCGTACTTCGCAAAACATGGCGAGCCCACCTGCCCCGACGACCTGTGCAAGCATCAGGCAGTCCTCTACAGCCTTGGCGGCGGCGCCAGTTGGCGGTTCGACAAGGACGGCGAGGAGCAGTCGGTGAACATCAGCGGCCGGATCCGCGTCAACGCTGCCGAAGGCCTGCGTGAAGCCGTGCTGGCTCATCAAGGCCTGACCATGGCCTCGCAATGGATGTTCGCACCGGAACTGGCCGACGGCTCGGTCCGGGAAGCGATGAAGGACTGGGCATTGCCGGACCTGGATCTGTGGGCGGTGCTCCCCACAGGCAGAATGGCCAGCGCCAAGGCTCGGACGTTCGTGGAGTATGTGCAGGGGTTGTTGGTGAAGTAAGTTTCAGCCCCTCAATCAAGATCAAAAGATCGCAGGCTGCGCCAGCTCCTACATCAAGCGCGGACACAGGTAAATCATCGTCGTTCGTTCCCGGCAATGTCAGACACATGGAGGTTGCTCGTCAAAGCAGGCCAGCAAACGTTCGACCGTTTGCTCAAGTTGTCCGGAGTTGTCGAGCAGGTGCACGGTCGGGGCTTGCGCCAGCAGTTGCTCGCTGAACCGGGCATTGCGTGCCAACCGCTGATCGATCTCGATCAGCGACTCACGCCCGCGCGCCAGCAGTCGTTGACGCAACACCGCCTGGTCCACAGTCAGCAACAGCACCAACACATCCGGATAGCGCAGGCGCGTGCTCTGCAAATGCCCCCGCGAGCCATTGACCAGTACGTCCTGCCCGGCGGCCAGCCAATCGTCGATTTCCCGCGGGATGCCATAGGACAACCCGTTGGCGTGCCAGCTCAGGGCAAACGCGCCCTGAGCTTCCATATCCGTGAATTGCTGCGCACTGACACCCAGCGCCGCCTCACCCACGGCTTCAGCCGAGCGAGTGATGACCCTGCGCACAATGCGGCAGCCGCGTTCGGCCAACCGCGCTCGCGCGGCATCCAGCAGGCTGTCCTTGCCCGAACCTGAAGGCCCGATGAGATAGATCAACCTGCCTGACATCAAAACACCCTCGTTGCTTGTCGCCATACTTGCCGGACCCTCGGCAGACCCTCTGCGGTCAGATCTGCGACGGCCACGTTACCCGAGTGCGACTCGCCGCGCACGATGTTCGGTGTGCCCATCGACACATTCATGCCGTGCTTCCGGTAAGTACTCACGGTACTTGGATTCCAGTACTGACTGGCGCTGACCCGGCGAGCGGTCCATCACCGACACCAACTGCACCAGCGGGTTTTCCACCAGATCGCGGAACACGCTGAGGGTGTCCGGGTGGCACAGTCCGCAGCGCAAGTGAAGGCTGTGTTCGGCGCGGGTCAGCCCGGCGTTTGAGGCTGTGGAGATGGCGTCGAGCATCGCCGGCAGTTTCTGCATGCGGGGCCGGGTACATTCGAAAGTAATGGGTCGGCTGGCAGGCCGTCTTCGCTGGCAAGCCAGCTCCTACAGGATTGGGGTTGAAGCGGATTATTCGGCAGGTACAAAAAAGGCGACCCGAAGATCGCCTTATGCGTTACTGCCCGAATTGCCGCCCCAGGCCTCCCGGTACACCGTGGATATCCGTCTCCTCCCACGGGCCCTTCGGACTGATCGACCGGCTCCAGCCGTTATCCCAGCGGTAATAGGTACGCTGGCGATAAAAGGTATTGGGCTGGTCATCCAGCACATAGACCCCAAGCTTCGGATCCCAATGGCTGTTGCCCCCAGGCGGCGGCGCGAAGCTCGCAGAAGTGCGTGGCAACGGCTTGGAGGGTTTGGCCGGGATGCTCGGCTTGCTCGGTACAGGCGAAGTCGATGGCGTAGGGCTGGGCTGCGACGGCGGGAACGGTGGGGGTGCCTGTTGCTCCGTTGGTGGCTGGACCGCACAAGCGCTTAACCCCATAACGACGCTGAGCAGGGTGATACGAGCGAATGCGGTCATGATTGCGTTTTCCTGTTATTTGTCCGGGCTGTCGATGGTCAGTGTTTGCGGCGCGGTGGTGCTGCTGGCCAGGGGCTGGCTGCGACCGATCCACTCGCCGGCAGTGGGTTTGCCGGCACGGGAAATACGCGCAACCAGTTGGACTTCAGGGAAGTTCGACAGTTTCAATTGCGGCATCATTGCGTCGGCATCGCCCAGTTCGACGGTCACCGGCAGGTCGGCCACGGTCATGCGCTTGACCGCCAATGGGGCCGGAGGACCGGAGATGGCACGGGCGAAGATGAACACGCTGTCGCCAGGCTGGACTTTGGCCTTGAGGTCCGCGGCCAGATCGACACTGACCTTGAGCAATGCCGCGGCCTTGGCCGCCGGGACTTGCGCAACCTTGCCGCCACTGGCCACCAGTTTCTCCGTGGCCCGGGTGATCCCGCCCTGCAATGCCTCGCGGGATCTGTCTTGCGGCGGCAGTTGCGCCAGCAGACGATTCCAATAGTCGATAGCCTCCTGATAGCGCTCGCCTTCAAACGCGGCGATGCCGAGCAGGCCGAGGCTGGTGACTTCCTTTGGATCGGCCTTGAGCGCTTCGTCGGTCAGGGCCTGGACCTTGTCCGACCATTTCTTGCCATCGGCGAAGTACTGGGCCTGGGCCCATTGGCCGAGCAACTCCGGCTGACGTCCGGCCAGGTTCACCGTGCGCTCGAACATCTTCGCCGCGTCCGCCGGGCGATCCTGAGCCATGTAGGTACGACCGAGGAAATACGTACCTTCGGCGGATTCCGGTTGTGCGGCAACCGCGCGCTCCAGGCGCTTGGTCATCTCTTCCATCGACTGCGGCGCCTGCGCGAACTCGCGGGTCAGCTCAACCTTGTCGCTGGCGCCGTAATGCAGGTACAGCCCCAGGGCCAGCACCGGCACCAGAACGGCCGCCAGCAATGGCAAGGGTTTGCCCAGACGCGACACCCGCGGCGCTTCGACGCCTTCGGTGTCCGCCAGCAACTCACGGGCGGCTTCGGCGCGACCGGCGTCCATTTGCGCCGCATCGAGCACGCCCTCTTCCTGCTGAGTCTGCAACTCAGCCACGCGTTCCTGATAAAGCGCGACGTTCAGGGCGGTACGATCCTCTTCACGCTGGGCGCGACGGCTGCGCAGCACCGGGATCAACAGAAAACTCAGGGCCACCAGAAGCAGCAGGCCTGCAGCGAGCCAGAAATCAATCATTCTTGGTTTTATCCAACAGGTGGTCGAGGCGCGAGCGCTCCTCGGCAGACAGCGAGCCCGGGGTGCCGGCGCGTTGCACGCGACGACGGCGGACGATCACCGCGATGATCACGACACCGCCCAGCAACAGGCCGGCGGGGCCGAACCAGAGCAAGGCGGTCTTGGCGTTAAGCGCAGGTTTGTAGCGGACGAAATCACCGTAGCGATCGACCATGAAGTCGATGATCTGCTGGTTGTCCTTGCCCTCGCCGAGCATGCGGAAAATTTCTTTGCGCAGGTCGGCGGCAATCGGTGCGTTGGAATCGGCGATGTCCTGATTCTGGCACTTGGGGCAACGCAACTCCTTGGTCAACTCGCGAAAACGCTCGCGATCACCTTCCTTGGCGAACTCGTAGGTGTCGATGGCCGCGTGGGCCACGCCCGCCAGGCTCAAACCCAGCACAGCAGCAGCGATCCAGCGCTTCATGGCTTGGCCTCGTCGACCAGCGCCTGGTATTTGACCGCCAGTTTTTCGCGCCAGACCTGTTCGTCGATCACACCGACGAACTTGTCGCGGATGATGCCCTTGGCGTCGATGAAGAAGGTTTCCGGCGCGCCGTACACGCCGAGATTCAGACCCAGCGAGCCTTGGTCGTCACGAATGTCCAGTACATACGGATTGTGAAAATCCGTCAGCCACTTCAAGGCATCGGCATTGGTGTCCTTGTAGTTGATGCCGTAGATCACCACGCCCTGTTGGGCCAGCTTGTTCAGCACCGGGTGCTCGACCCGGCACGAAATGCACCAGGTGCCCCAGACGTTGACCAGTGCCGGCTTGCCGAGAATGTCAGCGCGGGTCAGGGTCTTGTCGCCCTGCACCGTCGGCAGGGAAAACTCCGGGAACGGCTTGTCGATCATGGCCGAAGGCAGCTCGGCCGGATCCAGGTACAACCCACGGTAAAGGAATACAGCGACCACCAGAAAAATCGCCAGTGGCAACAACATCAACCAACGCTTCATGCAGTGGCTCCCGACATGCCCAGTGCTTCGCGCACGCGGCTTTTGACCTTGACCCGATAACGCCGATCCAGCGCCGCCAGCAACCCGCCAAAGCCGGTCAGCAAACCGCCGAACCAGATCCAGCGCACGAACGGTTTGACGTGCACGCGCACCGCCCAGGCGCCGTTACCCAAGGGTTCACCGAGGGCAACGTAGAGGTCGCGGGTGAATCCGGCGTCGATGCCCGCTTCGGTCATCACCGAGTTCTGCACGGTGTACAGGCGTTTTTCCGGGTGCAGCACGCTGACTTCCTTGCCATCGCTGATCACCCGCACGGTGCCCTTGTCGGAGGTGAAATTCGGGCCTTCGAAGTGCTTGGCGCCTTCGAAGACGAACTGATAGCCGCCCAGGTCCATGGATTCACCCGGTGCCAGGCGCAAGTCGCGCTCGGCGCTGTTCTGGCTCGACAGCACGACACCCAGCGCACACACGGCGATGCCCAGGTGCGCGACCTGCATGCCCCAGTAGCTGCGGGTCAGGGTCGGCAGGCCTTTGATCAGGCCCTTGTGGCGGGTCTTGTCGAAGATGTCACGCACACCGGCCAGCAACACCCAGGCCGCGAGCATGAAGGCCGCGAACACGGCCCAGTTGAAATCGCCGTAGGCGACGCCGGCCACCACCGCCAGCGCGGCACTGCCGAGCAGGACCGGGGTCAGCATGCTCACCAGCCATTTCACCGGGGTGTCTTTCCAGCGCACGATCACACCGACCGCCATCACCACCATCAGCAACGCCATCAACGGAATGAACAGCGCGTTGAAGTACGGCGGGCCGACCGACAGCTTGGCGCCGGTCATGGCGTCCAGAATCAGCGGATACAAGGTGCCGAGCAGGATCATCGACGCCGCCACCACCAGCACCAGGTTGTTGCCCAGCAGCAAGGTTTCCCGGGACCAGAGGTTGAAGCCCACCTGGCTCTTGACCACCGGCGCGCGCAGGGCGAACAGGGTCAACGAACCACCGACCACGAACAGCAGGAAAATCAGGATGAACACCCCGCGCGCAGGATCGGACGCAAAGGCGTGCACCGAGGTCAGTACACCGGAACGCACAAGGAAGGTGCCCAGCAGACTCAAGGAGAATGCGGCGATGGCCAGCAACACGGTCCAGCTCTTGAACACGCCACGTTTTTCCGTGACCGCCAGCGAGTGAATCAGCGCGGTGCCCACCAGCCATGGCATGAACGAGGCGTTTTCCACCGGGTCCCAGAACCACCAGCCGCCCCAGCCGAGTTCGTAGTAGGCCCACCACGAACCGAGAGTGATGCCAATGCCGAGGAACGCCCAGGCCACGATGGTCCACGGACGCGACCAGCGTGCCCAGGCGGCATCCAGGCGACCACCCATCAGTGCGGCGATGGCGAAGGCGAAGGCCACCGAGAAACCGACGTAGCCCATGTACAGCATCGGCGGGTGAACGATCAGGCCGATGTCTTGCAGCAACGGGTTGAGATCGGCGCCGTCGCCGGGCACTTGCGGCAGGATGCGCTTGAACGGGTTGGAGGTCATGATCAGGAACAGCAGGAAACCGGTGCTGATCATGCCCATCACCGCCAGCACGCGGGCCAGCATGACTTGCGGCAACTGCCGGGAAAACACCGACACCGCGAAGGTCCAGCCGCCGAGAATCAAGGCCCACAACAACAGGGAACCTTCGTGGGCACCCCACACGGCGCTGAACTTGTAGTACCACGGCAACGCGCTGTTGGAGTTGTTGGCCACGTAAGCCACGGAGAAGTCATCGGCCATGAAGGCGTAGGTCAGGCAGCCGAAGGCGAACAGCAGAAAGGTGAATTGCCCCCACGCCGCCGGCTGGGCCAGGCTCATCCACAGGCGATCACCGCGCCAGGCACCGAGCAATGGCACCACGGCCTGGGCCAGGGCGAAGCACAGGGCCAGGATCATTGCCAGGTGGCCAAGCTCGGGAATAAAGATGCCGGATGTCATGGATCAACCCTCCTTCGCGGGCGTTGGAGCCGATTGACCGCTGTCTTTCAACGCCTTGGTCACTTCCGGCGGCATGTACTTCTCATCGTGCTTGGCCAGCACTTCATCGGCCACCACCACGCCATCGGCGTTGAGCTTGCCCAGGGCGACGATGCCCTGCCCTTCGCGGAACAGGTCCGGCAGGATGCCGCGATAGGTGATGGTCACGGATTTGTTGAAGTCGGTGACGACGAACTTCACGTCCAGGGAATCGCCGGAACGCTCCAGCGAACCCTTCTCGACCATCCCGCCAGCACGGATGCGCGTGTCATGCGGAGCTTCGCCGTTGGCGATCTGGGTCGGTGTGTAGAACAGGTTGATGTTCTGCTGCAAGGCGCTCAGGGCCAGGCCGACGGCAGCGCCGACCCCGACCAGGATCGCGAAAATGATGATAAGACGCTTTTTGCGCAGCGGATTCACTTGCCGTTCTCCCGGCGCAGACGACGCGCCTCCTGTTGCAGATACCGCTTGCGGGCCAGGATCGGCGCCGCCACGTTGAGGGCCAATACCGCCAGGCAAATGCCATAGGCTGACCAGACATACAGGCCATGATGACCCATGGCGAGAAAGTCGCCGAATGAAGCAAAACTCATCGAGCGACCTCCAGGCTGTTTTCCACTTCGACTTTGACCCAACTGGCCCGGGCTTCGCGCTTGAGCACTTCAAGACGCATGCGCAGCAGCAGGACCGCGCCGAAGAAACAGTAGAAACCCAGCGCCGTCAGCAGCAATGGCAGCCACATTTCGGCGGGCATCGCCGGTTTTTCGGTGAGGGTGAAGGTCGCGCCCTGGTGCAGGGTGTTCCACCACTCCACCGAGTATTTGATGATCGGGATGTTGATCACGCCGACGATCGCCAGTACCGCGCAGGCCTTGGCCGCACTGTCACGATTGCTGATCGCGTTGCCCAGCGCAATGAGACCGAAGTACAGGAACAGCAGAATAAGCATGGACGTAAGGCGTGCATCCCAGACCCACCACGAGCCCCAGGTCGGCTTGCCCCAGATCGCCCCGGTGACCAGCGCCACGGCGGTCATCCAGGCGCCGATGGGCGCCGCGCATTGCAGAGCGACATCGGCCAGCTTCATCTTCCAGACCAGCCCGACGATGCCGCACACGGCCAGCATCACGTAGATGGACTGCGCCAGCATGGCGGCCGGGACGTGGATATAGATGATGCGAAAGCTGTTGCCCTGCTGATAGTCCGGCGGCGCGAAGGCCAGGCCCCAGACCACGCCAACGCTGATCAGCAGCAACGCCGCGACGCTCAGCCAGGGCAGCATTTTTCCGCTGATGCCGTAAAACCATTTGGGCGAGCCGAGCTTGTGAAACCACGTCCAGTTCATACTGTTTCCATCACGGTTGCTCTTTGCTGTGAAGAGCCAGGGTCTGCTTTTCTTTCAAAAAGAGTGGTTATTTTTTAACCAAACCTCATCATTATTCGCCGACGCTGATCTTCAGGCCAGCAGCTATTGCAAAAGGTGTCAGGGTTATCGCCAGGGCGGTCAGGCTGCCAAGCCACAACAGATAACCAGTCGCCGGCATCCCCTGCAAGGCAGCCTGCAAGGCGCCACTGCCAAGGATCAATACCGGGATGTACAGCGGCAGAATCAGCAGTGCCAGTAACAGGCCACCGCGCTTCAAGCCTACCGTCAGCGCCGCGCCCACCGCACCGAGCAGGCTCAGTACCGGTGTACCGAGCAGCAACGAAAGCAGCAACACTGGCAGACAGGCGGCAGGCAAACCGAGCATCAGCGCCAGCAAGGGTGCGAGCAAAACCAGTGCCAGGCCGGAAAAAGCCCAGTGTGCCAGCACTTTGGCCAAAACCAGAAGAGCCAGGGGGTGCGGCGAAAGGACCCACTGTTCGAGCGATCCATCCTCGAAATCACTGCGGAAAAGCCCGTCCAGCGAGAGCAGGACCGATAAAAGCGCTGCGACCCAGACCAGCCCTGGAGACAAGGTTTGCAACAATTGAGACTCAGGTCCTACCGCCAACGGGAACAGAGAAACAACGATGGCAAAGAACACCAGTGGATTGGCCAGCTCCGCCGGACGACGGAACAACAGACGAGCCTCGCGGGCGACCAGCAGGCCGAAAACTCTCATACGGCCCAGCTCCCCAGATCGATGTCGCGATAACCGACCGGCATCCGGCTCAGCGTGTGATGAGTGGTCAACACCACCATCCCGCCGCGTTCGCAGTGGCCGGCCAGATGAGATTCAAGCTGTGCCACGCCCTGCTTGTCGAGGGCGGTAAAGGGTTCATCGAGGATCCACAGCGGCGGACTGTCCAGATACAGGCGCGCCAAGGCGACACGGCGCTGTTGTCCGGCAGACAGGGTGTGGCAAGGCACATCCTCGAATCCGCGCAGGCCGACCGCGGCCAGCGCCTGCCAGATCGCCTCATGGGTCGCCGGATGGTGCAAGGCACACAGCCAGCTCAGGTTCTCTTCCGGCGTCAGCAAATCCTTGATCCCGGCCGCGTGGCCGATCCACAGCAGGTTGCGCGCCAGTTCACCGCGTTGCTCGTTCAGCGGCTGACCGTTGAGCAGCACTTGACCGGCGGTCGGCTGCATCAGCCCCGAGAGCAGGCGTAGCAGGCTGGTCTTGCCACTGCCGTTGGGGCCGCTGATTTGTACCATTTCGCCACTGGCCAGTCGCAAATCGAGATTTTCGAAGAGCAGCCGAAGGTCTCGCTCACAGGCAAGGGCAACGGTTTGCAGGACAGGACTGGTCAAGGGTTCACGGGCCTTATACGGTTCAAGTCGGCACTGGCGCGGCCGTTAAAGAGATGCAGCATAGATGCAATGACGTCTTGTTCTAGAGAGCTGCGTCAAACAATTGCAAAGTTTTCGCCATTTTTGGATACAACGGCGCGGCATTATACATGCCAGGCCTTACTCCAAAGAGTGGATTTTCCTCAGGTTGTGACCGCGTATGACAGGCGAAATGAACATCCTCCCGCTACCGCAAACCGTCCCGGCGACTTCGCGCCCGCAGGTGGTCAGCGGCGAGCTGCTCAAATTGCTGACACCGGTGGAGGGGCTGATCAGCGTCGGTCAAACCGCCCAGGCCGAAGTGTTGTCGCTCAAGCAGGCGGACCAGACTTTCCAGATGCTGCTCAAGGTCACCCTCGACAGCGGCCGCCAGACCACGGTCCAGACCACCAGCAATCAACCGTTGGCCCAAGGCACCACGCTGGTCGTCACCCAACCCTCGGCCGGCAGTCTGGCCGTGACGATACAACAGGCCATCGCCTCCAGCGTCGCCACCCTCACCCGCCTCGACACCACGCAACTGCCCGTTGGCAGCCTGCTGCAAGGCAAAGTGCTGACCTCGCAAGTGTTGCCGCAGGTGCCCGGCCAGCCCATGGTGTTTCGCTCGATGGTGAGCCTGCTCAATACCGCACTGAGTGGCAGCACCCTGAGCATCGACAGTCCGCAGCCCCTGCGCATCGGCACCTTGTTGAGCGCGCAGGTGCAGGACGCCCAGACCTTGAAGTTCGTGCCGCTGAGCAGCCGCCAGGAACAACTGGCGGTGACTCGACAACTGGTCGACCAGCAAAGCCGCCAGGGTTCGCTGGATGGCTTGCTCAAACTCCTGCAGAACCTTGCGCCCTCGGACCAGACATCCGTTGAATTGCGCAGCGCCGCTGCCCGGATGCTCGCCGGCCTGCCGGATGTTCAACAGTTGAGTACCCCCAAGGGCCTGGCTCAGGCCGTGGCCAGCAGCGGTGTGTTTCTCGAAAGCAAATTGCTGAGCGGGCAAAATCCGACGCTAGCACCAGACATGAAAGGCGACCTGCTCAAACTGGTTGCGCAATTGAGTCAGGGCTTGCCGGCCAACACCAGCCTCGGCGCGATCATCGCCGCCAACACCCTGGCCCAGGCCATGCCGAATTTTGTCCGCAATGCCCTGGGCATGCTCGGTCAGGTCAGTGCCAAACCGTCGCCGAGCGGTTTCCCGCTGCCCGAACGCCGGTTGCAAAGCGCCGACGCTGAAAACGACCTCGAACACCTGCTGCGCCTGGCTGCCGCCGCGGTTTCACGCCTGCAAAGCCATCAACTGTCGAGCCTGGAGCAGACCGGCGTAACCGCCGACGGACGGCTGATGAGCACCTGGCAGCTGGAAATCCCGATGCGCAACATGCAAGACATCGTGCCCTTACAGGTCAAGTTCCAGCGTGAAGACTCACCCGAAAAAGAACAACCGAAGGAACGTCGCGAAGAACGCGAACCCAAGCAACAGCTGTGGCGTGTGGAACTGGCCTTCTCCATGGAGCCTTTGGGGCCGCTGCAAATCCAGGCGCAGTTGATCAAGGGCAGCCTGTCCAGCCAGCTCTGGGCCGAGCGGCCTTACACCGCCAGCCTGATCGAATGCAACCTCGCCGGGCTGCGTGACCGCCTGCTGTCCGCCGGCCTGAACGTCGGCGACCTGGATTGCCACCTCGGCACACCGCCCCAAGGTACCCAAACCCGCCTCGAACAACGCTGGGTCGATGAAAACGCATGAATAACCCCAATGCCCCACGCCAGGCCATCGCCCTCAAATACGACGGCACCCACGCCCCGACCCTCACGGCCAAGGGTGACGAAGAACTGGCGGAAGAAATCCTGCGCATTGCCCGCGACTGCGAAGTGCCGATCTACGAAAACGCCGAACTGGTGAGGCTGCTGGCGCGTATGGAGCTGGGGGACAGCATTCCACAGGAGCTGTATTTGACGATTGCCGAGATCATTGCGTTTGCGTGGAGTTTGAAGGGGAAATTTCCGGCGGGGCAGGATCCGGATGCGCTGATGGTCGAGAAGGACATTACCGAGCGCGGGGATGATTATTGAGTTTGTGTTGAATGTAAAAGATCGCAGCCTCGTTTCACTCGACAGCTCCTACAGGGCGTACTGCATTCCACGGCCTTGAATATTGCACCGGTCATTTAGCCGCCTTCGCTGGCAAGCCAGCTCCTGCGAAGCGCAAAAGCCTGAGACTGCGACCGACAATCAATCCATTGATAAGGCCAGCCCCCAGTGCCGACCATGCCGCCATCGGCAAATCATTGGCCATTTGCGGATACATCGCTGCCTGATAGCCAAGGTAGTGACGCCATGCGAAGAAGCCCCAATACACCATCAGTACCTTGATCGTGCCAGGCAGAACCAGATGCTCCCCCTCGCGCTGCACGTTGCTGTACGAGAAAAAGCGCAGTGCCAGCAACCATCCCGCCAATAACCCGATTACATAGGCCGAGAGTGGAATGACTACACTTTGGGAGAGATTCAGCGAAGCCAGGGACAGGGTCACGAATATCACCGGCGTGATTTGCAATGACCTTTTCGATTCATGGTTTTTGAAGCAGGCAATGACACCGTAATAAGTCAGGATCAGAAAAACCGCATAAACCCACAGCGGTGTACCGCGCAAAATGTCGAGCATAAGCCTCCTTGGCACTGCATATTTTGAACGAAGTGCTCAACCTACTGATGGCGGGTTGCAATCACAAGACGGCGGGATCTGAGAACGCTATAGGCTGGAGACTACGACGGCGTGGTACCTGTCTGAGGACCGAGAGGGAGGCGTCGGATCGCGGGGAAGACTACGGAAATTTCGAGGACGCCTTCGCTGGCAAGCCAGCTCCTACAGTTCGGTATCGGCGCGAATCTGTAGGAGCTGGCTTGCCAGCGAAAGCGACTTAAGCCTGATCGCAACACTCAGTTCTTGTGAAGCTTACTCATCAACTCCGCCTCAGCCTGGGTCAAGCCGCAGGACTGGGTCAGTTCGTTGACGCTGGCGCCCATCCCGACCAGTCGCGCCGCCTGGGCGAACGACAGGCTTGAGGGGTCGCGTTGTTCCAGCTGGGCGAGTTTGTCCGGCAAGGGCGCAACGATCGCCCGCAGTTCATGCAAATCTTCCCCCATGCGCACATTGCCGTTCTGGTAGTCGTCGACGCGTTTGCCCAGGTCCTTGATGCGCTGATCACGCAGTGCATCACCCTGGGCCTGTTGCGCGGCGATCTGCTTTTGAGCGCGAATGTACGCCAGGAACATTGCCAGCGTGCCTGCCCAGAACAGGAACAGGACAATGACCGCAACCTCGAGAATCAATCAGATACTCTCCAGTTCCGACCATTCTTCTTCGCTCATCATCTTGTCGAGCTCGACCAGGATGAGCAATTCGTTGTTCTTGTTGCACACGCCTTGAATGAACTTGGCGGACTCTTCGTTACCCACGTTCGGCGCGGTTTCGATTTCCGACTGACGCAGGTAAACCACTTCGGCCACGCTGTCGACCATGATCCCGACCACTTGCTTGTCGGCCTCGATGATAACGATACGGGTGTTATCGCTGATCTCGGCATTCATCAGGCCGAAGCGCTGGCGGGTGTCGATCACGGTGACGACGTTGCCGCGCAGGTTGATGATGCCCAGCACGTAGCTCGGGGCACCCGGGACCGGGGCGATTTCGGTGTAACGCAGGACTTCCTGAACGCGCATCACGTTGATGCCGTAGGTCTCGTTGTCCAGCTTGAAGGTGACCCATTGCAGGATCGGATCTTCGGAACCCTTTGCCGCCGTCGCCTTGTCATTCATACCCTGATCCCCTCAAGAAACCGCCCTGGCGGTGTGTGTTCCGTGCAACGCCATCGAGTGGCGTCGCCTGTTGTTTATTTAACGTGTGTCGGTGTGTGGTTCGGCTTGTTGGCAGACATGTGCTTTGCCCCGCCGCTGGCAATCAACTCGGCCAGCGCGGAAACGTCGAGCAAAGCGCACATGTGTTCAATCACCGTGCCGGCCAGCCATGGCCGCTGACCTCGATGACTTCTCCATTTGATTTCATTCGGGTCCAGACGCAACGAGCGGCTGACCTGATGCACTGCCAGCCCCCACTCATAGCCCTGGACGGAAATGACGTATTGCAAACCTTGCTTGAAATCGTCGCGGTAACGGTCGGGCATGACCCAACGCGCGGTATCGAGGACCTTGAGGTTGCCGGCCTGACTCGGCAGGATGCCCAGGAACCACTCCGGCTGGCCGAACAGCGGCGTCAGCTCGTGACCGGCCAGGGAGTAAATCGACCCCAGGCACACCAGCGGCACCGCCAGGGTCAAACCGGCGACATCGAACAGCAGGCATTCGAAGGGTTCGGCAGCCCAGGATGGACGTCCGTCGGTTTGTACCGGTGGCGGCGTGTTCGCGGGTGGCAGATGCACTTCGACCACAGGCGCCACCAGAATCGGCTGCACCTCGACCGCCACAGGCACAACGACGGGGGCAGCAGCTACCGCTGGTTTCTGCGCATCACGAGCCTGCTCTTCAAGCACGGCCGCCTGGAACTCATCCAGCACCGCTTCAACCTCGACCACCTCGGGCAGCGCTTCAATTTCCGGTGGCAGTTCTTCAGTTGCGTCCTGCAGCAAGTTGTCCAGGTACGACTGCAGCGCCAGTTGCGGGCGCGACGTCACCTTCAACGGCCGGTTCATGCGCACACTCCTGTAGGAGCGAGCTTGCTCGCGATGAACCTGAGCGCGCCACGGGGTGTCAGGTTTCCCGCGTCATCGTTGACGACCATCGCGAGCAAGCTCGCTCCCACAGGGATTGGGCTCATCTCACGCCACCTGTGGAACGAGTTGTGCCGCCAGCAGATGCTTGAGCAACGCGCGGTAAGCGAGAACGCCACGGCTCTTGCCGTCGAACTGCGAAGGCGTCAGCCCCGCCCGGCTGGCATCGCGCAGGCGCGTGTCCACCGGGATGTAGCCTTGCCAGATTTCGTCGGGAAATTTGTCGCGCAGCACGCGCAATGTTCCAAGGGACGCCTGGGTGCGTCGGTCAAACAGGGTCGGCACGATGGTGAATGGCAACGCCTGTTTGCGCGAGCGATTGATCATCGCCAGGGTGTTGACCATGCGCTCCAGGCCCTTGACCGCCAGGTGTTCGGTCTGCACCGGGATCACCAGTTGCTGGCTCGCCGCCAAGGCATTGACCATCAGCACGCCGAGCAAGGGCGGGCTGTCGATCACGGCGTAATCGAAGTCCTGCCACAGTTGCGCCAGACTCTTGGCAATCACCAGGCCCAGACCGCTCTGTCCCGGCGACTGCCGCTCAAGGGTGGCCAGCGCGGTGCTGGAGGGCAACAAGGAGATGCGTTCGTCACTGGTCGACAGCAGCAGTTGACCCGGCAGGCCTTGGGGCACGTTGCCCTTGTGCAGGAACAGGTCGTAGTTGCTGTGTTCCAGGCTGTCGGGGTCGTAGCCAAAGTAGCTGGTCATCGAGCCGTGGGGGTCGAGATCGACCACGACCACGCGCTTGCCCGCCTCCGCCAGTAAACCGGCTAAAGCGATGGAGGAAGTGGTTTTACCAACACCACCCTTTTGATTGGCGACTGCCCAGACTCTCATTCGGATTGTTCCTCCCGGCCCAACGCGGCGACCGAGAAATAGCTCAACGTGTTAATGCGGGTGACGGAGAATTGACGGCGCTCTCTCGTACCGGCGACTTGACCAGGGTCGGTGCAGTTTGTGTGCCAGCACGCTTCAATGCGGCATCCGGTTGCGCATGGGCGGTTCCGGTGCCGGTCAGGCTGCGGCGCACATCGAGGTTGCGTGACACCACCAGCACCACGCGACGGTTACGGGCGCGGCCTTCAGCGGTGGCGTTGTTGGCCACCGGCTGAAACTCGCCGTAGCCCACCGACGCCAGGCGACCGGGGTTCACCCCCTGCATCGCCAGCATGCGCACGATGCTGGCCGAGCGGGCCGAGGACAGCTCCCAGTTGGTCGGGTACTGCGCGGTGCGAATCGGTTGGTCGTCGGTGAAACCTTCGACATGAATCGGGTTGTCGAACGGTTTCAGGATCGCCGCGACCTTGTCGATGATGTTGAACGCGATATCGCTGGGCATGGCGTCGCCGCTGCCGAACAGCAGGCTGGAGTTGAGCTCGATCTCGACCCACAACTCGTTGCCGCGCACGGTCATCTGGTTGGAGCTGATCAGATCACCGAACGCCGCACTGATGTCGTCGGCGATGCTTTTGAGTGGATCGCTGGCGCCGGCGACACCCGCATCGACCTGGTCACTGTCCTTGACCAGCGGCTTGGCCGGGGTCACGGTCTTTGGCCGCTCGTCCCCGATGGGGATCGGCTTGAGCGAACGATCGGAATCGGTGAAGACGCCGATCAGCGCTTCGGAAATGACCTTGTACTTGCCTTCGTTGATCGAAGAGATGGAGTACATCACCACGAAAAAGGCGAACAGCAGGGTGATGAAGTCCGCGTAGGACACCAGCCAGCGTTCGTGGTTGACGTGTTCTTCATGCTGGCGACGACGTGCCATGATCCATGTCTCCCATCAATCCATGAAGCCCTGAAGCTTCAACTCAATGGAGCGAGGGTTTTCACCTTCGGCAATCGACAGCAGCCCTTCCAGCAACATTTCGCGATAACGCGACTGACGCAATGCGATGGATTTGAGTTTGGCGGCAATCGGCAACAGCACCAGGTTGGCACTGGCCACGCCGTAGATGGTGGCAACGAACGCCACGGCGATGCCGTTACCCAGTTGGGACGGATCACCCAGGTTGCCCATGACGTGAATCAGGCCCATCACCGCACCGATGATGCCGATGGTCGGCGCGTAACCGCCCATGCTTTCGAAGACTTTGGCCGCTTCGATATCGCGGCTTTCCTGGGTGTAGAAATCCACTTCCAGAATGCTGCGGATCGCTTCCGGCTCGGCGCCGTCGACCAGCAGTTGCAGGCCTTTGCGCGCGTAGTTGTCAGGTTCGGCGTCGGCGATACCTTCCAGGCCCAGCAGGCCTTCCTTGCGGGCGGTCAGGCTCCAGTTCACCACGCGGTCAATGCCACCGGCCAGGTCAACGCGAGGCGGGAACAGGATCCAGGCGAGGATCTGCATGGCGCGCTTGAAGGCGCTCATCGGCGATTGCAACAGCGCGGCGCCAATGGTACCGCCGAGCACGATCAGCGCTGCCGGACCGTTGGCCAGGGCACCGAGATGCCCCCCCTCGAGATAGTTGCCGCCGATGATGGCGACGAAGGCCATGATGATGCCGATCAGGCTTAGAACATCCATCAGATACAGGCCTCGACCAGGTGCTTGCCAATGTCGTCGAGGCTGTACACCGCGTCGGCGAGCTCGGCTTTGACGATGGCCATCGGCATGCCGTAGATCACGCAACTGGCTTCGTCCTGTGCCCAGACAGAACTGCCGCCCTGCTTGAGCATACGCGCGCCCTCTCGACCATCGGCGCCCATGCCGGTGAGGACGACCGCCAGAACTTTGTCGCCGTAGGACTTGGCTGCCGAGCCGAAGGTGATGTCCACGCACGGCTTGTAATTCAGACGCTCGTCACCCGGGAGGATTTTCACCGCACCGCGGCCGTCGATCATCATCTGCTTACCACCGGGTGCCAGCAGCGCCAGGCCCGGCCGCAGGATGTCGCCATCCTCGGCTTCCTTGACGCTGATGCGGCAGAGCTTGTCCAGGCGCTCGGCGAAAGCCTTGGTGAAGGCAGCCGGCATGTGTTGAACCAGCACGATCGGGGCCGGGAAACTGGCCGGCAGTTGGGTCAACACCCGCTGCAAGGCAACCGGCCCGCCGGTAGACGTACCGATGGCCACCAGTTTGTAGGCTTTGCGTTTCGGTGCGGGCGACGCATTGGCCGCATGCGTACGCGCAGGGATCGGTGCCGGTGCCGGACGCACGGGCGCGCTGCTGCCGTAACTGCCGACGCTCGAAGGCGCAGGTGTTGGAGCGGGTGCGGCCACAGGGGCCGGAGCGCTGTAAGTGCTGACGCGACGATTGCTGCGCGCAATGCTCAGGATCTTCTCGCACAGCAGTTGCTTGACCTTCTCGGGGTTGCGCGAGATGTCTTCGAAGTTCTTCGGCAGGAAGTCCACCGCACCGGCATCCAGCGCATCGAGGGTGACCCGGGCGCCTTCGTGGGTCAGCGAGGAAAACATCAAGACCGGGGTCGGGCAGCGCTGCATGATGTGCCGCACGGCGGTGATGCCGTCCATCATCGGCATCTCGTAGTCCATGGTGATCACGTCGGGCTTGAGGGCCAGCGCCTGATCGATCGCCTCTTTGCCGTTGGTCGCCGTGCCGACGACCTGGATATTCGAATCCGCTGAAAGAATTTCCGAGACGCGGCGGCGGAAAAACCCCGAATCGTCCACCACCAGGACTTTGACTGCCATAAACACTCCATTAGATGGAGCGAGGCCAGGCGCCCCGCTCCACCAGAATCAAATACGCCGTGTGGCGTAACGCTTGAGCATGCTCGGGACATCGAGAATCAGCGCGATGCGGCCGTCACCGGTGATGGTGGCGCCAGACATGCCCGGGGTTCCCTGGAGCATTTTGCCCAACGGCTTGATGACCACTTCTTCCTGGCCCACCAGTTGATCGACGACAAAGCCGATCCGCTGCGTGCCCACCGAAAGGATCACCACATGGCCTTCGCGCTGCTCTTCGTGAGCGGCGGAACTGACCAGCCAGCGTTTGAGATAGAACAATGGCAGTGCCTTGTCCCGCACGATCACCACTTCCTGGCCGTCCACGACGTTGGTGGTCGACAGGTCGAGGTGGAAGATCTCGTTGACGTTCACCAGCGGGAACGCAAACGCCTGGTTGCCGAGCATGACCATCAGCGTCGGCATGATCGCCAGGGTCAGCGGCACCTTGATGACGATCTTCGAACCCTTGCCCTTGGTTGAGTAGATATTGATGGTGCCGTTGAGCTGGGCGATTTTGGTTTTCACCACGTCCATGCCCACGCCGCGCCCGGAGACGTCGGAAATCTCGGTCTTGGTCGAGAAACCCGGAGCGAAGATCAGGTTGAAGCAATCCGACTCGCTGAGACGGTCCGCCGCGTCCTTGTCCATCAAGCCTTTCTTCACGGCGATACCGCGCAGAACATCGGCGTCCATACCCTTGCCATCATCGGAGATGGACAACAGGATGTGGTCGCCTTCCTGTTCAGCGGACAGGATCACCTTGCCGCTGCGAGGCTTGCCCATCGCTTCGCGCTCAGCTGGTTCTTCGATACCGTGGTCGACCGAGTTACGCACCAAGTGGACCAACGGGTCGGCCAGGGCTTCGACGAGGTTCTTGTCGAGGTCGGTTTCTTCGCCGACCAGCTCCAGGTTGATCTCTTTCTTGAGCTGGCGAGCCAGGTCGCGAACCAGGCGTGGGAAGCGCCCGAAGACTTTCTTGATCGGCTGCATCCGGGTCTTCATGACCGCGGTTTGCAGGTCGGCCGTGACCACGTCGAGGTTCGACACGGCCTTGGACATGGCTTCGTCGCCGCTGTTGAGGCCCAGGCGGACCAGGCGGTTACGCACCAGCACCAACTCGCCGACCATGTTCATGATCTCATCGAGACGCGCGGTATCGACGCGCACGGTGGTCTCGGCTTCGCTGGCCGGTTTTTCCGCCGGTGGCGCGGCCGGAGTACGGGCGGCAGCAGGTGCAGCGCCAGCAGCTGGCGTTTGGGCTTTTGGCTCAGGTGCCTTGGCCACCGGTTTCGGCGTCGCCGCCTTCGCGGCCGGCGCGGCAACGGACGCGTTCGATCCGCTGGCAACTGTCGCCTTGCCGACTTCGCTGAACTTGCCCTTGCCGTGCAACTCGTCGAGCAGCGATTCAAATTCGTGATCGCTGATCAGGTCGCTACCGGCCGCAATGGCGGCTGGCGCAGCAGGTGCTGGCACAGAAGCAATGGCCGATTCAAGCGCATCGACAGCGAAGTTACCCTTGCCGTGCAGTTGGTCGAGTAGTGCTTCGAATTCGTCGTCAGTAATATCGGAGCTGTCGCCGGCCGCTTTCGGGGCCTCTGCCGCAGCCGGTGCCGGGACCAGCGCGTCAACGGCGAACTGGCCCTTGCCGTGCAGTTGATCGAGCAACGACTCGAACTCGGCATCGGTGATTTCATCGCTGGCAGCGGTATCGCTAACCGGCGCACAAACAGGTGCCAGTGCCTCGGCCTGAGCCTTGACGGCGTTCAGCGAGTCCAGCAGTTGTTCGAATTCATTGTCGGTGATATCGCCCGATTCGCTTTCAGCCACAGGCGCTTCGACCACGGCGGCGACAGGTACAGCAGCCGCCTCGTCAGCCGATTGCGGCTCGGCCAGACGTGCCAGCGCCGCGAGCAGTTCCGGTGTAGCGGCCGTGATCGGGCCGCGATCGCGGACCTCGCTGAACATGCTGTTCACCGCGTCCAGCGCTTCGAGAACCACGTCCATCAGTTCCGAATCGACGCGACGCTCCCCCTTGCGCAGGATGTCGAACACGTTCTCGGCGATGTGGCAGCACTCCACCAGCTCGTTGAGCTGGAGGAAGCCGGCGCCCCCTTTTACAGTGTGAAAACCGCGAAAAATTGCATTGAGCAGATCCGCATCATCCGGACGGCTTTCCAGCTCGACCAGTTGCTCGGACAGTTGCTCTAGAATCTCGCCGGCCTCAACCAGGAAATCCTGAAGGATCTCTTCATCGGCGCCGAAGCTCATTAAGGGGGTGCTCCTAAAGGTCTAAAAACCTAAAAAACCTGAAACGCTAAAATCCCAGGCTGGACAGCAAATCGTCCACATCGTCCTGACCGGACACAACGTCTTCTCTTTTATCGGCATGAATCTGCGGACCTTCACCCTGAGAGAGATGTTTTTGTGGATCTTTTTCAGCAAGCATCGCTTCACGGTCATGTTCGATGCCCGCAAAGCGGTCCACCTGACTGGCCATCAGCACGAGCTTGAGCAGGTTGCTTTCGACTTCGGTGACCAACTGGGTCACTCGCTTGATCACTTGCCCCGTGAGGTCCTGGTAATCCTGGGCGAGCAGGATGTCGTTGAGGTTGCCCGACACCGCGCGATTGTCCGTGCCGCTGCGCGCGAGGAACCCGTCGACCCGCCGGGCCAGTTCACGAAACTCTTCGGCGCCGACTTCGCGACGCATGAAGCGCCCCCAGTCCGCGCTCAAGACCTGGGCTTCATCCGCCAGGCCATTGACCAGCGGCGTGGCACTTTCCACCAGGTCCATGGTGCGGTTGGCCGCGGCCTCGGTCAGCTTGACCACATAGCCCAGACGCTCGGCGGCGTCAGTGATCTGGGACACTTCTTCGGCTTGCGGCATGTGCGGGTCAATCTGGAAATTGACGATCGCGCTATGCAGTTCGCGAGTGAGCTTGCCCACTTCCTGATACAGGCCGCGGTCACGGGTCTGGTTGAGCTCATGGATCAATTGCACCGCGTCGCCGAACTTGCCTTTTTCAAGGCTCTCGACCAATTCGACGGCGTGTTTTTTCAGGGTCGACTCAAAGTCGCCCAATGAAGTTTCGTTATTGCCCATAGCTCCCCCGTGGCGCACTCATCAACCGATGCGTTCGAAAATCTTCTCGATTTTTTCTTTCAACGCCTGGGCCGTGAAGGGTTTGACCACATAGCCGTTAACGCCGGCCTGGGCCGCTTCGATGATCTGCTCACGCTTGGCTTCAGCGGTCACCATCAGCACTGGCAGGTGCTTGAGCTTTTCATCGGCACGCACGTGGCGCAGCAGATCGATACCGGTCATGCCAGGCATGTTCCAGTCCGTTACCAGAAAGTCGATGCTTCCGCTGTTGAGTACCGGAATGGCGGTAGTGCCATCGTCGGCCTCGACGGTGTTGGTGAACCCAAGGTCACGCAGCAGGTTCTTGATGATCCGCCGCATCGTTGAGAAGTCATCAACGATGAGGATTTTCATGTTCTTGTCCAATTCGACCTCCAAGCAGTCTTAAACGCGCCCAGCACCTGGACGCGCCATTTCAATCAATCCGGCAAAGCACTCAATGACTGTCTGGAGCACCACAGATCGAGACCGGCGCAGTTCAACACCACACCGGCTTCGTTCGCAGTGTCCCCCACACTGCCTTCAGCGCGCTCGCCACTCCCCCAAACGCCCCCGCAAACGGGCCGCGCACTGGCTGTGTAACTGGCTGACCCGAGATTCGCTGACCCCCAGGACCTCACCGATTTCCTTGAGGTTCAACTCTTCGTCGTAGTACAGCGCCAACACCAGTCGCTCACGCTCCGGCAAATTGGCAATCGCCTCCGCCAGCGCAGCCTGGAAGCGTTCATCTTCCAGGTCGCGTGACGGCTCGATATGAGCACTCGCGCCATCCTCGTGCAGCCCTTCGTGTTCGCCGTCCTGCAACAGATCGTCGAAACTGAATAACCGGCTGCCCAGGGTGTCGTTCAAAATCCCGTAGTAATCGTCGAGACTCAATTGGAGTTCGGCCGCAACTTCGTGATCTTTAGCGTCACGACCGGTTTTCGCTTCAATCGAGCGGATGGCGTCACTGACCATGCGCGTATTGCGGTGAACCGAACGTGGCGCCCAGTCCCCCTTGCGCACTTCATCGAGCATGGCGCCGCGGATTCGAATGCCCGCGTACGTCTCGAAACTGGCGCCTTTGCCGGCGTCATATTTGGTCGACACTTCAAGCAGGCCGATCATCCCGGCCTGGATCAGGTCTTCGACCTGGACGCTGGCCGGCAGACGCGCCAGCAAGTGGTAGGCAATGCGTTTAACCAGCGGCGCGTAACGCTCGATCAGCTCGTACTGCGCATCACGGGCCGATTTTCTGTAGAGGTTGTAACCGCTTGCTGTCATAGAACCGGTCCTGCTGTCTGCTGCACGAGGCGCTCGACGAAAAATTCCAGGTGCCCACGGGGGTTGGCAGGCAGTGGCCAGGTATCGACCTTTTGCGCGATGGCCTTGAATGCCAGCGAGCACTTGGAGCGCGGGAAGGCCTCGTAGACGGCACGCTGCTTCTGCACGGCCTTGCGCACGCTTTCGTCGTAGGGCACCGCGCCGACGTATTGCAGGGCGACGTCGAGGAAGCGATCGGTGACCTTGGTCAGTTTGGCGAACAGGTTGCGCCCCTCCTGCGGGCTCTGGGCCATGTTGGCCAGGACGCGGAAGCGGTTCATGCCGTAGTCGCGATTGAGCAACTTGATCAAGGCGTAGGCATCGGTAATCGAGGTCGGCTCATCGCACACCACCAGCAGCACTTCCTGGGCTGCGCGAACGAAACTGACGACCGAGTCACCAATGCCCGCCGCGGTGTCGATCACCAATACGTCGAGGTTGTCGCCGATATCACTGAAGGCCTGGATCAGGCCGGCGTGTTGCGCGGGGCTCAGATGCACCATGCTCTGAGTGCCGGATGCGGCCGGAACGATACGGATGCCGCCAGGTCCCTGCAGCAGTACATCGCGCAGTTCGCAGCGGCCCTCGATCACGTCGGCCAGGGTACGTTTGGGTGTCAGGCCCAGCAGAACGTCGACGTTCGCCAGTCCCAGGTCGGCGTCCAACAGCATGACGCGCCGGCCAAGCTCAGCCAGAGCCAGGGACAAGTTCACTGACACATTAGTTTTCCCGACGCCACCTTTGCCGCCGGTCACCGCGATCACCTGTACGGGATGCATGCTGCCCATGTTATTTCTTTACCTTGTCTTGCATAGACGGAGGCCACATTACTGGCTGCGCGTTCGCAATCGGAACAATGCATGGCAGACCATCGATGTAGGTACAAAAACTGTTCATTACTACCTTAGCCAACCTGCTTGGTTTGGCTGTGGTAAATATCAGCGAACATGTCAGCCATGGCTTCCTCGCTGGGTTCTTCCTGCATTTGCACGCTGACGGCGCGACTGACCAACTGATGACGGCGCGGCAGATGGAGATCATCCGGAATCCGCGGGCCATCGGTCAGGTAGGCCACGGGTAACTCATGACTGATGGCCAGGCTCAACACCTCGCCCAGACTAGCCGTCTCATCCAGTTTAGTCAGGATGCAGCCAGCGAGCCCACAACGCTTGTAACTGTGATAAGCGGCGGTTAGAACCTGCTTTTGGCTGGTGGTTGCCAGGACCAGATAATTTTTTGAACGGATGCCGCGACCGGCCAGGCTTTCGAGCTGCATGCGCAGGGCCGGGTCGCTGGCCTGCAGGCCCGCGGTATCGATCAGCACCACGCGCTTGCGCAGCAAGGGTTCCAGCGCCTGCACCAGGGACTGGCCCGGATCGACGTGGGTCACCGACACATTGAGAATGCGCCCCAGGGTCTTGAGCTGCTCCTGGGCACCGATGCGGAAGCTGTCCATGCTCACCAGCGCAATGTTCTGCGCGCCGTACTTGAGCACGTAACGGGCTGCCAGCTTGGCCAGGGTGGTGGTCTTGCCCATGCCGGCAGGGCCGACCATGGCGATCACACCGCCTTCTTCCAGCGGCTCGACTTCGGGGGTAACGATCATCCGCGCCAGGTGCGCCAGCAACATGCGCCAGGCCTGACGAGGTTCTTCGATCCCGGTGATGAGCGCCAGCAGGTCGCGCGACAGCGGGCCGGACAGGCCGATGCGTTGCAGGCGTCGCCAGAGGTTGGCCTGGTCCGGACGGCTGCCTTGCAGTTGATTCCAGGCCAGGGAGCCCAGCTGGACTTCCATGAGTTCGCGCAGGCTGTTGAGCTCGAAACGCATCGAGTCGAACGCGCGCGGGTCCACGCCACCGGACGCAGACACAGCGGCTGGCGCGGGGCGACGGGGTTCGGCGTACGTCGGCTCGACCAGCGGCTCGGCGGCAGTCAACGGCAAGCCGGCGAACAACTGACGGTTGGTGCTGTGATCGCTCTCGCCATCGCTACGCAGGCTCAATTCGGCCTGGGCAGTGACGATCCGCGACTGAGTCTTGCGCAACTCGTCTTCGAGCTCCATGTTCGGAACACGCGGCGCCAGCGCCGATAACTTGTAATCCAGCGCAGCCGTCAGCTCGACACCACCGGCGATCCGACGATTGCCAATGATGGCGGCATCGGCGCCCAGCTCATCGCGAACCAGCTTCATGGCCTGACGCATATCGGCGGCGAAAAAACGCTTAACTTGCATAAACCACTACCTCAGCCGTTGGGCCCTACTGTCGCAACGATGGTCACTTGCTTGTTGTCAGGGATTTCCTGGTAAGCCAACACGTGCAAACCCGGGACTGCGAGCCGGCCAAATCGCGAGAGCATTGCGCGAACCGGACCGGCCACCAGCAGAATCACCGGCTGACCCTGCATCTCCTGGCGCTGCGCCGCATCGATCAGCGAGCGTTGCAGCTTCTCCGCCATGCTTGGCTCCAGCAGAACGCCTTCTTCCGAGCCTTGCCCGGCCTTTTGCAGACTATTGAGCAATATCTGTTCCAACCTTGGCTCCAGCGTGATCACTGGCAGCTCTGACTCAGTGCCTACAATGCTTTGCACGATTGCACGGGAGACGCCAACCCGCACGGCAGCCACCAGCGCGGCGGTATCTTGACTCTTGGCGGCATTGTTGGCGATGGCCTCGGCAATGCTGCGGATGTCGCGCACAGGCACTTGCTCGGCCAACAGCGCTTGCAACACCTTGAGCAGTTGCGACAGCGAAACCACGCCCGGCACCAGTTCCTCGGCCAGTTTCGGCGAGCTTTTGGCCAGCAATTGCATGAGCTGCTGCACTTCTTCGTGACCGATCAGCTCACTGGAATGTTTGTAGAGAATCTGGTTCAAGTGGGTAGCCACAACGGTACTGGCATCGACCACCGTATAACCGAGGGATTGCGCCTGGGCGCGCTGGCTGATTTCAATCCAGACCGCCTCCAGGCCAAAAGCCGGATCTTTGGCGGTAATGCCGTTGAGCGTGCCATAGACCTGTCCCGGGTTGATCGCCAGTTCGCGATCCGGGTAAATCTCGGCCTCGGCCAGGATCACCCCCATGAGGGTCAGGCGGTAGGCACTGGGCGCCAGGTCGAGGTTGTCGCGGATATGCACGGTCGGCATCAGGAAGCCCAGATCCTGGGACAGCTTCTTGCGCACCCCCTTGATCCGCGCCAGCAACTGGCCGCCCTGGTTGCGGTCCACCAACGGAATCAGGCGATACCCCACTTCCAGGCCGATCATGTCGATCGGCGTCACGTCATCCCAGCCAAGCTCCTTGGTTTCCTGGGCGCGGGCCGGCGACGGCAGCAGCTCCTGCTGGCGTTTGACCTCTTGCAGGGCTTGCACCTTGGCGACGCTCTGCTTCTTCCAGAACAGGTAAGCGCCGCCGGCCGCCAAGGCCGCCATGCTCAGGAACGAGAAGTGCGGCATGCCGGGCACCAGGCCCATGACCGCCATCAAGCCCGCGGCCACCGCCAGCGCCTTGGGCGAGGCGAACATCTGGCGATTGATTTGCTTGCCCATGTCTTCCGAGCCGGAAGCACGGGTCACCATGATCGCAGCGGCTGTCGATAACAACAGTGATGGCAATTGCGCCACCAAACCGTCACCGATGGTCAACAGCGCATACACTTTGCCTGCGTCGGCAAAGGTCATGTTGTGCTGGAAGATACCGACCGCCATACCGCCGATCAGGTTGATGAACAGAATCAGCAGGCCAGCAATGGCGTCACCGCGCACGAACTTGCTGGCACCGTCCATGGAGCCGTAGAACTCGGCTTCCTGAGCGACTTCCGAGCGGCGGGCCTTGGCCTGGGCCTGATCGATCAGACCGGCGTTGAGGTCGGCGTCGATCGCCATTTGCTTGCCGGGCATCGCATCGAGGGTAAAACGCGCGCTCACCTCGGAAATGCGCCCCGCGCCCTTGGTCACCACGACGAAGTTGATGATCATCAAGATCGCGAAGACCACGATACCGACCACGTAGTTACCGCCGATCACCACCTCGCCGAACGCCTGGATCACCTTGCCGGCCGCCGCATGGCCGTCCTGGCCGTGGAGCATCACCACCCGCGTCGAGGCCACGTTCAACGCCAGGCGCAACAGCGTCGCCACCAGCAGAATGGTCGGGAACACCGCGAAATCCAGCGGGCGCAAGGCGTAGACGCATACCAGCAGAACGACGATGGACAGGGCAATGTTGAAGGTGAAGAACACGTCCAGCAGGAACGGCGGCACGGGCAACATCATCATCGCCAACATGACCAGCAGCAACAGCGGCACGCCCAGATTGCCTCGACTGAGGTCGGCAATGTTGCTGCGGGCACTGTTGATTAACTGAGAGCTATCCACCGGTATTCCCCGTTCCTTTAAAGCAAATCTTTGACGCCTGAAGCAGACGCAGGACGGCTACTGCAAGAAGCTTTCCAACTTTTGCGGGAGGTTGAAATAGAGGTCTGTTTCGGGAGGGGTATTGCCTGAACTGGCGCATTCGCGGGTAAGCCTCGCTCCTACAGTTATTGAGTCGGTCGCAACATATACGAACGACACAGGACTGTAGGAGCGAGCGGGCGGCATTCAGACTTGCCCGCGTGACGAGGCTGGCATTGCGAACACCAATCAGGAATCGCAGCGCAGATCCGGTGGAATCGGCAGATCGTCGTTGTCATCAGGTAAGTTCGTCGAGAATAGAAGTGACGAATTCATGCCCACCAAAAGAATGGTCATAAATAGATCCGTCATCTTTTTTCTGGTCACCTTTTTTCCTGCACAGGGTCCAGTTCACCCTGTTATTCAAGAGGCCTTCAACGACGAGATCTCGTGCGCAAACGTTCAGACGAAAGCCATCCCGCGGCCGCGCTCGCCGGCTTGCTCTGTCTGATAGTACGGCCAATGGGCGACTTCGCCGGTCGTTGCTTGGTTTTTCGCTCGAAGGCCAGTCATCCAAGCAGTGCCATCGTTGTTATAGTTGAGTTGTATCCAACGTTTATCGGGCTGTGGGCCGACGATCTGAGAAATATTTGAAAAGTTGGCATCGAACATTTCAGTAGTTGGGCGGAGTATCGAGCCGCCGAGAGATTGATGCCACGCATGGACTTGAGATGGCAACATCATGTTGTCGTTGATTAGAACCCGATACACGTTAGCAACGTCGACCGGATATGACACGCTATTGCCAGGTCTGTCGGTTGCGCGGATGGTGGTGCTTCCATTCTTCATCCCGGATACCTTGCCGGTGGTGGCATTTACTGTAGCGATGACAGGATTATCAGAAGTATAGGTATAAGGGCCCTGACCACCTGTCGCGGTCCGCGTCGCTGTGTTGCCATAAACCTCCTTCGCTGTCCACCCGTATGCTTGGATAAACTTGGTACCCGCCAAGATCATCTTGGATGGATTTATGGCCAAAGGCGCCGTTACCGTCAAGGTCCACGGTGGAGCAGAGATCGGTTCGGAGCCGTACAGCCCCTTGGCGGTGAAGCTGCGGATGCCCACGGCCAAGCCCGTCACCTGACGCGTCCAGACCCCGTTGGCACCGACATCGGCCTCGCCCTTGAGGTCGGCGTCATCGAAGATCTCCACCTTCTGGCTGGCTGTGGCGGTGCCGCTGAGCGTGACCGCGGTGTCGACCGTGGCGGTACCCTCGGGAATCTCCTTGCCGGCGCTGTCCGTGACCGAGGTGATCGCGGGCGTCAGCGCCACCAGCGCCTTGACCGTGTAGGTGCGCACCGGGAAGGTGACCGCCCGGGCCTCGACCGAGCTGCCATCGAAGGTCACCTTGAACTCAATGCGCAGGGGCGTGTCATGCTTGAACAGCTCCAGGTCGAGCCTGAGCAGCACCTTGCTCAACCCGTTCACCACCTCGGCGGCGCTCACGCTGGAGGAGGTCCGCAACGGGATCGTGTGCGGTGTGCCGTCCTGTCGGGTGCCGTGGCAGCGCAGCCAGATCTTCTGTCCTGCGGCGATCAAGGGCCAGATCGCCACCGTGATGAGCGCATCGCCCTCGAACGTGGTCAGGTCCAGCACGTCACCGCTGGCCTGCGTGATCGCCGGCGTCGTCAGATTGTCATCCCCGTCCGCAATGCCCCCCACATTCAGGGTCAAGGCCAGGGACTCCTTATCCACCCCGCCACGCGTGACCGTGTAGCGCACCGTCACCGCCTTGCCCAGGCTGAAGGCCACCACGCTGCGGAGCATGTCCACCTCCAGGCCCTGGCTCACCGGCCGCGGCAGCGTCGTGTGCGAGCCGCCCGTGGGCGAGCCAGGCGCCCCCGTCCAGGTCACGCTCAACTGATCATCGGGTCGCAGCGCGGCATTATCGGGCACCCTCACGGTCAGACGGTCCTTGGCGGCGATCGGATCCAGGTTGTTGCCAGTGGCTTCTTTGATCGCCGGTTCCTTTAAATCCAGCACGGCTCCGATTCTGAAGGTCAACGGGTGCGAAGCACTGGTCCGGCCAGGGGTACGTGCTTCGAGGGCAAGCGGAGCGAGGTCGGGCGAGTGGGTGGTAGGCATGGGCGAAAACTCCGGACGATGGGCGACGGAGTGATTGAATGCCAGCGTTGTGGAGGGCGCTACTGTCAGATCTGACAGTAGCGACGAGCGGTAAAATCCTATCGGAGTGCGGCGGTGGAGTGGGAGCAACTTTTCCATTCAGTACAGGCAGCATCGCCATCTGGCCCGAGAGTTAATAAATACGTCCCCTTTTGCCCGAGCGTCAGCACCTGTCTTTGAATTACAAAACGCCTGATGCGGTGCATCGGGCGTTGGGGTGAAACAGGTGTAAATCTATTTCAGGACTAGACACTGGGGCGCCCAATACCGGCGGATCGGATAAATGTAGACCTGTCGCCAGGTAAGTTCGTCGAGAATAGAAGCGACGGATTCATGCCCACCAAAAGAATGGTCATAAATAGATCCGTCTCCTTTTCTGCTTTGAAGGTGAAGAACACGTCCAGCAGGAACGGCGGCACCGGCAACATCATCATCGCCAACATGACCAGCAGCAACAGCGGCACGCCCAGATTGCCTCGACTGAGGTCGGCAATGTTGCTGCGGGCACTGTTGATTAACTGAGAGCGATCCACCGGTATTCCCCGTTCCTTTAAAGCAAATCTTTGACGCCTGAAGCAGGCGCAGGACGGCTACTGCAAGAAGCTTTCCAACTTTTGCAGAGGGAGAAATAGAGAGTTTTTTCAGGGGGATATGCATGGCCTGGACTGACGCCTTCGCTGGCAAGCCAGCTCCTACAAGGTTATCGCCAAACCCGTAGGAGCTGGCTTGCCAGCGAAGAGGCCGGCAGAGACAACGCGAAATCAGGAGTCACGGCGCAAATCCAGCGGAATCGGCAGATTCTTGAGCGAACCCGGGAGCTTGCCCTTGCCAGCGTGCCCCGCCTGGACTAATAGCACTCGACGCAAACCGAATAACAATTCACTTTGCTATCAAAATCTTCTCCTTACTAATCTCACCAAACTCAAGCTTCTTGCCGATCATGTAACGCGTCCCTCGCAACATTGAAAGACCCTCTTGCTCGACAATGTCTTCCTGCGCGTACCCAAGCACTACCCTTGTCTCTGGCGCCTGTAGATCATTCCCCTCGAGAAGATTAAGTGCCCACATGAAACGGATAATAGGCAAATCATCTATAACGATTTGACGTTTATCGCCCCTACGAAAGTCCATCCGTGCAGTGACTTGCAATTGCCCGTCGATGACTTCGAATTCGGGTTTGCCATATCGTTGCTCCAGCCCACCCGAGGACCATTGGTCCATGTAGTGCTCTGGATGGGTGAAAACGTCGAATAGTGCTTTGTTGTCATGGATATTGCCGGCGGCATCGAAAAAATAATTGTAGGCATAGTGATAAGCAACGCCGTCCAACTCAGGCCGGATGGCGTTGATCGGACTATTCAGATATCCCGAAATATACTGATTGGCCATTTGCACAAAATGCGTGAAATCCAGGCTCATTTTGAAAGTGACGATGTAACCGATCGCCCACTCGCGAGGATTTTCCACCAACCTCCCCGAAACAAACTCCAACTCCATGCCTTTCAGTTTTCTATATGGACGTTCTGTCATGATTGTTCCCTCTGAGACTTGATGTAAACATCGATTCCTGGCGCTCGTATCAAATGATCGAAGCCGCCACTACCGAACATCGACCGGGAGAATTCCCACGGGTATGACAGCGTTGAAAGGAGATGACTGTCTACTGTCAGAAATAACAGGTTGGGGTGGATTCCGACAGCTGGTAAAAGGTTGGAAAGGAATGCCGCCAGCTCCTATGCGTCCCGGCAGGAGCAAGCCTCCTCGCCACAATCAATCATCAGATCCTGGATTTCTGTTAACTGACCCATACCAGAATTTTCCGACAAGCTTTGCGGCTTGCTTTTGCGCAGACAGAAAAGATGACCAGCAGCAACAGCGGCACACCCGGATTGCCCCCGACTGAGGTCGGCAATGTTGCTGCGGGCATTGTTGATTAACCGAGGGCGATCCACCGGTATTCCCCGTTTCTTTAAAGCAAATCCTTGACGCCTGAAGCAGGCGCAGGACGGCTACGGCAAGAAGCTTTCCAACTTTTGCAGGGGCAAGAAACAGAGGGGGTTTGAAGGATTCTGTGGGAGCGAGCTTGCTCGCGATGGCGGTGTGTCAGCCGATACATATTGTGCCTGGGCAGGCGCTATCGCGAGCAAGCTCGCTCCCACAAAGGAATTGCGCCCGGCTCAGGAGTCGCGGCGCAAATCCGGCGGAATCGGCAGATCGTCCTTGAGCGGATCCGGTCGTTTGCCCTTGCCCGCCCGGTACTGTCGAATCTGGTAGACGTAGGCCAGCACCTGCGCGACCGCCAGATACAGCCCACCGGGAATTTCCTGCTCAAGTTCGGTGGAGTAGTAGATCGAGCGCGCCAGCGCCGGTGACTCTAGCAGCAGGATCTCGTTGGCCGCCGCGATTTCACGGATCTTCAGGGCCAGGAAGTCGCTACCCTTGGCCAACAATACCGGCGCATTACCCTTTTCCGGGTCGTACTTGAGGGCCACGGCGTAGTGCGTCGGGTTGGTGATGACCACGTCGGCCTCGGGAATGGCGGCCATCATCCGCCGCTGGGACATCTCGCGTTGCAGCTGCCGAATCCGCTGCTTGACCTCCGGTCGCCCCTCCTGGTCCTTGTGCTCGTCGCGCACCTCCTGCTTGGTCATCAGCAGTTTCTTGTGGCTTTCCCAGAGCTGCACCGGCACGTCCACCACAGCGATCAGGATCAGCCCGCACGCCATCCACAAGGTGCTCCAGCCCACCACTTGCAGGCTGTGAATGACTGCCATGTCCAAAGGCTCATGGGCGATGCGCAGCAGGTCGTCGATGTCCGATGACAACACCGCCAGCGCCACGAACAGGATGATGATGAACTTGGCCAGGGCCTTGAGCAGTTCGATCAGCGACTTGGTCGAGAACATGCGCTTGAGGCCGGGACCGGGGTTCAAGCGGCTGAACTTGGGCGCCATGGAACTCGCCGCGAACAGCCAGCCACCCAGGGAAATCGGACCGATGATGGCGGCCAGCACCAAGGTGATCATCACCGGCTGGATCGACCACAGGGCAATTTGCCCTGAGCGCATCAGGTAGGTGGCCATGTAGCGCTGATCCAGTATCACTTCCCGTGGCAGCGAGAAGTTGATGCGCATCAGCTCCATCATGTCCTGCGCCAGGGCGCCGCCAAAAATCAGCAATGCCGAGGCACCGACCAGCATGATCGCCAGGGTGTTGAGCTCCTTGGACCGGGCTACCTCACCCTTTTCACGAGAGTCCTGCTTGCGCTTCTCCGTGGGGTCTTCTGTTTTGTCCTGACCGCTTTCGCTTTCGGCCATGACTCAGTTCGCCCGCGCCATTTCGCGTAACAACTGCAAGGCCTCGGCGGCCAGCGGTTGGTACTGATTGAGAATGTCCGCCAGACCGACCCAGACGATGAACAGCCCAAGCACCAGGATCAAGGGGAAGCCGACAGAGAAAATGTTCAGCTGCGGCGCCGCCCGGGTCATGACGCCAAACGCGATGTTGACCACCAGCAACGCGGTGATCGCCGGCAGCACCAGCAACAGCGCCGATCCGAGCACCCAGCCGAGCTTGCCGGCCAGCTCCCAGTAGTGATTGACCATCAGGCCGCCGCCCACCGGCAACGTGGTGAAACTTTCGGTGAGGATCTCGAACACCACCAGATGACCGTTCATGGACAGGAACAGCAGCGTCACCAGCATGGTGAAAAACTGCCCGATCACCGCCGTCGATACGCCGTTGGCCGGATCGATCATGGAAGCGAAGCCCATGCCCATCTGAATGGCGACGATTTGCCCGGCCACCACAAAGGCCTGGAAGAACAGCTGCAAGGAGAAGCCCATCACCGCACCGATGAGAATCTGCTCGGCAATCAGCAACAGCCCGCTCGGGTCCAGGGGATTGACCGGCGGCATCGGCGGCAGGCCCGGCGCGATGACCACGGTAATGGCCAGGGCGAAATACAGGCGAATGCGCCGCGGCAGCAGGGTCGTACCGAACACCGGCATCACCATCAGCAAGGTGCCGACGCGAAACAGCGGCAACATGAACGTCGCCACCCAGGTGCTGATCTGCGTATCGGTCAGCGCAAGCAGTGACATGGTTTAGCCGATGACCTGAGGAATGCTGCCGTACAGCTGCAGGATGTAGTCCATGAAGGTCTGCACCATCCATGGACCGCCGACGATCAGCGTCACCAGCATCACCAACAGACGCGGCAGGAAGCTCAAGGTCTGTTCGTTGATCTGGGTGGCGGCCTGAAACATCGCCACCAACAAGCCCACCAGCAAACTCGGAATCACCAGGATCGCCACCATCATGGTGGTCAGCCACAGCGCTTCGCGAAAGATGTCGACCGCGACTTCAGGCGTCATGGCGATACACCGCCGAAGCTGCTGGCCAGCGTGCCGATGATCAGCGCCCAGCCATCCACCAGCACGAACAACATGATCTTGAACGGCAGGGAAATGATCAGCGGCGAGAGCATCATCATACCCATGGCCATCAACACGCTTGCCACCACCAGGTCGATGATCAGGAACGGAATGAAGATCATGAAGCCGATCTGGAACGCCGTTTTCAGCTCGGAGGTCACGAAGGCCGGCACCAGGATGGTCAGCGGCGCCTGATCCGGCGTCGCGATGTCAGACCGTTTGGACAGGCGCATGAACAGCTCCAGATCGCTGGTGCGGGTCTGGGCGAGCATGAAGTTCTTGATCGGCACCTGCGCCTTGGCGACCGCATCCTGGGCCGTCAGCTTTTCCGCCAGATACGGCTGCAGGGCGTCCTGGTTCACCCGGTCGAACACCGGCGCCATGATGAACAGGGTCAGGAACAACGCCATGCCGGTGAGGATCTGGTTCGATGGCGTTTGTTGCAGGCCCAGGGCCTGGCGCAGGATCGAGAAGACAATGATGATCCGGGTGAAACTGGTCATCAGCATGACAAACGCCGGGATAAAGCTCAGCGCGGTCATGATCAGCAGGATTTGCAAACTGACCGAGTATTCCTGCGCACCCTGTGCATTGGTGCCCAGGGTGATGGCCGGGATCGACAGCGGATCGGCGCCGAATGCCAGTGGCACACCCAGCATCAGGGCCAGCGTCAAGACGATGCGTAGCGCACCCATTACTTCTTATCCTTCTGATCTTTACCCAGCATCTCCAACAGGCGCTGGGCAAATTCCGGCGTCGGTTTCTCGGTACTCGGCACTTGCACCGGCTCCTTGAGCACGTGCAGCGCAGCAATGTTGCCGGGGCTCAGGCCCAACAGAATCTGCTCGTTGCCGACCTGCACCAGCATCAGCCGGTCGCGAGGCCCCAGCGCGCGGGAACCGACAATCTCGATCACCTGCCCCTTGCCGGCCGGACCGGCCTGCTGGACCCGCCGCAGCAACCAGGCGAGGAGGAGAATCAGCCCCAGCACCAGCAGCAGGCCGAACACCAGTTGCGTCAGCTGGCCAGCCACACCACTGCTCACCGCTGGCGCAGCAGCCGTGGCTGCCGTTGCAAGCGGCTCGGCCGCCAGCACGTTGAGCGGCATCGCCAGCACAAATCCAAGAACCTTTTTCACTCAGCGCAGCTTCTTGATGCGTTCGCTTGGGCTGATCACGTCCGTCAGGCGGATGCCGAACTTCTCGTTGACCACCACCACTTCGCCATGGGCGATGAGCGTGCCGTTGACCAGCACGTCCAGCGGCTCGCCGGCCAGGCGATCGAGCTCGATCACCGAACCCTGGTTCAGTTGCAGCAGGTTGCGGATGTTGATGTCGGTGCTGCCCACTTCCATGGAAATCGACACCGGGATATCGAGGATCACGTCCAGGTTCGGGCCTTCAAGGCTGACCGGATCGTTGTTTTTCGGCACGCTGCCGAACTCTTCCATTGGCAGGCGGCTGGACGCGGAACTGCCGGAATCGGCCGCCAGCAAAGCGTCGATGTCGGCCTGCCCGGCGTCGCCGGTTTCTTCCAGGGCCGCAGCCCATTCATCGGCCAGTGCCTGATCGTCCTGGGTGTTCATATTGTCAGTGTCCTCGGCGAGCAAAAATTCAGAATTCGGTTAATCGCGAATGGGTACGAGCGCCGGTCAACGACGCTCGATAGGCTCGATCACTTGCAACGCCAGGTTGCCCTTGTGCGATCCCATCTTGACCTTGAAGGCCGGCACGCCGTTGGCGCGCATGATCATTTCTTCCGGCATGTCGACCGGGATCACATCCCCCGGCTGCATGTGCAGAATGTCGCGCAGACGCAACTGCCGACGGGCCACCGTCGCACCGATCGGCACGTCGACGTCCAGCACGTCCTGGCGCAGGGCGTTGACCCAGCGCTCGTCCTGGTCGTCGAGGTCCGACTGGAAGCCGGCGTCGAGCATTTCGCGCACCGGCTCGATCATCGAGTACGGCATGGTCACGTGCAGGTCGCCGCCACCGCCATCGAGTTCGATGTGGAAGGTCGATACCACAATGGCTTCGCTCGGGCCGACGATGTTGGCCATGGCCGGGTTCACTTCCGAGTTGATGTACTCGAAATTGACTTCCATGATCGCCTGCCAGGCTTCCTTCAAATCGACGAACGCCTGCTCCAGCACCATGCGCACCACGCGCAGTTCGGTCGGCGTGAATTCACGCCCTTCGATCTTGGCGTGCCGGCCGTCACCGCCGAAGAAGTTGTCCACCAGCTTGAACACCAGCTTGGCGTCGAGGATGAACAGCGCAGTGCCGCGCAGGGGTTTGATCTTGACCAGGTTGAGACTGGTCGGCACGTACAGCGAGTGCACGTATTCGCCGAACTTCATCACCTGCACGCCACCGACCGCCACGTCTGCCGAGCGACGCAGCATGTTGAACATGCTGATGCGGGTATAGCGGGCGAAACGCTCGTTGATCATTTCCAGGGTCGGCATGCGTCCACGGACGATGCGATCCTGGCTGGTCAGGTCATAGCTTTTGACGGTGCCGGGTTCGGCAGCGTTTTCGGTCTGTACCAGACCATCGTCAACGCCATGCAACAGCGCGTCGATCTCATCCTGGGACAGCAGGTCCTGCACGGCCATGTCGTGTTCCTACTGCAGTACGAAATTAGTGAAAAGCAACTGTTCGATCACCACTTTGCCGAGCTCTTTCTGGGCCACTTCCTGGACGCTGGCAGTGGCTTTCTGCCGCAGCATTTCCTGGCCGACTGGCGAGGCGAGGGTCGCGAAGTCCTGCCCGGAGAACAGCATGACCAGGTTATTGCGGATCACCGGCATGTGGACCTTGAGGGCATCCAGATCCGCCTGATTGCGCCCAAGCATGGTGATGCTCACCTGCATGTAGCGCTGGCGACCGTTCTGGTTGAAGTTGGCCACGAAGGCCGGCGCCATCGACTCGAAAATCGCTGGCTGTTTACCGACGGGAGCGATTTGTGCCTCGGCGGCGGCAGGTTTGCTCTGAGCGCTGTGCATGAAGTACCAGGTCGCCCCCACAGACACACCGATCGCCAGCAGCAGGGCCACCACGATCACGATAATCAGCTTGAGTTTGCCTTTGGTTGCGGGGTCTTTTACTGCTGCGTCGCTCTTCGCCATGCCAATAATCCGTCACTAATCGGGTTTTCACAGTCGCACGGCAAGGCAAGAGCAAGTGTTATGCCAGAAATGTCAGAGGGAGATGGAGCGGCGGACTGCCAGCAATCTGAAAAACACTGTAAAACCACTGTGGGAGCGAGCTTGCTCGCGATGGCGTTTTAACAGTCCACATTTTCATCGACTGTTACACCGCCATCGCGAGCAAGCTCGCTCCCACAGGGTTAGGTGTTTCGTTTGTCAGGCGTAGTAATCGACTGCGCTGGAGCCGATCACGCTGGTCGCACTGGCGGCCACTTCAGCGACGCTCGGTGCAATGTCGTCATCCATCGAGTCCAGGCGCCCCCCGCTCGCATGGCTGCGACCGCTTTGAGCCTGCTGGTTTTGCCCCTGATTTTGCGAACCACGGGACTGGTCCGAAACGTTGACATCGACTTGCCCCATGCCCTGCTGCGCGAACATGTCGCGCAAGCGATGGACCTGGCCATCCAGCGCCTCACGGACACCCGGATGCGCACTCATGAACGTGACCTGGGTCTGTTGATCGGGAACCATGTTCACCCGAATGTCCAGACGCCCGAGCTCAGCGGGCTGCAACTGGATGTCCGCGGCCTTGAGATTGGCGCTGGACAGGTACATGACCCGGTTCACCACCTCTTCGGTCCAGCCGCTCTGGTGCATGGCGATCGGCTGGTTCACCGGCAAGGCATTGGCGGTCTTGGGTGTGGCCGCCTGGGTCAGCGCAGCCAGACGGTTGGCGAAATCATCGACACGGGTGTCGCTGCTGGCGGACTCGAGGTCCTTCAGGCCTTCATCGAGCAAACCGCTGAAAGCCTTGTCGTCCCCCTGGCGGGTGCTGTTCTTGTCGGCCTGAACATCCAGCAGGGTCGCCATGCCGGCAGCAAAGTTTTGCGCCGGTGTCAGCTCACCGTCAGCCTGGGCTTGTGCCTGTGTCGGTGCCGCCTTGGGCTGCGCCTGGCTGGAAGCCGAAACGTGACCGCTCTGCTCCATCGCCAGGCGCACCGCCGGCAATGCATCTAGCGGATCAGCCTGCGGATCGAAATCGCCGTCAACAGCAGTCTGTGTCGGTGCGGTTGTCACGGTGATCGCTGCGTCAACCGTTGGCGGCACAATGTTGGCCACGGCAGGGGTTGCCGGCGCTGGCGCAGTTACTACTGGCTGTACGGCTTGCTGCAACGAGGGATCGAGCGCGGGATCGAGCGGTGCGGTATCGACGACCAGCGCCTGGTCGGCATCTGACGCCTCATCGTCGGCAGTTTTTCCATCAGCCTGAACCGGTGTGTCGGCAGGCAAGGATTTGCCGCCATCGGCAACCATCGGCTCCCCGGCGGCAGACTTGTCGTCGCCAGCGTCTTTTTCCCCGCCGACACCGGAGCTTTTTTCACGACTCGGTTTAACCAAGGTATCCGCCGATGCATTGGGCTTGCTCTGGGCCTGATTGGCATAGACATGAGCGAAGCTTGCGGCCTTGTCCCCGGGCTCAGCGGTGAGCGCCGGAGGATTGGCGCAGGCGGCTTGAGTCTTGGCCTGCCTGGAGGCCTGAAGCAGAACATTGGGAGTAACGGGCATGAAACGGTCTCCGCTGCACGGGGCTCGTAAGTACAGTTGAGGAGTTAACTGCAAAGGTCGAGCCAGTTTCACTCCAAGGAGACCAAATGAAACGCAGGCTCAGATTTTCGCCGTGCAACGCTGTCGTTCAGCTTCGTACTCAGGCCGGATAGAGGCGAATTCGCGATCGATTTTACCGACCATCTCCTTAACGGCCGCCCATGGCAAACTTGCGGCCTGCTGTTCAAGCTGGCGGCAGAGCTCGGCCAGCCTGAGGGCACCCATATTGCTGCTGCTGCCTTTGAAGCTATGGGCGGTTGCAACGAGCAATGCAGTACTGTCAGCCGTTCGCAAGACGTCAAGGCGCTCCTCGGAGTCCGCAAGAAAGATATCCAGCAAATCCGCATAGCCCTCTTCCATCACCTCCTGCAATATACTCAGCACACCGCGATCCACAGGTTTGTCGTCCACTTGCTCACTCCTTGATCAAGAATGCGCGAATTACTGCGCAGCCTTCCAGATAAACTCCACGCATGCACTTCGACCATCGTCGGTCCAGCGGGCATTACGCCCCAACTGACGGATCATACTGACCCCACGTCCCGACAGGCGGATGTCATCCATGGGTCTTGCCATCACCCGCTCGACATCGAAACCCTTGCCACTGTCTTCAATGCGAATGGTCAGGCAACCGCCGTCGTCAGTTGGCGCCACCTGCAAATGCAACCGTACATAGCCTTCCTGAAGTTCGTCCAGCCGGGTATTGCGTTGCTGATAATAACGCGCAAAACCCGATGCATCGCGCTTGAGGCTTGAATCCAGCCCCAGTACGCCATGCTCCAGCGCGTTGGAATAGAGTTCCGCCAGCACACTGTAGAGCTCACCGCTCTGGCTGCGCAGACCATGTACCTCAAGCAGCAACTGCAACAGATAGGGCAACGGGTTGAAGCGTTTGAGCGTGGCGGCGCGAAATTCGAAACTCACCGACCAGTCCAGCGGGCAGGACTGGCCGCTGTCGGAGTAGACCAACGCCGGCGGCGTAATCTGCGCCGGCTCCAGCAAGCTGATTTCGACCATGCTGACATCGTCACGCGTTTCACCGCCAAACTGTCGCAGCGCCTGCTCGATCTCTTCGAACAGCGCATCCGGCTGGCGATTGGCGGCAAACACCTGCTGCAATCGCTGCACGCCAAACAACTGGTCATTGGCGTCGCAAGTGTCGATCACCCCATCGGACAGGAGAAACACCCGATCCCCGAGCACCATGGGAAACACCTCGGTACGCTCGTCGAAGGACTCCGGGCTCAGCACCCCCAAAGGCAGGTGCCGCGCCGGCAGAAGCGTTCGCTCGCCACTGGCAACGCGATGCAGGTAACCGTCCGGCATGCCGCCGTTCCAGACCTCCACTGAGCGACGCTGAAAACTCAGGCACAGCAACGTGGCACAACAGAACATGTCCACCGGCAGGATGCGCTTGAGCTTGGCATTCATCTCGCGCAGGGTATCCGCCAGGCCATAGCCCTTGGCGGTCATTCCGTAGAAGACTTCGGCCAGGGGCATGGCCCCCACTGCCGCCGGCAGACCGTGGCCAGTGAAGTCGCCCAGCAGCACATGCATATCTCCGGCCGGGGTGAACGCGGCCAGCAACAGGTCGCCGTTGAACAGCGCGTAGGGCGATTGCAGATAACGGATATTGGGTGCGGCATTCAGGCAGCCGGAGTGCGCCACCTTGTCGAATACAGCCTTGGCCACGCGTTGTTCGTTGAGCAGGTAGTCGTGGTGCCGGGCGATCTGGTCACGCTGTTGCAGCACGGTGTCCTGCAAGCGCCGCAAGCGGTCCATCGCCTTGATCTTGGCGGCGAGAATCACCTGGTTGTAGGGTTTCGCCAGAAAATCGTCACCGCCGACTTCCAGGCAACGGGCCAGGGCTTCGCTTTCGGACAACGAGGTGAGAAAGATGATCGGCACCAGGGTTTCCCCGGCCAGGGCCTTGATTTGCCGGGCCGCCTCGAAGCCGTCCATGACCGGCATCATCGCATCCATCAACACCAGGTGTGGTTGCTGCTGGCGAAACGTGTCGACCGCTTCGGCGCCGTTGGCCGCCGTCAACACATCGTGCCCCAGGCGACGCAGGATGCTCGACAGCAGCAGGCGATCGGCGGCGCTGTCCTCGGCAATCAGGATCGTCAGTGGCTGCATGACCATCAACTGATATCGAACAGTTTGTCGAAGTTGGAGATGGCGAGGATTTTGCGCACGTCGGTACTGCTGTTGACGACACGCACATCGGAGTCGTCGCCGCCAGCGTGATCGCGCAGCAACAGCAGCATGCCCAAGGCCGAGCTGTCGAGGTAAGTGGCGTCTTTCAGGTCAACCACAACCGCCGACAGCTTCGTATTTTCGTAGGACTGGCGAAACTCCTGATGCTTGGCGAAATCGAATCGTCCTTTGACCGATATCGTCAATTTTTGCCCATCAGGGGACACTTCGGTAACGACTGACATTCAATGGCTTCCTTGTCTTTGGAGAACGTGTAGAAGGTTTAGCACCAGCTGTGGATGGGGGCAAGCCTGTCTGTTTTTCGAAAGCACGTTCAATAGGGGTTCTCGCGCGGCAAGCGCTGGGACAACTCATCCAGCAATTTCTGCTCACGCCGGTCTTCAAGTGCCCGCGCCTCATCGGCATAGCGCTGAACCAGCTTGCGCAAGCCTTCGACCCGGGCAAACGCCTGCTGCCAGGTTTCCCGAGCCTTGTTCAGGTTGTTCTGATGCCAGGCCAGGCTCTGCCGCTGCTGGTCGATGGCCGTGCCCAGTTGCGCGAGAAAACCCTGATAGCCCAGCAACCACTGACCCGAGACGCCGCGGCTGCCGCGCACGATCCATTGTTCCTGATAGTCGAGACGGAAGGCTTCAAGGTCAGCGAGTTTACTTTCAGCCAAACGCACTTGCCCCTGGAAATGCCCCAGGCGCTGGACCGCGGTTTTCTCGGCCTTCTCGGCCATTTCCACCACCGGCGCCAGCCTTCCTGCGCGACTCAGGGCCATGACCGCTTAACCGCCTGCCGCGGGCGCGAAGATCGAGGCGAGATACGCCTCGCTTTCGCCCAGACTGATGCTGTCGTCGAGGCCCTGGCGCAGGTATTTGACCAATTGCGGTTGCAGGGAAATCGCCAGATCGGTTTCCCGGTCACCGCCGGCGACATAGGCACCAACACTGATCAGGTCGCGGCTTTGCTGATAACGCGACCACAATTGCTTGAAGTACTGAGCACGGGCCATGTGCTCCGGCGAGACCACCGCCGGCATCACCCGGCTGATGGACGCCTCGATATCGATTGCCGGGTAATGCCCCTCTTCGGCCAGGCGCCGGGACAGCACAATGTGCCCGTCGAGCACCCCCCGCGCCGAGTCGGCAATCGGGTCCTGCTGGTCATCGCCTTCGGACAGCACGGTGTAGAACGCGGTGATCGAACCACCGCCCTTCTCCGCGTTGCCGGCCCGTTCCACCAGTTTCGGCAGCTTGGCGAATACCGACGGCGGATAGCCCTTGGTCGCCGGCGGCTCGCCGATGGCCAGGGCGATTTCCCGCTGGGCCTGGGCGAAACGGGTCAGGGAGTCCATCAGCAACAGGACATTCTTGCCCCTGTCGCGGAAATACTCGGCAATGCGCGTGCAATACATCGCCGCGCGCAGCCGCATCAACGGCGCATCGTCCGCCGGAGACGCCACCACCACCGAACGTTTGAGCCCTTCTTCACCGAGGATGTGTTCGATGAATTCCTTGACTTCGCGACCCCGCTCACCGATCAACCCGACGACGATAATGTCGGCCTCGGTGAAGCGGGTCATCATGCCCAACAGGACGGATTTACCGACACCCGTACCGGCGAACAGGCCGAGACGCTGACCGCGACCGACCGTCAACATGCCGTTGATGCAGCGAATGCCCACATCCAGCGGCTCGCTGATGGGCTCGCGCTTGAGCGGGTTGATGGTCGGGCCATCCATTGGCACCCAGTCTTCGGCCTTCATCCCGCCCTTGCCGTCCAGGGCACGACCGGCGCCATCGAGCACCCGCCCGAGCATGCTCATGCCCATGGGCAGACGCCCCGTGTCGGATAGGGGAACGACACGCGCGCCCGGGGCAATGCCGGCGACACTGCCGACTGGCATCAGAAAGACTTTACTGCCGGAGAAACCCATCACTTCGGCTTCAACCTGTACCGGGTGATAGCTGTCGTCGTTGATGACCATGCAGCGGCTGCCCATGGCGGCGCGCAGACCTTCGGCTTCGAGGGTCAGGCCGACCATGCGCAGCAAGCGACCCTCAAGGATCGGCGCGCCGGCAAGCGTAGTCGCCTCGGCGTAACTGCCCAGGCGCCTGGCGAAGCTGGTGCGCTCAAGGCGCATCAGGCACATCCGCTTCTGGCGCGGCAGCAGGCTTGCTGTCGACCGGCAGTTCCAGGCTCAAGTCCGGTGCGGCCGGGTGCAAGGACTGTTCGTGCAACTGGTCGAACAGCTTGTCCATCACCCGCGCGACACGGGTTTCGACTGTGGCGTCGATGCGACTGTGTTCGGTTTCGACCCGGCAACCGCCCGGCAACAACGATTCGTCCTCGACGATACGCCAGGTCTCTTCATGGCGCTCGCGCAGGGCTTTGACCTGTTCGAAATCCTGCGGATTGATGTACAGCCGCACATTGCCCACGCCCAACGGCAAGAGCTTTAGAGCCTCGCGCATGACGTGTTCGATCTGCGTGGAGTCGATGGCCAGTTCGCGCTGGATCACCTGTCTGGTGATGTGTTGCACGAGGTCGACCAGGGATTTTTCGATCTGGGTGTCCTGCTCGGCGATGGGCTCGAACAGATGCGCCATCAGCTGTTCCAGCCCCGCGATCTTCGCAGAAAGTGCCACTTCGGCTTCCTGGCGGACCTTGAGCGTGGTGCTGTGGAAACCTTCCTTCTCACCCACCGCGAAACCTTCGTTGTAGGCTTCCTGGCGAATGCTTTCGAGTTCTTCAAGAGTCAGTGGCTGGACTTCCTCCAGCGGCACTTCCTCCATTTGCGGCGGCTCGGGTTCAGGCACAGGTTCCGGCTCGGGTTCCGGCGGGTCGAAACTGGGCAGCGCCCAGGACTCGAAACCACTGACATCCCTGGCCCGGATCAGGTCAGTGGGTGCATCATCATTCTTGACCATGGTGTTAGATCATTTCCTCGCCGCCCTTGCCGCCGAGAACGATTTCTCCAGCTTCGGCCATACGGCGGGCGATGGTGAGGATTTCCTTCTGCGCAGTTTCCACGTCGCTGACGCGTACCGGGCCCTTGGCTTCCAGGTCGTCGCGCAACAGTTCGGCGGCACGCTTGGACATGTTCTTGAAGATCTTCTCCTTGACGCCTTCGTCCGATCCCTTGAGGGCCAGCACCAGCACGTCGGAGGACACCTCGCGCAACAGCGCCTGGATCCCGCGGTCGTCGACATCGGCCAGGTTGTTGAAGACGAACATGAGGTCTTCGATCTGACCGGACAGGTCTTCGTCGACTTCGCGGATCGAGTCCATGAGCTGGCCTTCGATGGAGCTGTCGAGGAAGTTCATGATGTCCGCCGCACGCTTGATGCCACCCAGGGTGGTGCGCGAGGCATTCGAGTTGCCGGAGAACTGCTTCTCGAGAATCTGATTGAGTTCCTTCAGGGCCGCTGGCTGTACGGTGTTCAGCGAGGAAACCCGCAGGATGATGTCCAGTCGCACCTTGTGGTCGAAGTTGCCGAGCACTTCACCGGCCTGGTCCGGATCGAGGTACGCCACCACGATCGCCTGGATCTGCGGGTGCTCATAACGGATCACGTCGGCGACGGCGCGCGGCTCCATCCACTTCAGGCTGTCGAGGCCGCTGGTGTTGCCACCGAGCAGGATGCGATCGATCAGGCCGTTGGCCTTGTCTTCGCCCAGGGCCTGGGTGAGCATCTTGCGCACATAGTCGTCGGAGCCGACGCCCAGGCTGGTCTGGTCGCCGACGATATCGACGAACTCGCTCATCACCTGCTCGACCTGCTCGCGGTGCACATTACCCATCTGGGCCATGGCCACACCTACGCGCTGAACCTCTTTGGGGCCCATGTGGCGCAGCACCTGGGCCGCGTCGGTGGAGCCCAGGGACAACAACAGGATCGCGGCTTTGTCGACCTTGGACAGTTTGGCGGCAACGGCTCGGTTATCACTCATCTGCGTTAATCCACTCTTTCACGACCTGGGCCACACGACCCGGATCTTCTGCCACCAGACTCTTGATTGCGTTCAACTGAGCGTCATAGCCTTCGCTCGGGCTCGGCAGCAGAATGCTTTGCGGACCGCCGAGGCTGACACGGTCGTTGGCCAACTCGCCATCCAGACCGCCCATGCCTCCCAGCTCGATGTCGCTGCCGATACCGGCCAGTTGCTTGCCTTTGCCACCACCGGTGATGTTGTTGAGCACCGGACGCAGCACACCGAACACCAGCACCAGAATGAACAGCACACCCAGCACTTGCTTGACGATGTCCCAGAACCAGGGCTGGGAGTAGAACGGAATCTCGGCAATCGATTCACCGCGCTCGGCGGAGAACGGCATATTGATCACGCTGACGCTGTCACCACGGCTGGCATCGAAGCCGACCGCGTCCTGAACCAGACGCGTGAAGCGCGCCAATTCATCGGTGCTCCACGGCGCACGGGTGGTCTCGCCGTTGGCCGGGTTGATCTTGACTTGATCATCGACCACCACCGACACCGACAGGCGATTCAAGCGACCCTGCTGCTGCCTGGTATGGCTGATGGAACGGTCGAGTTCGAAGTTCCTGGTCGACTGCTGACGCTTGTCCGCCGGGTATGGGGCGAGCATCGGCTGACCGGTGGCCGGGTCCATGATCTGCTGGCCGTTGGCATCGATCAGCGGCTGGCCTGGCTGCACCATGCCCGCCGACGCAGTGGCGCCACCGGTGGTCTGCGGCGCGGAGGCCGGCGACGGCGGCTGGTTGCTCAAGGCACCCGGCACGCCTTGCGGACCATTGCTGGCGGTACGCTGTTCGTTGACCGACTGCTCGCTACGCAACGCCGGTTGATCCGGGTTGAATTGCTCGGAAGTCGACTCGACCGCACTGAAGTCCACGTCGGCCGAGACTTCGGCTTTATAGCGATCGTTGCCCAGCACCGGCTGCAGGATGTTGTGCACGCGCTGGGTGAGCATGCTTTCCATGCGACGACTGTAGTCGAATTGCTTGCCGGCCATGGTCAGTTCGGAGTTCTCCGCCTGATCCGAGAGCAGGTTGCCCTTCTGGTCGACGACGGTAATCTGCGACTTGCTGAGTTCGGGAACGCTGGTCGCCACCAGGTTGATGATGGCCACGACCTGGCCGGGTTCGAGGGAGCGACCGGAATAGAGTTCAACCAGCACCGAAGCGCTCGGCTTACGCTCGTCGCGCACGAACACCGAGCTTTTCGGGATCGCCAGGTGCACGCGGGCACCCTTGACGTTGTTCAGACTGGAAATGGTCCGGGCCAGTTCGCCTTCGAGACCGCGACGATAGCGGGTCGCTTCCATGAACTGGCTGGTGCCCAGCCCCTGTTCCTTGTCGAGGATTTCAAAACCGATGTTGCCATCGCTGGGAGTGACACCAGCGGCCGCGAGTTTGAGCCGCGCACGGGACAGGTCATCGGCCTTGACCAGCAAGGCACCGGAATTGGGCTCGACGGTGTACGGGATATCGGCTGCGGCCAGGGTATCCATGACCTGCTTGGCGTCCATGCCGGCAAGGCTGCCGTACAGAGGCCGGTAGTCCGGTTGCTGGGACCACAACACCACGGCAAAACCAATCGCCACGCTCGCTGCCAGGCCGACCAACAGGCCCACCTGTCGCAACATGGTCATCTCGGAGAGGTTTTCCAGGAAGGACAACCCGAACAGCGGCGGCTTGCCGTCTATTGGAGCGGCCTTGGCCGGAACATTATCGGCGACTGCTTCTGCCATGACTCAATCTCGTCCTTTAAACCGGCATCTGCATGATGTCTTGGTAGGCCTGAACCAGCTTGTTGCGCACCTGGGTCAATGCCTGGAATGACACGCTGGCCTTCTGCGAGGAAATCATCACGTCTGTGAGGTCGACGCCGCTTTTGCCGATTTCGAAGGCGCTGGCCAACTGAGTGGAAGCCTGTTGCGTGTCGTTCACTTTATTGACGGCCTGGCCGAGCATGTCGGAAAAACTGCTGCCCGCCACTTCAGGGACGGCAGTCGATTTCGGCGCAGACATGGCATCCATTTGCATGGCGCGCATATCCAGCATCAACCGATTGAATTCAATACCTTGGCTCATGGTTTCTCTCTTTGACGACCCGCAATTTTTTGACACTCACTCGGCGGGTAACGAGGTGTTAGCAACAAGGGTGCCAGCTCCTCCCGGACTCCACGCAATTCTCTGTAGGAGCTGCGGTGCGGCGATCCGACTTGCCAGCGAATCAATGGTCGCCATGACGCCGCCTTCGCTGCGATGCGGCGACCCGACAAGCCAGCTCCTACAAGGGATTGTGTTGCGGCATGACGCATCAGGTGGCGAACAAAAACGCTTGCACATCCATGCCGGCATCACGCATCTGCGCCAACTTGTAACGCAGGGTCCGCGGGCTGATGCCCAGGCGCTCGGCCGCCTCTTTGCGACGACCGCGCTCGGCACGCAAGGTATCGATGATCATCTGGAATTCACGGCGACGCAGGTCATCGCCCAGCGCACCGGCCGACTCGGGCTGAACTTCCACGGGACGCGTCGGCGCCTGTGCCAACGCAGGCAGTGGCGCGCAAGCCAGCGGCCCGGCGAGGCAGAAATCCTGCGGCTGGATCAAGCCACCCTGCTGCAAAATCAATGCACGTTGAATCGCGTTGTCCAGCTCACGAACGTTACCCGGCCACGGATAACCGATCAGGCACGCCTGAGCTTCGGGCGACAACCTGGCAGGCGAATGCTTCATTTTATTGACGTGCCTGGCCAGCAGACGCTCGGCCAGCGGCAGGATATCGGCGGTGCGCTCGCGCAACGGGCGCCATGCCAGGGGAAACACCGACAGGCGATAATAGAGATCCTCGCGGAAACGCCCCGCCGCCACTTCACCCGCCAGGTCGCGATTGGTGGTGGCGACCACGCGAATATCCAGCGTGATCGGTTTGCGCGCACCAACCCTTTCGACCTCGCGCTCTTGCAGCACACGCAGTAATTTGGCCTGGAGCCCCAGGGGCATTTCGGAAATTTCATCGAGCAAAATGGTACCGCCGTCGGCCTGCTCGAACTTGCCGGCTTGCGCGGCAATGGCGCCGGTGAAGGAGCCCTTCTCGTGACCGAACAACGTCGCTTCGAGCATGTTGTCCGGAATCGCTGCGCAGTTGATCGCGATGAACGGCTGATTGGCGCGATGAGAATGCCGATGGATATAACGCGCCAGCACTTCCTTGCCCGTGCCCGACTCGCCGGAGATCAACACCGTGGAATCGCTGCGGGCGACCCGCGCCGCCAACTCGAGCAACTGCGCACTCGCCGGTTCGAACGCTATCGGCCCTTCGCCCTCGCTCTGGCCGAGACTGCCCAGGGCATGCCGCCCCACCAGATCGAGCAACGCCTTGGGCTCGAATGGCTTGACCAGATAGTCCGCCGCCCCCTGGCGCATCGCATCGACCGCGCGCTCGACCGCACCGTGAGCCGTCATCAGCAACACCGGCAACTGCGGCTGCCGCACTCGCAGCATGCCAAGCAACTGGTGGCCGTCCATGCCCGGCATATTGACGTCGCTGATCACCAGGCTGAAGGCCTCGCCGCCGACGGCAAGCAACGCCTCCTCTGCCGACCCCACTGCCTCGTAATCATGCCCCGCGAGCAGCAGCGTATCCGCCAGGGCCTCACGCAACGCGCGGTCGTCCTCGACCAGCAGAACCTTGATAGCCATCTGCGTCACTCCGTTCCTTGAGCGCTGCTGAACAACGGCAGGATCACCTGCGCGCAGGTGCCGCGACCGAGCCGCGAACGCAGCTGCAATTGCCCCTGATGAGCACGCGCCACTGCCTTGACCACGGCCAGACCAAGCCCCGTGCCGGTGGCCCTGGTGGTAAAAAAGGGTTCGCCCAATCGCGTCAGAACAGCGGCATCGATACCTGCACCACTGTCACTGACGCACAAACGCAGGTTGTTGCCGCGGGTATAGAGATGAATCTTGAGGCGCAATTGGCCAGCACTGGCCTGAATGGCGTTCTCGATCAGATTGAGGATCGCGCCGACCAGAGTGTCGCGATTGCACAGCAACTCCCCCGAGTGACTGTCGCACTGCCAGCGGATCGGCAGATCCTGTACGTGGGTCAGCGCCGCCGCTTGCAACGATTGCATCAACTGTCCCGGCGTCACGCGGTCGGTCAGCGGCAACTCGCCCCGGGCGAACACCAGCATGTCGCGCACCTGGTGCTCCAGCTCGTGCAGGCGTTCCTTGAGGCGCCCGGCAAAGCGCTGCCGGGTAGCGACCGGCAGCTCTTGCTCGGTCAAATGACTGGCATACAGCAACGCGGCGGACAACGGCGTGCGTATCTGATGAGCCAGTGAAGCGACCATGCGCCCCAATGACGACAGACGTTCATGACGGGCCAGTTGCTCCTGCAGATGGCGGGTTTCGGTCAGGTCGTTGAGCAACACCAACTGGCCAGGCTCGGCATCCAGCGAGCGCGTGGCGATCGACAGGCGCCGACCATCCTTGAGGGAGACTTCATGGCCATCGTCTTCGCGCGGCGCAAAACAGCGGGCAATGACGTAGCGCCACAATTCACCTTCCAGCGGCAGGCCCAGCAACTCGCACGCCGCCGGATTGGCTTCGCGCACGATGCCCTGGGCATCAATGACGATGACACCGCCGGGTAACAGATCAAGGAGGTTTTGCAGGCGGTTGGCCAGGCGTTCCTTTTCCGCCAGCTCCTGCATGCGCTGGGCGCTGACCACCGCCAGTTCACCCTTGAGCTCGGTTACCCGGGCTTCAAGCATGCTGTAGGAATCAGTCAACTGAGTGGACATCTGATTGAACAGTGCGAATGCCTGCTCAAGGCCCAGCTGACTCGCCTGCTCTACGGACGACGGTCGCCGCGAAGCATCAGGGACAGGAGACATCTGGGCGGCTTGGGGCATTGTGCTCTCTCGCTTGGCTGACCGTCAGTGAAACGGAACGTTGCGAGGGACGTAGCAATACCCGTGCCTAAAAAAAACTTCTTATAAATGAATGGATTGAAAAACAGGCGTCAATCATCCGCCTGTTCGTCTCCATCACGACGGCTCATGCCGTACTTGCGCATCTTTTCCACCAACGTGGTACGACGGATACGCAACCGCTCGGCCGCGCGCGCCACAATGCCGTTGGCATCATCCAGCGCCTGCTGAATCAAGCCCTGCTCCAGACCACCGAGGTAGTCCTTCAGGTCCAGGCCCTCCGGAGGCAACATGGCGTTGGCCGTGAAGTCCGGCGTATGACCGTTGATGGCCACGCGCTCTTCCAGATCACTGCGCAGGCTATCGACCATCTGCTCGTCTTCATCGTCGACGTAGCGGAATTTCTTCGGCAACTCGACCACGCCGATCACACCGTAGGGATGCATGATCGCCATGCGCTCCACCAGGTTGGCCAGTTCGCGGACGTTGCCCGGCCAGCCATGCCGGCACAGCGACATGATCGCCGCCGAGTTGAACCGTATCGACCCGCGCTTCTCGTGCTCCATGCGCGAGATCAGTTCGTTCATCAGCAGCGGAATGTCTTCGACACGCTCACGCAGCGGCGCCATTTCGATCGGGAACACATTCAGGCGGTAGTACAAGTCTTCGCGGAAGGTGCCGATCTCGATCATGCTTTCGAGATTCTTGTGGGTCGCCGCAATGATGCGCACGTCGACGCTCTGGGTCTTGTTGCTGCCCACGCGCTCGAAGGTGCGCTCCTGCAACACGCGCAGCAGCTTGACCTGCATCGGCAGCGGCATGTCGCCGATTTCGTCGAGGAACAGGGTGCCGCCGTTGGCCAGTTCGAATCGACCGGCGCGGCTGGTGATCGCCCCGGTGAAGGCGCCCTTCTCATGACCGAACAATTCGCTTTCCAGCAACTCGGCCGGGATCGCCCCGCAGTTGACCGGCACGAACGGCGCTTCGCGGCGCTTGGAATGGTAATGCAGGTTGCGCGCAACCACTTCCTTGCCGGTGCCAGACTCACCGAGGATCAGCACGCTGGCATCGGTATCGGCGACCTGCTGCATCATCTGGCGCACGTGCTGAATCGCCCGGCTGGTGCCGACAAGACTGCGGAAAAGATTGGGTTCGCGATGACGACCGCGCTCGCGGGCCTGGTCGTACATCTCGCGATAGACCTGGGCACGGTGCAGCGAATCGAGCAACTTGCTGTAACTGGGGGGCATTTCCAGGGTCGAAAGCACACGACGACGCTGGTCTTCCGGCAGGTCAATGGAAGAATTATCGCCCATTAACAAAACCGGAAGGAACTCATCCCATGTCGAGAGTGTCTTAAGCAAGCCCAGAAGTGCACCAGGAGCATTGACCGTCCCGATGAGGACACAGATTACTTCACGACTTGACGACAAAGAGCCGACAGCCTGCTGCCAGTCATGGCTACCGCAGGGTAAATTTTCTTCGCCGAGAAAATTCAAAATCACCGCCAGGTCGCGGCGGCGGACGCTATCGTCATCAATCAGCAGAATTTTGGTTTCACGCCACATGCAATAGCAACTTCCCTAGTCAACTCAATGCCCAAAATGCTGGGGCAAGCTAGACGCTTGCAGACACGTTATGCCTGAAGACGACTGAAATCTGGAACCAGCCACTAGTTAAGTCAAAAAACCGTGCACAGTCAAATTTATGGCGCACATATCTGGATTAACTTGAGGTTAATTATCCAAACAGATGGTAAACCTTTGCCGCGTTCCGCGCTTGCTGGATCTGAGACATTTCATCGACTATCGCCTGCCTCTCACCCATCGCCACTTCAAGTAGCTGCTTGTAGACATACAGCAACTCCTCAAGATTGCTACGCAGAACTTCTTCGTCCAGCGAAGCTTCGCTCAAGACGTCTTCCATGCAGGAACGGCAATCCAGGTCCAATTGACCGATAGCCTCCCAGTTGCGCTCGGCCAAAGCACCGACCAGCGCTTCTCGAGTTTGTTCTATTCGCTGCAATACGAGACTCATGGCGACCTCCCTAGAACTGCGGACCAGGCTCGGCAATACCGTCCCAGCCTTCTTTCACCGTGCGCAGCAACCCTGCAACTTCATCGAGAATCTTCGCATCACTGCTGATGTTCGCTTCGGCCAGACGCTTCATCATGTAGATGTAAAGACTGTCGAGTTCGCCCACGGCTTCGGCGCAATTTTCAAGATCCAGGCCTTCACGCAAGCCACCGATGATGCCGATCGCCTTGCTGATCGACACACACTTGCCGGGAATATCCTTGCGCTCCAGCGCGCCTTTGGCCTGAGCGATCCGATCCAGGCCTCCTTCCATGAGCATCTGTACCAGACGATGCGGACTCGCTTCGGACGTCTGGGCGTGCGCGCCCACTTTCTGATACTGCCGAAGGGCTAACATTGGATTCATGTTCTACCTCATTACCACAATGACTCGTATAGCCAGTGTATCGTCCGCGCACCGGGAAACTTTAGATCAAAAGACAAAAACCCGGCACACGCGAAAATGCGTAGCCGGGTTTGTCGACAGCCTGTGACTAGCTGTTGGACTTCTGGGCGTTCAGGGAAGTGAAGAACGAGGTGATGTTCGTCGCCGTCGCTTTCATTTGCCCGACCAACAGGTCCATTGCGTTGTATTTGGCGGTCAATGTCTTGGTCATGTTGGCGACACGCAAGTCCAACGCAGACTGCTGGTTTGAAAGGTTCTTGCTCACGCTCTGCAGGTTGGTATTGCGCTGGTCAAGCAACCCGCCCGTTTGTATATAAGGCTTGATTGCAGTGCCCATGCGCGCCAGCAGGCCGTTGGTAGCATTGGTACCGCTGAACAACTGCTGCACCTGGCCGCTCATGCCGTTGGTGGCCATCGTCTTGTTGAACGCCGTCGTATCGAACGCCAGGTTGCCGGTTTTCTCGTTCGTGAGCACGCCGATCTGCGACAGCACGGCCAATGGACCGCCCGCCCCGGGAGCTGTCAGCACGCTGCGGATATCGGAAATCAGTGTGCGCGACATCGAGTCGCCGGTAAACGCCGCCTGAACCGTCAGTTTGCCATCGGCATCCGCTGTCGCCTTGGACAGGGAATTGATGGTGTTCATCAAGGTGTTGTAGGAATCGACGAACGACTGGATCGACGTCTGCAAACCGGTGGTGTTGGTCGCAACCGTGACGGTCGCCGCAGCCGGCGGCGTACCCGGACTTACCGACGCCAGGTTCAGGGTCAGGCCACTGACTGCGCCGGTCACCGTGTTGCTCTTGCTGGTCACTGCCAGACCATCGATGGTCAGCGATGCATCCGTCGCGAGCCCGCTGACAGCCCCGGAACTGGAGGCCGACGGGTTAGAGCCCATCAGTTGCGTGCCGTCGATATCAAGGCCGGCAATACCGCTGACCACAAGATCGGAACCCGCGCCGGTCTTGGTGGAGCTGATCACCAGTCGCGACGCACCACTGCTGTCGGTCACGATGTTGGCAGAAATACCGTTGCTCGCCTGTGCAGAGTTGATGGCATCCCGGGTGCTCTGCAAGGTCGCATTGGCTGGAATCGTGACATCGTAATCAGTGCCATTCTGACTGATTTTCAAAGTACCACTCGGAATGGCACTGGCGGCACCGCCGGCAAAAGAAGCACTGGCTACTTTCGAGCTGGTGGCCAGGTTATTCACAACAACGCTGTAAGTACCGGCAACGGCGGTGTTGTCGGAAGTCGCGCCCAGAATCGACGGGGTACCCGAGGTGGCGGTATAGCCCGCAAACACAGGATTGGTCTTGCTACCGAGATTGGTCAGCGCCGTCTGAAAGGCCGTCAGTGCGCTTTTCAGGGAACCGACACCGGAAATCTTCAGCGTGTTGGTTTTGGTCTGAGTATCGATCTGCGTCTGTTTCGCCGATTTGTCGGCGTTGACCAGCGCAGTGACGATCGCACCGATATCCAGGCCAGACCCCAAGCCCGTACCCGGTAAAATTGGACTTGCCATTTTTCGTCTCCCTTCAGGTTGCTGCCACTCTTTTGGCCAATACCTGCGCCCAAGAACGTACAAACACTATTCATGCCAGCTATCAGACTTTGGCGTCGAACAATACATGACTCACATTGCTCAGGCTTTCTGCCAGCTTGAGGGCTTCTGCGGAGGGAATCTGTCGCACGACTTCACCCGTTTCGCTTGCAATCACTTTGACGACGACCTTTCCGGACTGCTCGTCTATCGAGAACTCCAGATTGCGCTTGATCGACTGTACAAACTTTTCGATCTGCTGCACCGCCTGCTTCAGGTGAACGTCATCCGCATCCGGTTTCTTGTCCGCCGCTGGCGTCACGCTGGCGGCTTCGGGCTTTTCCGGCGCTTTATCCGCAACGGTGCTCGCAGGCTGGGGAGCCGGGTAAGACACGCCAAGCTTTACGCTCATCTCCATGCCCATCACCTCTTAACGTAAAAAGCGAGAGAGCGTGACAAGCACACTCCCCCGCTCAAACTCATTGCGAAATTACTGAAGCAGCTTCAGTACAGCGGAAGGCAGTTGGTTGGCTTGAGCCAGAACCGAGGTAGAAGCCTGTTGCAGGGTTTGCTGCTTGGTCAGGTTCGCGGTTTCTGCGGCGAAGTCGGTGTCTTGTACGCGGCCTTGTGCAGCAGTGGTGTTTTCCACGATGTTCTGCAGGTTGGAGATGGTGCTGGTCAGACGGTTCTGCGAAGCACCCAGGTTTGCGCGGGTGGCGTTGATCGATGCCAGAGCAGCGTCGATCGCGGTGATCGCGTTGTCGATGTTGGCAGACAGGGTAGCGGAAGTCGCACCGGTCAGAACAACAGTACCGCTGCCCACGGACAGGGATACGGCGTCGAACTTGGAGCTCAGTACCAGGTCGATGCGGTTGGCCGAACCCGTGTTGGCGCCAACTTGCAGTTGCATGGTACCCGCCGAACCGTCCAGCAGGTTTTTGCCGTTCAGGTTGGTAGAGGCAGAGATACGGGTGATTTCGTCAGACATCTGAGCGAATTCGGAGTTGGTAGCGGTCTGGTCAGCAGTGCTGTTGGTACCGTTACGTGCTTTAACAGCCAGTTCACGCATACGCTGCAGAATGTCGGTCGAAGCTTGCAGCGCGCCTTCAGCGGTCTGGGCAACGGAGATACCGTCGTTGGCGTTCTGCACTGCCTGGTTGCCACCACGAATCTGTGCGGCCATGCGAGTTGCGATCTGCAGGCCAGCGGCGTCGTCTTTGGCGCTGTTGATTTTCAGGCCGGAAGACAGGCGAGCCATCGAAGTCGACAGAGCGTCGGTAGCACGGTTCAGGTTCTTCTGAACGTTCAACGACGTGGTGTTGGTGTTTACTGTTAAAGCCATGACGAATTCCTCGTTGGTTGGGTACTGCGGCTTCCGGCCCTGGCAACCGCCGGGTATGGCCTAGAGAACCTTCGTAATAGTTATCGTCGGGTTGGCAGGTTGCTTGAGGGCTTTTTTTAAAAAAAATGCCATCACCCTGCCACCCCCGAGAAAACAAGGGCTTAGCGCCCCTCAACCACGAAAAAATGACGCCATAAAACTGTCCAGCCCACAAACGCCCGTGCCAAAGCTGTTGCTGCCCCTCAGTCCGGCAGGTTTTCGAGCAGCTCGATCAACTCATATTCCATGAAGTCGGCGAGCCCCAGCCAATCCTGGCGCTCCTGACAGGCCAGCATTTGCCTGAGCATCAAAGCCCAGGCCTGCTGAACTTCCTGGGGCATCCGCGCAAACAGTCGTTGCGCCTCATCGAACAGATCAACCATGTTCAGTGCCGCTTCGACATCACGCCCCAGGCGAAAAAGCCCTGCGCACTGCCGGTACTCATCGATGCCTTTCACTGGCGCCTTCATTGCACGAAATCCTGATTGAACTGCGTACCGGCAATCATTGCCCCAGCCCGGCTGCTATTGAAAAAAAGCACCTCAGGATGCCTGGCAATGTAACGCTCGAGCTCACACAGGTAACTGCGGAAATTCAGCTGTGTCTTGACCTTTTGCCCATGACCATCGTGCACCCAGTGCCTGGCCTGGTTCACCGGCGGCCCCAGGTCACCATCGTTCCAACCGGTATGGGTCCGGTTCATGGGAAAAGAAAAATCCGCACCGAAAAGCGTGATGCGCTGCGCGCCCATCTTCACCGCCAGATCGACCGCCGGGTGGATCACGCTGCCGCTGACGTAGAGCTGCGCACGCGGGTGTTGCTCTCGCAATGCGGCATAGATCGGGCTGGCGGAGTAACCGCCATAACGTTTGCCTTGCCAGGCCTTCAGCATGTGTGGATCGCTCAAAGGCAAGTACACCAGCGGAATGCCTTCGGAGCCCTCGCCCGGCAAGTGCAGCTCACTGATGCGCTGATCGATGCTCACGACCAGGTCCGGCTTGATTCCATGCTCGCGAAGGGGCCGGTAGGCGGTATCCACACTGATGAACAGTGGTCGCGACGCTTGATTGCGCACGGCTGCCAGGCGCTCGAAATTCCCTTCAAGGCTGGGCCCTGTGGCGATCACGTAGATTTCACGCCCGGAACACGTGCCAAACAGCTGTGCCACATCATCATCGGCCAGCAGCACTTCGAGGGTGTCCTGCAAGCGCTGTTGAATGACGGGAGACTGCGGGTCGAACTCTCGATTGTTGAAACTCAGGTGTACTTCGCTGACCAGGCGATCACGAATCTTCGCACTGAAGTCATCCGCCAGCAGCATTTCGGCCGGCAACGCAAAAAACGGTGTGCAGATGTCCGACAGATCGCCGGCATACAACAATTGCACGCGAGGATCGCCCAGCCACTGGCGCTGATCGATCAGCTGCAACACCAGTGCGAAAACCGCGCCATTGAGGATATGGACATAGAGCTTTTCAAGCCCGGCGCGCTCCAGCAAAACTGCAGGCAAATCGCCGAAGCCGGTGCCGTAAACGTGCAGCTGTGCCTCGTCGAGTGGGAGGCTGGCAGCCTGCAAACGAGCCTCGTGCAGGCGATCATGGCGGCTGGTGAGCTGGATGCCGCCCACACACAACGTAGAGTTCCGCCCTTCGATCAGGTCGACCTCGACAGCCAGGCGATCTTCTGTTTCCAATCGCGCATACAGCGACGGCCAGCGCTGCTGAATAACCTGAGCATTGTCTTCAAAGCATTCGCTCATGCTACCTCGCATTCCTTACAAGCAAAAAAGCGCTCAAGGTTAACCCTTGAGCGCTTTTTTGTACCGGCCTTTTTATTAAAAAACCTTCACTCAAGGGCGATAGATGATCGCCGAACCCCATGACAGCCCCACGCCGAAACCACTGAGCGCAACGCGCTTCCATTCGGAATCGAGAATATGCTTTTCCAGCAGCAATGGAATGCTCGACGACACCGTGTTACCGGTCTCGACCATGTCCTTGATGAACTTCTGCGGGCATTCTTCGAAACGTCGCGCGACTGCATCGACAATCGCTGCGCTGCCCTGGTGAATGCAGAACGCATCGATGTCGTCGGCGCTCAGTTGCGACTCGCCCAGCAACTCATGCAAGTGTGCCGGCACCTTGAGCAGTGCGAAGTTGAATACCTGGCGGCCGTTCATGAAGAACACGCCGTCGGTGACTTTCAAATGCGGAGCGCCGGAACCATCGGTGCCGAACTTGGCCTTGCCCAGAGCCCAGGTCGGGTTTTCACCCATCCAGGTCGCGGTGGCCGCATCGCCGAACAACATGGTGGTGTTACGATCTTCCGGGTCGACGATCTTCGAATACGGGTCGGCAGTGATCAGCAGGCCGTTCTTCAGGCCAGCGGCCTCCATGAAGCCCTTGATCGCATAGATGCCGTAGACGTAACCGGAACAGCCCAGGGAAATATCGAACGCGGCGACGTTGGTCGACAGGCCGAGTTTGTCCTGCACGATGGCCGCGGTATGCGGCAGGCCTTCTTCGTCACCGTTCTGGGTGACGATGATCAACGCATCGATGGATTCACGCTTCAGATCAGGGTTGCTGGCAAACAGCGCATTGGCCGCTTCAACGCACAGATCGGATGTTTCCTGATCAACGCCTTTGCGCGGCAGGAAAGCCGAACCGATCTTGCCCAGGATGAACTCTTCATCCTTCTCGAATTTTGCACCTTGTGCATAATTGTCCACGCCGGCTACAGGAACGTAGCTCGCAATGCTTTTTATGCCAATCATTACGGCTTCCCAATAATAAACAGCCCAATACCACCACTCGCAAGGAATCGAGGGGCGCCGACAAATCTGGATTTCCGTCACCCCGAGGCGACAGCCGGAAAGCGTAAAGGGCAATCGCTGAACCCGATAAAGGGTCAGGCGCCATCTTCCCGGTCAATACAATACAGTGAAGATGCCCGTTATGACTCGCAGGTCACGCTATTTTGCCGAATCAGCCCGGCATTGGGTCATTCGACCAACGACCAGTCCAGTGGTGTTCCACGCTTGATAGCCTGACGGGCACGGCGTTCCAGCAGGCTTTGCGCATACTTGGGCGCCAGCCCGAGACCCGGACGGATGGCTCGCAGATTTGTCGCATTGAAGGGCTCGCCGGCCTTCATGTCCTGGGTGACATACAGCGATCGACGGTATACCAGGGATTGGCGCTCCGCCTCGGTGACGCCGTAATGCACGTGCCCCATGGCTTGCCAGGCGCGTTCGGTTTCGATCACCAGGCTGGCCAGTTCCGAGGGCTCCAGAGAGAAACCGGCATCGACGCCACCGGCCGCACGCTCGAGGGTGAAATGCTTTTCCACCACCGTTGCCCCCAGTGCCACCGCCGCCACGGACACACCGACACCCATGGAGTGATCGGACAGCCCCACCTGACAATCGAACAGTTCCCGCAAATGCGCGATCGTGCGCACATTGCTGTTCGCGGGAGATGCCGGGTAGGTGCTGGTGCATTTGAGCAGCACCAGATCCTTGCACCCGGCTTCGCGGGCGGCACGCACGGTTTCATCGAGCTCGGCGATGCTGGCCATGCCGGTGGAAATGATCAGCGGCTTGCCCGTCGCGGCCACCCGGCGTATCAGCGGCAAATCGGTGTTTTCGAAACTGGCGATCTTGTAGGCCGGTACGTCGAGGCTTTCGAGGAAGTCCACGGCGCTGTCATCGAATGGCGTGGAAAACGCCAGCAGGCCCAGTTCTTTGGCACGAGCGAAAATCGGCGCATGCCATTCCCAGGGCGTGTGGGCCTTCTCATACAACGCGTACAACGAAGTGCCCGCCCACAGGCTGTTGGGGTCCTTGATGAAAAACTCGCCCTCGGCCAGGTCCAGGGTCATGGTGTCGGCGGTGTAGGTCTGCAGTTTCAATGCATGGGCACCGGCCCTGGCCGCGGCCTCGACGATTTTCAGCGCCATGTCCAGGGACTGGTTATGGTTGCCGCTCATCTCGGCAATGATGAAAGGCGGCGCGTCGGCACCGATCAGGCGCTCGCCAATCTTGAAGCTAGTCATCTGCGTGATCCTTCAATACGCGCGTGAACGCGCAGGCACTCTGGGTAAAACCGGCTTCGCGAAACACCCTCAGCGACGGCTGGTTATCGGGCAACACCTGGGCGGTAAGCGACTGAAGTTCCGGCCAGTGGGCCTTCACAAAGGTTTCGCCACGGGCCAGCAGCGCCCTGCCCCAGCCCAGGCCGAACCGGCCTTCGAACAGATAAATCGACACCTGGGCGCTAAAGCCACGCCGGTCATAACGCAGCACACCGACCGGACCGTCATCGGCCTCGGCAATCAACAGCAGCCGCCGGGGATTGTTCAGGCTCGCGGCCAGCCAGTTTTGATGCGCAGGCCAGTGGATCTCGCCAGGCTCCAACGACCAGCGACGCACGGCCTCGGTGTTGCGCCCGTCGAATAACAACTGCGCATCACCCAGGGTCGCCGGGCGCATCCTTAGCACCGCACCGGCCAGCGCAACCGCTACCCGCTGCGCACCCCAGCCATCGACAAGTCGTCGCGAATGCTGTGCCAGGCTCTGGCGCAAACCCTGGTTACCCGCGACAAAGCCGATGGCCAGGCGCAGTTGCTCGACGCTGACGTGCTCGCGGGCGCCCATGAACACATGAGCGCCCGCGGCCGCCATCACCTCGCCGTTGGCCTGTTGGTTGTTCGATACGGCAATGCAGATCGTCGGCAGCCCCATGGCCGCCCGCTCCCAACTGGTGCCGCCACCCGCCCCGACAAACAGGTCGGCTTCGGTCATCAATCGATAGAAGTCGCTGACAAAACTGTGCAGGCGCCAGTGCGGGCGACTGGCCGCCAACGCCTGCATCTGCGCCCAGGCCGGATTACCCGCACCGGCGACAAAATCGACTTCCAGCCCGGCAAAGTCCGCCAGCGCCAGCATTGCATGATGGGTCTGCATGGCTGCGTCAAAACCACCGAAGTTCACCAGCACACGCAGGGCCCGGGGCTTGATGTCGATGGCCGGGCAACAGAACTCGTCGCGCAACATGGCAAACCGGGGGCCGAACAATGTGCGGCAGCCTGGCGTCAGCAGCGCGGTATAAGCCTCTGGCGTGCCGGAAAGATTCTGGTTCAGCAGCAAGTCGGCGCTGTAGCTGCGCGTAGCGAGATCATCGATCACGGCGATCCGCGGCGCAAAGCGCCGGGCGGCCGTCTGCCAGTGATGATCGAGGCCGTAGTGGTCGACAACGATCCAGTCGAACGCCGGCTGGTGCTCCAGCAGCGGCTCGAGCGCGGCGATGTCCGCCTGCCAGGGCAGCATGGATTCGATGGCTTGTTGCGGGTCTTCGTCGTTGTAGCGTTCGGGCAGCGCAAAGGTTTCGAAACCTTCGGCCCGCAGTGCCTCCAGGCGATGCCCCGGTAGCAGGCGACAGGCGAAAGCCACATGACTGCCCTGCCGGCGCAATACGCGGGCCAGGCACAGGCAACGCGCGATGTGGCCACTGCCGATGGTCGGCGAGGCGTCAGAGCGAATCAGCACTCTCATGGCAGCTCACCTGCGGCTTTGAGCGCGGCATACAGGTACTCCGCGCGCGTCCAGTCCTGCGGTGTATCGATGTCCTGCACCAGATGCCGCGGCAGGATGACCGGCAGACTATAGGGTGAATACAACACCTCGCCGCGCAGCCAGGCATCGCTGCGCCCCCAGTAGAACTGCCCGGCATCCTGATAGGCGACCGACAAGTCCTGGGAGCGGGTGTCACGATACTGCGGATACAGCGCCATCAATGCGCCGTGATCATCAAGGGTCAGGGCTCGTTGAACCGGGAAACCGAAGTCGCACACCGAGAAGGCGAAAGACTTGTCGGGATGCTGTTCCAGCAGGCTCAGCCCCTGGGCAAGAAATCGTGTTTGCAACAACGGCGCGGTCGCGTAGATGCAGCAAGCGCGATCAAACTCGTGCCCTTGTTCGCGCAAGGCTAGCAGGGCATGGACGATCACCGCTGCGGTCCCCGTGAAGTCGTCGGCCAGTGCGGCCGGACGCATGAAGGGCACCTGGGCGCCACAGTCCCGCGCCAGCCCGGCGATTTCTTCGTCGTCGGTACTGACCACGATCCGGGAAAACAATCCGGACTCCATCGCGACCTGAATCGAGCGGATAATCATCGGCACACCGGCGAACGGCTTGAGGTTCTTGCGGGGTATGCGTTTGCTGCCACCGCGGGCCGGGATGATGGCGACGTTGTTCAACGGCGTTTTTCCAGGACAAACCAGGTGATGTCATCCACCGGGAATTGCGGATCGCGGTGGTAGCCAAAACCGTAATCGAGCAGTTGCAGGTCGTCGTAGCGATCGAGCATTTCACCGGCAAAATCGCGTTTGAACAACTTGCCGCTATTGCCGCGATACGGGACTTCGACCGGCGCCGGGTTGTAGTACTCGGCGATCAGTATGTAGCGCTGGCTCAGCTCATACAGTTGCGCGTAGGCGGCCGGCAGCAACTGCGGCGCCAAGTGAATCAGCACACCTTTGCTCAGGGTCAGGTCGTAGGTGCGTTCACGGGGAAAGTCGAACAGCGAGCCGTGCCAGATCTGTGCGATACCCAAGGCCTGGGCAGCAGCACAGGCACTGGCATTGATCTCCACGCCGGACAACTCGCAGCGCGGCAACAGCTGACGCAGTGCCTGCAGGTTGTTACCGGCATTGGTGCCCAGCTCCACCAGGCTGTCGATGCGCCCGACCCGTGTCAGCGCCTTGGCGAACAGCGCCAGGTTGGCCGCCACCAGCGGCTGTCCGACATTGCGGTCAACGTACTGGTTGCCGAATTCGCCCTGCCAGAAAGTTTCCTGCTCGGTCAGTTCACGCATCACACATTTCCCACCCGCCGCAATGGCTGGATTATTTCGATCAGCTGCCGCATCTGCTCGACCACGTAGTCCTGTTGTTCATCACTGAGCAACGGATACAACGGCAGGCTGATGGCTTCGGCGTAGTAACGTTCGGCCTGCGGAAAATCACCTTCGGCGAACCCGAGATCACGATAGTAAGGCTGTAAATGCACGGGAATGTAGTGCAGGTTCACACCGACCCCGGCAGCTCGCAAGCCCTCGAACACCTCACGATGGGTGAGATTGATCTGATCGAGTTGCAGGCGCACCACATACAGATGCCATGACGACTCGGCCTCAGGCTGCGCACTGGGCAGGGTCAGCGGCAAATACGCCAGCAATCGCTCATAACGCGCTGCCAATTCACGTCGGCGCTCGATGAACTCATCCAGTTTGTTCAGCTGCGACAAACCGAGGGCCGCCTGCAGGTCGGTAATGCGGTAGTTGAAACCCAGTTCCACCTGCTCGTAGTACCAGGGGCCGTGGCTGGGTCCGGTCATTTGCTGCGGATCCCGGGTCATGCCGTGGCTGCGCAAGCGTTGCAAACGCTCGGCGAGTTCCAGGCTGTTGGTCATGACCATGCCGCCCTCGGCACTGGTGATGATCTTCACCGGATGAAAGCTGAACACGGTCATCGCCGCAAACTCGCCACAACCCACCGGGCGCCCGGCGTAGGACGCACCGGCGGCATGGGCCGCGTCTTCGATCACCGTAACGCCATAGCGCCTGGCCAGGGCGGCAATCCTGCGCATGTCGCAGCTCTGCCCCGAGAACGCCACGGCCACGAGCACTTTCGGCAACCGGCCTTCACGTTCGGCCCGTTCCAGCTTGACGGCCAGCGCAGCGGCATCGAGGTTCCAGGTCAGCGGGTCGATGTCGACAAAATCCACTTCGGCACCGCAGTAGCGACCACAGTTGGCCGAGGCGAGAAAGGTGTTCGGTGTCGTCCACAGCCAATCGCCCGGGCCGAGCCCTGCCGCCAGGCAAGCGATATGCAGGGCCGCAGTGGCATTGCACACCGCTACGGCAAAACCGGCCTCGCAGCGTTCGGCCATCGCCCGTTCGAAGCGCTCGATGGTCGGCCCCTGGGTCAACCAGTCAGACTGCAATACGCCGACCACGGCGTCGATGTCCGCCTGATCGAGGCTTTGCCGAGCATAAGGAATCATGCTGGCAACCAGACACGCACCAGCGCGTCCCGGATGATCTGACACCCGAACGAACCGTTCCGGCCTGCAATGAAAATTGAATTACCGTTGTGCATGCCTTGAATCCCTTATACCTTTTCGCCGGGCCTAGCCGAGCAACTGCGCCCAGTTCACCGAAGCACTTTCGCCCAGGGCAAAGCCTTTGCCGCTCAAAGCCAGATTGGCGTTATAGGCCTGGTCCTGGGCAAAGGCTGCCGCCCACTTCTCACGCAGCGCATCGAGGGCCTGCGGCACCTGTGGCACTTCACCCGAATGAATGACCTGTACCAGCGGTGTCCACACGGTGAGGTAACCGGCCTGACCGGCCCGCAGGCACAGATCGACGTCGCTCAAGCCGTCGCCGAAAGTCACGCAGTCCAGACCGTCCAGGTCGTCGAACAACGCTTTGCGCACCATCAGGCATACCTTCGACACCGCCGAGTAGTTCTGCTCCAGCGCCAACCGGTGCAAGTAACCTTCGGCGTCGTGCTTTTCACCGACAAAGGCTGAGCCCACACCACCGTTCATGCCGAGAATCAGCCCGGCCTGAGTGACCTTGCCATCACGGTCGATCAACTTGGGACCGACCACGCCGACTTCCGGACGCTGGGCGTGATTGAGCAGCGACTCGAGCCAGTTCGGGTTGACCACTTCACTGTCGGCGGCCAACAGCACCAGGTACTCGCCCTGCGCCTGCTGGCTGGCCGCGTTGTACAACGCCACCTCGCTCAGGGTCTGGTCGGCACGCAGCACGCTGACTTTCGGATGCTGGTAAGTACCCAGCCAGTCATTGACTTCGGCCGACTGATTCGGATTGAGTGCGATCAGCACTTCGTACTGGATGTAGCGGGTACGCAGCAAGACCGCTTGCAGGCACTGTTGCAGGGCCGAAAGATGGTCCCCGGCCGGCAATATGATCGACACCAGCGGGCGCTCGGTGTGGCGGTAATCGACCTGCCAGGTGCCCGGTACTGCCGATGTGATCTTGGCCTTGTAGCCACGGTTGCCCAAGTGACGTAGCAACGCCAGGCGCTCATCGGCGTTTTCTTCCAGCACCGGTGCCCGGCTGATCAGCAACGGTTCGTCCAGGTGGGCCAGCCCGTTGAGGCCACCCTGCTCGATGATACGCAGCAGCAAGTCGAACTCCAGGGCCTTGCTGAAGTCAGGCTGGTAGCCGCCGACTTCAATGAACACTTGCCGACGGATCAACCAGTGACGCGCCATCAAGGCCGGCAGGCTTTGCAGCAAATCAAGATTGAAGCCAGGGCGGAACACGTCCACCAGTGCGCCTTCGGCGGTGCGCTGGATTTCGTCGGTGGCAACGGCGCGGCAGTCTGCAGCGGCCAGCAGTTCCAGGCTGGCGCGCAACAGGCCACCGGCAGTGAACTCGTCGCCGGCTTCAGCCAGTAGCAACCAATCGCAGGTCGACTGACGCGCGCTCTGGTTCAGCTTGTCCACGTAATTGCTTTGCGTGACCCGGACAAAGTGCAGGGTGTTCTGCGCCGTGGTTGCCGCCGGTGCTTCACCGGTGGTGAAGACCACGATCTTGAACGCCTTGCTGTGACCTTCGAGCAGGCTGTCGAGAGAGACCTGCAGCTTGTCGATATCGTTATCCAGGTCCAGCAGGAAAATCCCGAACTGCGGGCCACCGTCATTGGCCGCCAGGTGTTGGGCGATCGACTCAGCTTCAAGTGCATCGGGCTGACGGGGTGCAAGCCACTTGAGCAAACGACCGGACAGCATCTTGTCGAACGTCGCACGATTACCCTCGACCGACACCGCCTCAAGACGTGCAACCCAGTCGCGCAGGGTCTGCGCCTCTTCGTCTTCACCCAGCAGTTCCAGCTGAGCCACCAGACGCTTGACCACCGCGCGATTGAACACGTTGCTGTCATGGGCCTGCCACAAACGGTCGACCACACTTTCCGGCGTGTCATTGTTACGCGCCAGCATCAGGCTCTGCTGACGGGTCCAGATACCCTCCAGGCCAGCCAACTGAACGCGACCGGCCGGCATGGCGTGCAACAGGAATTCGAACTGGGTCAACTGATCGAAAAACGGCTGATTGTAGAACGGCATTTCGACGTATTGCTTGGGGCCGAAGCGGCGCTCCGGGCCTTTCTCGACGCTCGTCCAGGCGGACTCGATAATCAGCTCGGTGGTCAGTGCGCGACCGGTGCGCAAGCTATCGGCCAGGGCTTCAAAGCTTTGCAGCGCGAACTGCCGGCCTTGCTCCGGGTCTTCGTTTTGAACGTGAGTCGGCAGACCGAAGAGGAAATCGGCAAAGGCTTCGCGCTCGGCAACCGTCCTGGCATCGGTATGCGCCAGGGTGTGGAAGATCTCGGTGTTGTGGTCCGAATACCCGTAGTTCATTTCACGCACGACATACGGGATCGGCAGAATCCGCGCCTTGCCCCGCGCCAGCATGTAATAGGTGTGACCGATTTCCTGCCATTGGAAGGACGTATCCTGCGGCATCACCTGATACCAGTCACGGACCAGGTCGGTGCGCTGTACGGCATAGAAAGGTGGCAGGTACTGGTGCATGTAATCGAGCACACGCTCCTCGGCGTGCTCGGACGAATAGTCTTCGCAGACCTTCTTGTCACGCCGAAAGTAGCTGACGCTGTTGGGTTGCGACAGGTACATCATGCTGTAGCCGTGGCACAGGCCGTAGTCGGGATTGGCCTCCATGAACGCCACGGCGGCGCGCAGGGCGTCATGCACATGGAAGTCATCGTCGGCGGCGAACACCATGAACGGCGTGCTCACTTGCTCCACGCCAAAGGCCAGCTTGGCGCGGACACCCCAGTAGCCGAACTGCGGGACATGCTGGTAATCCACATTTTCAAACTGCCCGGCCAGGCTTGGCTGGCCTTCGGTCGAAGAGTCCAGCACCAGAATCCTGCAAGGCAAGCCGCTGTAGAAACGTGCGGCCCGGCGCAAAAATGCCGGCCGCTCGTGAGACATCAGCACCACGGTCAACTGTTCGTTGAGTGCCAACCCGTGTCCAGAATTGATCTTGCCTTGCATACCTTTCCCCACAACGGCGTATCGCCGAAAAAACCCAACGATGTCTTGTCGATTAGCGCACGCGACGCAAATAGCCATCCGGCGCGACGGTGATCAACAGTTTGCTGTGAATGGCCTGGTCGATTGCAAAATCGCGGTTTTCTTCCAGATAGGCCCATACCGCGGTTTTCGGGTTGTCACCCTTGCCCCACGGGCGGTCCGGGAACGCGTCTTCGGGCATGTCTTCCACCACGGTATCCATCACCACGCAGTAGCTGCCCACCGAGGTCATCGGCGCATAGGCCCGCAGCTCTTCAAGCACATGTTCGTGGGTGTGGTTGGAGTCCAGGACCACCAGCACGGTCTTGCCTTCGACGCGCTGGCGAACCTGTTCGACGATCGCCGGATCAATGCTCGAACCCTGGATCATCCGGATCCGCTTGCTCATCGGGTGCGCTTCGATCGCCTCACGGTTGTGCTGGCGGATATCGATGTCGACACCCAGCACTTCGCCATGGCCGATCAGCTCCAGCATCGAGGCGTAAAACACCAGCGAGCCGCCGTGGGCGATACCGGTCTCGACGATGATGTCCGGCCGCAGCGCCCAGATGATCTCCTGCATGGCGACCATGTCCTGGGGGAACTGAATGATCGGGCGGCCCATCCAGCTGAAGTTGTAGGTGTACTTGTGCCTGGCGGTGGTGCCAACCCAATCCAGCGACGTGGCTTGCAAGGCTTTGTCCTGTTGCAGGCCTTCGATGTTCTCTTTTACTTCTTCACGAAACTGCTCATGAGGATTCATTACAGACTCTCCGGAAATTAGTCGCGGTGGTTACTTGAAAACCCGACCGTCTTGAAAGGAAGCAGGATTGGTCTTGATGGTCCTGGCGGGGCTGCCCACCACAACCGCATAGTCTGGAACGTCCCTGGTCACCACGGCGCCCGCACCGATGGTGACCCAACGACCGATGCGCAAACGCGGCAGGATCGTAGCGTTGGTGCCGATGAAGGTGCCGTCACCGATCTCGACACAACCAGCGATACAGACACCCGGCGCCATGAACACCGAATGGCCGACCAGCCCTTCATGCCCGACCACGCTGCCGGCGCTGATACTGGTGTTGTCACCCAGGCTGACTTGCGCCTGCATGATCACGCCCTCTTGCAGATAGGTGCCGATGCCCATCGTGATCATCGTCAGATCGATGCCCGGGTGGATGAAGTTGCCCAGGGCGCCACCGGCCTCGACGATCTCGCAGGTGGTCCGGTAACGCAGCGCCGTGCTGCCGGTGATCAAATTGACAAAGCGTGTGTCGGGGCCTTTCAGCTCGGCCACCTTGTCGGTGCCACCCACCACTGGCACGCCATGAAACAGCGTGCCTTGTTTCGCCTGATCGTTATCGAGAAAGGCGAACTGCACGTCCGGCTGACTGCGTTGCAGGGTGAGGATCATCCGTACCGCTTCAGGATTGGCCGCCCCCAGCAGGTAAACCTTCATAGCCGAGTCCTTTTGAGTACCAGCGCGCGCAGCACCTCGATGACCCGGTGCTGATCGTCATCGGTCATGTCGTGGTAACTCGGCAGATTGATCGCGCGCTCCGGCAGCGCATGCGCCACGGGCGAGTCGGCCGTCAGTTCGCTGAACATCGGCAAGGACGACAGCGGCCAGAAGAACACCCGCGCGTCGATATCGGCGGCCTGGAAGGCGGCGATCAACATGTCCCGCGTGATCCCCAACTCGCGGTCAAAGACCACGGTAGGCATCCAGTAACCGTTGCGCGCGTGTACGGGCTCAGGGTTCATGGACAAGCCTGGCAATGCAGCCAGGGCGCCGGCGTAGTTGGCGAAGATCGCGCGCTTGCGCTGGATAAGCTCCTCGATCCGTTCAACCTGGGCGCAACCGACGGCGGCTTGCAGGTTGCTCATCTTGTATTTGAAACCGAGGAAATCCGGCCAGAACTGTTTGCTGCTGCCAGCCACGCGGCCATGGTTGGACAGGGTCAGCACACGGTCATACAGAGCCTTGTCCGACGTCACGAAGATGCCGCCTTCGCCGGTGGTCATGGTCTTGGTGCCATGAAAGGAAAACGCGCCGAACGCGCCCAGCGAACCGGCGGCCCGACCGCGCCACTGCGAGCCAATCGCCTCGGCGGCGTCTTCGATGACCGGCAGGCCAAACTCGCGACCGATGGCCAGCAACGCATCCATGTCGCAGAGATTGCCGTAGAGGTGCACCGCCAGAATCGCCTTGGTTCGTGGAGTGATCGCCCGGCGAACCTGCTGCGGGTCGAGGCACCAGCTGTCGGCCAGCACGTCGACGAACACCGGCGTCGCGCCCAGATAAGTGATGGGTGCGGCCGAGGCGATCCAGTTGGTATCGGCGAGGATCACCTCATCGCCGGCACCGATGCCCAGCGCCGCCATGCCCATATGCAGCGCGCCGGTGCAACTGGACGTGGCAATCGCGTACGTCGCACCCACGTGCTCGGCAAAGGACTTTTCGAAGCGCGTCAGGTATTCGTAGCAGCGCTCTCCCCAACCATGGCGGACGGCATCGAGCACATAGTCGGCTTCCAGCTCACCGACACTGGGTTTGGTGTAATGAATTCGGCTCATCGAATGATCAACTCGGGAATGGCAATGACAAAACGACCGTCCCATGCACGAATGCCGACAAAGGCCTGGGTGATCTCATCGAGCAGGTTCCACGGCAGTACCAGCACGTAATCCGGCTTCTCGATGTCGATCCGGGCCGGCGACACGATCGGAATGCGACTACCGGGCAGGTACTTGCCTTGCTTGTGCGGGTTGGCATCGGCCACCCAGGCCAACAGGTCCGGCTTGACCCCGGCGTAGTTGAGCAAGGTGTTGCCCTTGGCGGCGGCGCCGTAGCCGACCACACGCTTGCCGTCAGCCTTGGCCCGCAGCAGGAAACGCAGCAGTTCGTGCTTGATGCGCTCGGCCGCCGGGGCGAGGGTCGCGTAGTACCCGGGGGTTTTCACCCCAGCGGCGAGTTCGGCCTGCAACTGCTGGTGCACCGCCGGCAGCACTTCACGGCGCTCACCGTCCATGCGCTGCACGAACACCCGCAGCGAGCCGCCATGGGTCGGCAACTGGCTGACGTCGAACACTTCAAGGCCGTTGCGCGCGCAGAGGGTTTGCACGGCGGTCAACGACAGATAGGAATAGTGCTCGTGGTACAGCGTGTCGAATTGCTGGCCGGCCATCAGCGTCAGCAGTTGCGGAAACTCAAACGTTGCCACGCCAGTCGGTTTGAGCAGGGTCGCAAAACCACCGAGGAAATCGTTGATGTCCGGCACATGCGCCAGCACGTTGTTGGCGGCCATCAGGTCGGCGCCCCAGCCTTCGCTTCTCAGCTGCGTGGCGGTGTCGCGACCGAAAAATACTTCACGAATCTCCAGGCCTTTTTCCCGTGCCGCTTGCGCGGTGCTACGGGTCGGCTCGACGCCCAGGCAAGGGATGCCGCGCCCGGCCACGTATTGCAACAGGTAGCCATCGTTGGCCGCGATTTCCACCACGCGGCTATCGGCGCTCAGGCCGAAGCGCTCGACCATCTCGGCCACATAACGCTCGGCATGGGCCAGCCAGGTGCTGGAGAACGAACTGAAATAGGCGTACTCGGCATCGAACAGGCTGTCGGCGCGGGTGTAATCCTCGGTTTGCACCAGCCAGCATTGCTGGCACACGGCAACCTTCAGCGGCACCCATTGTTCGGCCTGCTCCAGCTGGTCGCCACGCACGTAGGCATTGGACGGCGGCGAGGTGCCCAGGTCGATCAGCGGCAGGGTCAGCGCAGTGGCGCAACCACGGCAGTTCATAGACGCACTCCGGCGAAGTGTTCATCGAGTGCTGGATGACTGGCATCGCGCACCGACAGATTATTGACAGGCAGCGGCCAGGCAATCGCCAGCCGTGGATCGAACACCGACAACCCGCCTTCGTGTTCCGGCGTGTAGTCGTTGCTGTGCAGGTAAAGCAGCTCGGCGTCGGCGCTCAGGGTCTGGAAGCCGTGGGCGAATCCGGCCGGAATCAACAGGCTGCGGCCATCGCCGGCACGCAGGTGTTCGGCGTGCCAGTGCAGGAAGGTCTCGGAGTCGGGACGCAGATCCACCGCGACGTCCCAGACTTCCCCGCGCAGGCAGGTGATCAACTTGGCTTCCGGCGCGCGGGCATTCTGGTAATGCAGGCCACGCACGCTGCCACGTTCGCGGGTACAGGAGTGATTGATCTGGCGGATATGAAACGCCTGGCCAAACGCACTCAGGCTGCTCTCGCAAAACAATCGGGAAAAGTGCCCGCGCTCGTCCTCGAAGCGTTTTTGCTGCACGCTGAACAAACCGCTCAGCGGCAATGCCTTCAGCAGGAATTCACTCACAGCGCGCCTCGGTACAGGTTCAGTTGCGCCAGAGTGATGGCGCGCATGTCATCGCCGTTCTGCCATGCCAGATGCCAATCCAGGGTCTGGGTCAGGCACTGCTGCAACGACCAGCGCGGTTGCCAGCCGAGCAATTGACGGGCGCGGCTGCTGTCCAGGCGCAACAGGCCGGCCTCATGCATATCGCTCGGTTCGATACGCAGCCCGCGTGCCTGCGGCCAGCGGCTGGCGAGCAGTTCGACCACTTCACCGACGCTGCACATGTCCGCTTCGCCGGGACCGAAATTCCACGCCCCGGCGAATTGCGTACCTTGCTCATACAGCCCGGCAGCCAGTTGCAGATAACCGGCCAGCGGTTCCAGTGCGTGCTGCCACGGGCGCACCGCGTGCGGATAACGCAAGGTCACCGGTTCATCCGCCGACCACGCCCGCAGCACGTCGGGAATCAACCGCTCCGGGGCAAAATCGCCGCCGCCCAGCACGTTGCCGGCACGCGCCGTGGCCAATGCCAGACCATGTTCGGCGTGCTTTTGCGGCGCAAAGAACGAAGCGGCATAGGATTGCGCCAGCAATTCGCAGCACGCCTTGCTGCTGCTGTAGGGATCGTGACCGCCCAGCGCTTCGTTTTCGCGGTACGGCCACAGCCATTCCTGGTTGGCGTAGACCTTGTCGGTGGTCACCAGCACACAGGCGCGCACGCCGCCGACCTGGCGAATCGCTTCGAGCAGGTTGAGGGTGCCCATGACGTTGCTGGAATAAGTGCCCAACGGGTCGCGATAACCTTCGCGCACCAGCGGCTGTGCCGCCAGGTGCAGGACGATTTCCGGCCGGGTCTCGGCGATCAGTTCCAGCAAAGCGCCCAGGTCACGCAAGTCGCCGCGCTGATCGTTGATGCCTTCATGCACCCGTGCCAGTTCGAAAAGGCTCGGTTCGGTGGACGGATCGAGGGAAAACCCGCTGACTTCGGCACCCAGGCTTTGCAGCCACAACGTCAGCCAACTGCCTTTGAAACCGGTATGGCCGGTGACCAGCACCCGCTTGCCGCGCCAGAACTGCGGGCTCAGTCCCATTGCTTCCATGGGGCCTCCCCGCTCTGCCACAACGCCTCGAGGTGGTTCTTGTCACGAAGGGTGTCCATCGGCTGCCAGAAACCGTCGTGCTGGAACGCCATGAGCTCGTCGCGCTCGGCCAGACCATCCAGCGGCCCAGACTCCCACGAGGTCTCATCGCCTTCGATCAGCGGCAACACCTTGGGCGAGAGGACGAAGAACCCGCCATTGATCCAGCCACCATCACCGCGTGGCTTTTCGGTGAAGCCCAGGACCTTGTCACCATCGCGATTGAGCGCGCCGTAGCGGCCAGGTGGTTGTACTGCGGTGACGGTCGCCAGCTTGCCGTGCTTGAGATGGAAATCCACCAACGCGCCAATGTTGAGGTCCGACACGCCGTCGCCGTAGGTAAAGCAGAACGCCTGTTCGTCTTCGAGGTAGCGTCGGGCGCGGCGCAACCGGCCGCCGGTCATGGTCTCTTCCCCGGTGTCGATCAGCGTGACGCGCCATGGCTCGCTGTAGTTCTGATGAACATCCATGCGGTTGTTACGCATGTCGAACGTGACGTCGGAGGTGTGCAGAAAGTAGTTGGCGAAGAAGTCCTTGATTGCATAGCCCTTGTAGCCAAGGCAGATCACGAAATCGTGAATCCCGTGAGCGGAGTACTGTTTCATGATGTGCCAGAGAATTGGCTTGCCGCCGACCTCGATCATCGGCTTGGGCTTGAGATGCGACTCCTCGCTGATCCGCGTACCCAGACCACCCGCCAAAATAACTGCCTTCATCCCCTTCCTCTCTTGTTCGTCGCAGGGCTCAGCCAAGCTGTATCAAGCTTTTGCGGGCCATCCGGGTTAAACCTGCCACCGTTCAGGGCACGTCCGGGCTCACCGCAAGTGCTCGTTTTATGGCGATATAAGGGGGACTTGCAGGAAACGCGCCAGCTCTTTCAATCCGCTACCGGGCGATGCGCTGCGGG